>NZ_JAHKSP010000048.1:0-302517 GCF_021733735.1 Mycetohabitans sp. B2
CGCAAATGTAATCTGTTCTTCAGTGTATCTGCTCTTCTTCACGACATGACCTTCTGCTTGTCAAGGTTGCATCATGCCGGATTTTTTCTACTTTTGAATGGACCAGTTTTTTGGGTAGCCTCAAGTGGAAATACGTGTGTTGGCCCGCCAAGGAATGGCAATCAGGGAGATTTCGCGGGAACTGAGACTGTCGAGGAACACTGTGCGCAAGTATTTACGTGGCTGTACCGAACAGGAACGCACTGCGCGGTCAGGGCGCGTACAGAAGCTCGCTCCATTCAAAGCCTATTTGCACGATCGAGTTCGAGGGACACATCCCGCGTGGCTGCCGGCGACGGCGCTGCTGATCGAGATTCGCGCAATGGGCTACGACGGCGGACTAACGAGGCTTCGCGCCTATCTGCGATCATTGAAGTTAGTCAAAGCGCCTGAGCCGCTGGTGCGTTTCGAGATCGATCCGGGCCAGCAGATGCAAGTAATACAACTGGTGCCATATGTGTCCGTTTAAGTAAATTTATTCGCATTTTTTAATGCCTCTTTCGCTTCTTCTAATTTTTTATCTAACTGATACATCTCGGATGTACTATGAGGCCGGCCTGCAAGCTCACGCAATTTTTCTATGTTTTTCAAAATCATATTTTCAGATTCCATTAATTTTCGATCCAAATCCTTTGGCATCCATTCGTTTTTCATTAACAAGGACTTCAGCATAGAATTGAATCGATCCTTGATGTCAGGATCAGCAAGCATCTCCTTAGTTTCCATAGATTCCATAGATTCTATCATGTGAAAAAAACTCTTGTATAAAACAAAATCATCCTCGAATTTTTTAGCAGAAGAAAATTTATACCCCTTTTTTTCATTAAAATAAATAGTCATTTGATTTTTTTCATCAAACCAAAACAAGCGCTCCTTATCACCCAAACCCAAATCTTCAAGAAAATCAGATAGGCGAATAAAAATCCCCCCCTCCATTTCATTATGAAACTTTTTGTCACAAGAAAACCCTATTGTTCTTAGCGATCCAGGCACTGCATGCTTTAATAGGCTTTTTAATAACGGCGATTTATCACCATTTTTTGCTTTAGCGTCGACTCCGAACTGATTTATCTCTTTAATATCTACATTCAACATATAGCGACCGCTTTCCTTTTTGTTTCGTGTTTCTTCTATTTCGATTTCACCTAAGTGATCCCGCAAAAATTTCTTGTTGACAAGAAAACTACGAATCAGCGGATTTCCGTCGTCCAAATGATAGTGCATAAACCAACTCAGTGCCCGATGAGGTGTGCCTAATCCGATCCATAGCTTAGAACTTTGGGTAACCCATTCTCCGTTCTGATCAAGGTAGATGTCCTTGTATTTATCGTTTTTGGATGGAGCATAAATAGCCATATAGGCGCGTACGTATCCAGGAGGCGTTCGGTCGTCTTCCAAACCCGCATATGAAATGGAGGCATGTTTTTGTTGATCCCCAACAGCAGCATTCTTGTCCCCGGCAGCTTTCAGCAAGTCAATTTCCTGGAATATCTCTTGACGCCGATGCCAAGCTGGCGAAAGTTTCTTAAAAGTGCCTCCATCTTGATTTAGAGAAGCTTCCAATGCCTCGGCCTTATCTCTAGGAAGTAATCTGCTGTTATCACTCATATTTAACATATAGGCCAATCCTACAGACATCTCTCCATGCTGCATTTGCCGCAAATACTTCGCCACAAGCCCCGAATACTGATTCCATTTCTCTTCGTCGAATTTTGATGCATTACTGTCATCTCTGGCGATTTCCTGCAAGTATGGACGAATCGCCTGCGCCGAGATACCAAGTGAACTTGGCGACCTTATTTTTGTTGGCAAAGGAAATTGATGAGATGATTGTGGAGATATGATGACATGTGCTGGTGTGTTATTCTGCGCAAGCCCCGCTAAACTTAGCTTGACCAAGCCAGGATCGTAACGCACAACATCACTTCTATGATTCGCATTGCCGGAATCGGATGTATCCGTTAGAGATTTTCTTCGGAGGCACTGTTTTCCATTGGCTGGAATTTTAATATTGTACGGCATGATTCATCCTTAAAGTTAAATAAAAATAATTTCACAACTATGTCAGGGTATTCGTATTTTTTACGCAAAGTCTGGCAATTTATTCATAGAATTCCTATTCATCAATGGTTTGATTAAAATTATTCCGACGAGATGGAACGGTAATACAAAGTCTTTCTGGACAGCATTTGCGAATAGTTAGCTCCAAATTTTTCACCAAAAGAAAAAACACCCCTATTATAAAACAATTTAAATTTCATTTTCTTACTCCATTATTGCGGCTTCAAGTTTGACTCCCAGGGAAAACAATCCGTCATGCGGCAAATAGATAGCTTTTGACCAGCTCATCAACTATTAATCGGGGCTTTTACTTCAGTCAGCCCGTTGATGTCAACCGGTACTTGCACGTTAATTTCCTTCCACTTGTCCTGATTCTCTTTAGCTTCAATCACCGTTGTCACCGCCTCATACAGCATCGTATCGAGCAGCCCTACCACCTGCACCTTCGGGCATTCCTCTGACTTCTCATACACACATGTCACCGCCAGGCGCGCGAGCTGCGCGCGTGCGTCCGGCATTTGATCCACGCTCAGCTGCTGCAGGACACGCGCCACCAGCACGCGCTTGAACGGCAGCGATTTGTCATATTGCTCCCACGATTGCGCTACTGGCGGCTCAAGTTGCGCACTGAGCACCGGCACCTGTTGATCGGCTTCGTCGATCTGCAGCGCCACCGGAATCGTCACCTGGAAATTCAGGCACAACCGCGGCCGGTCACCCAACGATTGCCAAAAATTGCCCAGACTCGCTAAATGCTCAGACGGGGCAATCACGCGGGAGAACGATGGCGGCATCGCCTGATCCAGATCCGCATTGAGCAGCGCGTTGAGCACCGCGTTCATCACCCTCATCGACTGGCTTCTCGGCCCGATGTCTGTATTCGACGGTTTTTCCCAATACGTCACCAGATAGCAGCAGCGCACATGGACCACCCGTGGATTCAGCATGTGGTTGTGCGCCTGATATGAACGGGCTCGCCCGTGTCGCAGCTCCAAATCCTCCTGAATGTCGTAGAGAAACACGCACAGCCTCGGGTCATTCGGCAGCTGGTCCTTATCCGGCATGTCAAACCGGAGAATCAACTTACGATCCCCGATCTCCGGCAGATACCTGTTCAGTGCCTTCATGATCTGCTCATTAAGCTTTAACAACGATTCGTCGCAGATCGTGCATTGCGCAATCTTAATCTTATTGCTCTCTTTTCCGTTCGCCATGATTTGCCCTCGTATGTCATCGTCGTTATACGTCCCTTATGGCCGCACATGCCATCATCTCGACAAGCACGGCATGATGCGCCCCGTCTTGCTGAGCTCGCGGCGCACCGCGCGCTCGATATCAGCCTGGTTGACCGCCCGATCTTGCTCGGCTGCGAGCCAGCTCGCGAGCAGCGCGACGTTGCGAATGCCCGCGCCGGTCAATTCCGCCGCCGACGCGAGCTGCGCAAAATCGACCTCTTCGTCTACCGCCACCTGCTGCGGCCAGATCGCGTGCCACATCCGCTCGCGCAGCGCTGCGTCCGGCGTCTCAAAGCGCGTGATGAACGTCAGCCGTCGTGTGAACGCGTCGTCCAAGTGCGCGCGGTGATTCGTCGTAAGCACCACCAGTCCCGGGTACTGCTCCAGGCGTTGCAGCAAATACGACACCTCGATGTTCGCGTGCCGGTCCTGCGCGTCCTTCACTTCGCTGCGCTTGCCAAACAGTGCATCGGCCTCGTCGAACAGCAAGACACCGGTGTCGGCCCCGGCCAGATCAAAAATCCGCGACAGGTTCTTTTCCGTCTCGCCGATATATTTGTTGACTACCGTCGACAGATCCACTCGGATCAGTTCCGCGCCCAATTCGCCGGCGAGCACTTCGGCGGCCATCGACTTGCCGGTGCCGGACTCGCCGTAGAACAGCGCACTGATGCCCGTCGCGTGGCCGATTTTGTACGCGAACCCGCGCGCAAGCACCGTGTCGCGCTGCCGGATTGCGGCGACGATCTCTTGCAGCTGCTCAGCCACGCTGGTGCTGACAATCAAGTCATTGAACGTGCGCCGTGGTGCCACGCGCTGCGCGAGCGAACCAAAATGTTGCTGGCCGCGTACACGCAGCGCTTGATGCAGATCGGCTGGCGTGAGCGGCGCCTGTGCATCACGCAGCGCCCGATAGCCTTGCGCCTCCTGCAGCGTAGGCTTGAGCGCGTCAGGATTGACCCGCGCGTGACGCAGCAACGCTGTCAGGTCCCACCCGTCGCCGGCCGGGCTCAAACTGGCTCGCAATAACCGCGCATCGTCCTTGCGGGTGCGCGGCGGCAGCGTTACACGCACCTGCGGCAGGGTGGCAAACACGTCGCCCGCGTCCTGCCCGGACCATAGCGCCACCACCGGCTGCCCATGTCGCTCCAGTCGCGACGCCAGCGCGTTAAGCAATCGCCCGTGCCGTGCCACGCCATCGGCGAGCTGTTGCAGCACCAGCACGCTGCCGTGCAAGCGCGCTTCGCGCAGCACCGCGAGCAGCACAGGCCACGCCTCGTCCGATTCGTCCGGCAATGCCGCCAGGTTGACGATTAGCGTGGGGCGGTCCGCATCGTGCGCCAGCTGCGCGATGAACGCCAGGCAGCCGTCGGCTTGGTGCAATAGTAATAACGGAGCACGGTTCGGCTCAGTCTCAAAACAGCACGCTGCGATCTGCTGCGCGCATTCAGCCCACGGGCCGTCACGCAGTACGTCACCGGAGCGCGAAGCGGTCCACCACTGCGCCACCTGTGTGAGGGCCATGGGCAGCGATGTCGCATCTGCGCCGCTTAAGTAGCGATAAACGGTCTCATCCACGCGCAAGTACGACGCGTCGTCGCGCGTGCTCGCGCGACCGTTACGCTCCGCCAAGTAGACAAGGCCGTGGTGCACCAAAGCGCCAGCGTCTGTGCCGAGCAGGTGGCGGTGTGCAATACGCTGCACGGGTGTCGCACTAAAGAGCGTCAACGCAAATTCCACACTGGGCCAACTCGCGCCTTCATCTCCTTGCAAATAGGCAATCAGCACACGATAACGCGGCTCGAATAGCGGCAGCACACACAACACCAGTACCTGCGTCTCGAACAAGGTGAGCCCGAATCGCTCTATCACCTCTGCCAGTCGCCCGTGTGCATCCGGCGCATGTAGCGTTGTCCACGGCGTGGCATCGTCGCTGTTCCAATACGGCATGCCGCTTGGTTGCGCGCATGTGGCCTCGAGCAGTTCTTTCGGCTGGAGTAACCCGGCGAGGTTGAGCCGGTCGTCCTCGTGTTGCTGCTGCCAGATAAGCAATTGCTGCAGCACTTTGTCGACGTACTCAAGCCACGGCCCAAGCGCCTCGAATGCCGTGCTAACAGTCGCCTCGGCCGGCTGGTGCCACTCAGTGCCCGGCGCGAGCGCATCGGGCGATCGAGAAGTAAAGATTTTCATGCGAGCCACTCCACTTCAATGGGGCTTGATAGCCACGGTAGTGTTATCTGCGTCAGCGGCCATGGCACCTGGGACAACAGCACATCGGTTGCATCCCGTTCCACTGTTAAGGTGAGATGCTTCATGCCTGCCACCAGCATGCCTGTGCGTTGCAGGAAAAACGCGCGTACATCGGCTGCGCTTAAGCGCCGCAGGCCCGGCAGCACCGCCAGCGTCATGTTCAGCCAGCGGTCAGCCCCTTCCTGTTGCGATCCGTCCAGCACGGGCCAGTCGATCGGCTGCACGTCGTCGGGCAGCGGTGGCAAGCCGCATAGCAGGCGTGGCACCGGCAAGCGCCAGTCGGCCGGCGGCGTCTGCCCCGACGCCAACCAGTCCAGCAACGCGACGGCGCGCCGTACAGCATCCGGCGTCCAGCCATTGTCGGCATCGACCAGCTCAAAGGTTTGGAACAGGCGCGGCAACACCGGCCATAGCAGCACCAAACCTGCGTTCGCCACGATCAGCGGCTCGATTTCAACGCGCGGGTTCGGGCGGCGTTGCGTGAGAACGCGCGCCTGCTCGCCCCGCATCGCGCGCTCTGCGGTCAGCGCGTCACGTTCCCATGGCGCGTGGCGTGCCGAACTGGACACACGCGACACCGATGCCGTGGCGGGCGACGTCGGGCGCACGTCTGGCAGGTCGAGGGCCACCGCCAGTCGTTCACGTAATTCAGCCGTCAGGTGCGTAAGCCAACGCGCTGAATTCGGCTTGCTGAACTGGGCCGTCAGCAACTCACGCAGCATATGCCGCATCGGCTCGGTCAGTGGATAAGCCAACAGTGCATCGAGGCACGCCTCGAGCAAGGGATCCGGACTCAGCGCAGCCGCCGTCGCGTCGTGCGACAGGTGCTGTGCGCTGACCGGCTTCCGAGCCACAATCGGGTGACGCTGTGCCCCTTCAATTGCCGTCGTTGAGGCGACTTGAGAGCCAGATAATGACAAGGGGCGCGACAAAGGAATGCGCGTGGGGGCAATCAACCAAGCGATTAGCGCGCGCAACGCGGTGCCATCACACCCAGCGATTAGCCGGTGTCGGGCGGATGGTTGCAAGCAGCGCTCGGCCAACAAGAGCCTGGCCTTAGACGTGTCATCACGCGAGTGCGCCTGGCTTATTTGTATTAGACGCATCATGCACGCATGCGGACTGGGTACGGGGCCGCCACTTGGCCCGTCAAACGCGCGGTCGGGCGCCCCCCACACGCCCGTGTCCAGATAACGCAGCAGCGCCGCCCAATCGGATGAAACGGTGTCGGTCTTCGTGGCTACGCGCAGCGTGTCCGAGCGCGTCGCGCGCCATGGCGCCGCTTTATCCTCGGACAATACGGCCCATCGTGTCCCTGCGCTCGCATGCGCCTTCAGGTCGGCCCGCAACGCACGCGCCAACTCGACGAGCGTCCGCTCAAGTAGCGCCGGCTCAAATCTTGCCAGCACAATGTCACCCACGTCGATGACCAGCCGGCCCACCCGATACGGCTCGTCGAGACGGCCATCGTCGCATTGCTCGATCACGCGCGCGATGTGCGGACGCAGCGCATCGTGAAATAGCAGGCTACAACGGCGTTGTAGACGCTCCGCATCATTCAATGACGCACGTAGACGAAAGTGTAACCGGTCAATTTGGTTACGCATCGTCGACACCCTGCTGGCCAAGCCGTGAGCGAACAACGCACACGGTCCTGCTACGCCCGACCGCCCCCGAGGTTATCGCGCATCGTGTCCAATCGACCCGCATACGAGGCCACACGGTGCGAACGCGCTCGCTTTTATCTATCCGCTGCCGGCCGCTCATGCCACCGTGCGCGCATGGCATGGCTTGCCGTTGTGCTTGACCAACATACAACCTGCCGAAAAGGAGGACGATATGGAGCGATCCGATCGGATCGCTCGTTTGGTGCGCCGCACGTGCAAGTGGGCGGATGAAGGCAGCTAATCTCGATCGACTTCTCGCCTTCGAAAATGGTTGAATCCAGTTCATCAAAATCCTCTTATTCAAGCAAGCATTGCCACGGCAACTCCTGTTCACTCTACAGTTGAGTACATCCTTCTCAACGCTACGAGCCCTGTACAGCCACAGCTCCCAAAAACCACGGAAACATTTGTCATTCAGCTCCTCTCCTATGGATGCTTTCCGTCTGTTTTGACGGCCTATTCAAGGCGCACATCACTCGATGGCTGTGCACGCTGCGCCGCCACTCCCCATTCACGCCGATATTTGACATTTGCTTTCTATTGGCAAACTAAACTCACCTGGATCAAGAATGTGCTCGCGTGCGGCTTCCCTTCCTATAGGTCGAACAGCACCCGGACAAAATCTTCATTGGCAAAGCCGAAGGCTTTGACTGGTTGGGCTTTCTTTTTACCGCCAATGGCTACGCCGCCGTGGCCCCGCACGCCTTAGCCAACCATGCAATAAAACTCCGCCGACCTTATGGGCAGGCGCGACGCGGTAACCTCGCCAAGGGTCTACGACGTATTGCGAAATATCGAAAACGGTGGGCATTGTGGGTGAAGCCTGCTGACCATATCGACAGGATGGCTCACTTGACTGCCTTGCAGGGCGGCAGGCGGTGGCGACTCGCCTCGCCCGAGCCCTTCTTACTGCCGTTACGGCGCTGATTTATGGCTTGTGAATTTGAATCCCCACGCCTGGTCGTCGATACTCAGAATTAACTCGTACACCGCCGTTGAACCAGCATCCACCACAAGATTCAATGGCGATCCAAAATGCAATGCTACTAAGAACTGCATATTATCTCCGATACGGCGGGCTCTAATAGAGTCCACCGTAAGCCCGCTTATGGCTTCGACTTCGGAGCCAGTGATGCGGCGCAAAGTCTTGACCTGCACACTCTTCGAGGAGAACTTAGACTGGCTCACTGGTATGCAGAATTTTAATTTAATGCCTTTGAGGCTGTTTCCTTGACCGTCGGGCGGTGGTAACACGAATAGCTCTGCAAGTCGATTTGGCGCTGCCTTCCGTTCGATCGGGGGATTTACGCTCACGGTATTGAATTTTAGCTCCACGTCATTCAATGGCAATATGAGGTATTCTAAAACCGTAACGGCGAATCGGGATAACTCCAGCCGATAGTTGCCTGCGCCACCGTTTAGCACGGTGTATATCGTGATTGTTGCCGTCCCCGGGCTCTCGCCCTTAAGCTCGAGCTTGCTGCCTCTCATGGTTGCGGTCACGACTGTCGAGTCCGTCGTGTCACACAACAGCGACAACCCTTCATCTGTGGTTTCGATTGAGTCCAGTACTTTGCCTGTATTGACCAACAACGTCTGCAAATCGATGCTACGCACGGAAGGGAACAAGGTATTTTGAAGTCTGTCTGCTATCTCGACCACGCAGCCTGAGATGCCCTTTGGAGTCGGTTCGTCGTTTCGCCCCTTCGCATAATTCCGGATGCTTGCCTCCATTACTGCACCGCCGAGCTTATTCGCCAGCGCTGCCGCGACGGCCCACGCGCCTGCGGTGTAAGCGCGAGCAAGCAGCTTCCCTATCGCGTCCGCCAAGCTCCTCTCGCTGGTTTTGATGTCGCGCCCGCTCGATCCTTGATCGGTAAGGTAGACACGTCTGATCGCGTCGACGATGGGCTGCAACTGAGCAGCAAGCGCCGTTTGGTCCTGATTATTCTTTGGATACTCGCCGACATCGCCATCGGTGGAAACGAACATTAACCTACATGCTTTTATAACCTCCTCGGCCAATGCTTTTTTCACCCTTTCGATGTGGTCCTCATTCAGCGATAAATTACCCTTTTGCTCTGTAAAATATGTTTCATCATAGTTAATACTAAGTTGTTGATTGCCTGCCACTTTAAGAGTGTTGGTATCGAACTTTACGTTAAGCATCCCTCCATTCGTCGATAAACCCTTGTCCGTGTCCACATGCAACTTGAGCGAGTTGTCCCCAATTGTCACTCCGTTACCCGTTTTCACGCATAGGCCCCCTTCTGTGCTCAGCGCGCTTTCAGCCTTGACCGCGATGGTGACCTTGTTCTCGGCAAGCTGAACACCAATCCCGGGTTTGACCGCGAGACCTTCGGGATTGACCAACAATCCGCTGGAGTCGGGTTTCAGTTTGACGCTTAATTTGCGATTGCTTGGGTTCCAATCCAGCCCATTGCCTGGCTCTGCCGCTCCCTCTTCCTCAGATAAACCGATCGCTTTGCGACCAATGTCCGCCAACTCGATCAAATCATGATAATGCGTTTCATTGGGCGTCGCGCCCGTCACAAACTCCCGTTTTAGCTTGTTCGCGCTCATCATCTTGGCCCTCCAGATCAAATGTTGTCCCAGCGGCTACGCTATGCCCACACCTCGCATCGATACCATGATGGTGTTTTAAAGCAAAAATTTTTCAATGTTCAGCGTGAGATGGCCCTCCTTAACGATTAATCCACCTTCGGGATCCACCTTCACCTTTAAGAAACCTTGTTCGATGACCAATGTTTGGTTGTCGCAGTCCAGTCCGAGTTGGCCGTTGGCAAAAGACTTTACGCCCGGTCCAGTCGCCACTGACAACGCCCCCTTGCGATCGACGAGCCCTGAGTTGTCCTCGACGTGAAGTTTTAACTCGTCGACATTTGTTTCCTTGTTCCGTTCGCACATGATGCCCGCGCCACACCGGACAGATAACGAGCCATTTTCCGTTGTGAGCCCATCACCGCATTGCACCGCTAATCCCTTATTGTCGGCCACCAAGCCGCCATTAGTCTGGCACTTCACTTTTAGACGTCCACTGGACTCCGCCTCTAGGCCATCGCCCGCCGATAGGGCGACGCTCGCAAAATCGATCAATTTTGCAAATTCCTCCTCGCCAGGTACTTTCCATGCGCTAAAATCCTCTACCAGCTCATCCTTTTTTGACCGTGTCATTTTCAATACTCCTATTTTCTATTTCTATACATTATTCCCTTAGCTCAACGTGTGCCGTTTATGAGAGCGGTTTTAGCAGATGTGGATAATTATCTTCCGAATCCCCAACGTAGACCACCTGCTGCTCAAAGCGAGCCTGCCGTAATTTATTTTTTTCTTCCGGACTGATCTTCTCTTTCGGAATATCTTCTTCTATTTTTATTTTAGTTCCACGATCCGCGATTTGCACGAACCCAATTCCAGCGCGTTCATCCGTGGGCCGATCTCCCACACCAAGCAAATTCAAGAGCCCATATGACTGATCGCCGACTGGTCGCCCCCCTTTTTGCCACTGTTGATATTTATACGCAAAACGCCTAAATTGCAGATCACCTAGCCAGTGCAATTGGATATTCAGGTGACTAGGGGCCTCTTGCCGAACTATTTGCTCGACCCACTGATTTAATTCACTTGGATTACCGTGTTGATCCACCCAGCTTCGATTTAATACTACGCTCAACGTAAATGCGAACGTGTCTTCTTTGTAGGGGACGGACCAACCGTAAAGGGCGGACGTAGCAACATCTGGCCATGCTTGTTCGCTCGAGGAGATGTTGTCTAAATCTACTGGGTGGACTTCGAAGCGACCATTTTTTTTTGTAGTAACGTATTGATTACCTGCGCCTATCCATTGGACAGTTACGGTTCCTTGTATCGGATCGCTATCCGTCACCTGAACAACAATATCTTTACAGCTTCCAACTTCTCTCAGCTCACCGGCCGTCGCCACACTTTGCCATCTCGCTTTAGGCCGCAACGCAAATCGGTCCCCCGTCTTGAGACATATCGGAAACGACGGCTGCACCGTCAGCGTTGCGGTGCCGTCCTTAGGAACGTTATTATCGATGTAGCGAAGGTCGTACACCACGCGCTTTAGCCAATCCGGACTGATTCGCCATTGCCATGCGTAGTCAGATTCCTTCAATAAGCGAACGCTACGTTGCAAACGCCGGTGCTGTTCCAAATCAATTTCGATCTGCGCAGATTTACCATCGTCACCAGTTTTTACCTTGTGAATTACGATGCCAGTGATCGGCTCGAGTGTTATTCCATTATGCTTGGCTTGTAGCTCGATCAACTGCCCAACACGCAGTTGCCCGTTTACATCCCCCAAAGAAAGGCTTAACAGATGCTTGTCATTCTGGTCACGCTTGTCTGCGTTGTAATTGACCTCCTTCCAATTCATGTTGACAAGCTTTGAATTGGGGGCAACCGGCAACAGCTCTTGATGCTCGATCAAATAAAAGGGCAGCGAGTCAGGAAACGAGGCGCCGGCTTGTTGCAGCGTTTCATCGAACAGCGCCTCGCCGATACCGAGGCGCGCTGCAATCTTGCGCTGCAATGCCGAGATGTTACTGATGCTTATTGCCGCGCGCTCGTACGACAGCCGCGTCACCTGCCGCAAAAAGCCTTGCTGCACGTGGCAAAATTCTTCCGGTTTAGGTCCTAACAACGTGCGTGACGCACGGCACTCCCCAAAATAGCCCAGCAAATAGTCAATGATCGCCAACTCTTTGTCATTGTCTTGCGACTGTTGTTCGCTCTGCTCTTTCAGCGTGGCGCGCTCGAGAAGAGCACACGCAGATTGTTCATGAGTAAGCGCATCTTGGTCGGCATTTGGCCAATCAGCGGCGCCCCAAACCGCGGCCTTGGGATCTCGGTCATCGAAGGCCAACAGACGCGGCAGCTTTTCCAACTGATCGGCGCTGTTCGCGACCTGTTGCTCGAATGGACGGAGAAACCGCAGCAGTTGTTTTGCTTTGAAATTCTGCTCGAAATGCTCGGCCCCTTGCTGCAAGCCATACACCGGTGGCAACCAGGACCCAGCGCTGCGGTAATACGCAGGATGCCGGTATTGGCCGTATGGTACCCGCCTCGTCTCATCGCGTTTAGCTTGTGCCACCTGCGTCAGTCGCGCTTTGAGGTACTTGTTGACTGCCCCGGATTCCACCGTGATAGTTTGCCCACGCTTGCGCACTATGATTGCGCTGCCAAGCGAAGAGTCCCCCAACAGGCCACTTACCGGATCGACCCACAATTGCACTTGCGCATTGTCGGCAATCTCAAGTGCCTCTTTTGATGCTTGCCCGTTTTGTTTGTCCCAACACACCCGCTTGATGCCACGCACGGTCATCATCGCAACTATCAGCGACGAATACGACACTAAACGCTTCGTAAGCTTGCCTTGATCATCCATCCCACGTGACGGCGGCAAGTCGGCAATCCAGCCATGTTTTAGATGCGGCCCGGCATAGACTGCTTCCGCCGCCTCGCCTTGCGCCAGACGTACCGCAGCTGATTGACGTATCGGCCACGGCAGTAATGCATCATTGGCCTCCCAGATCGCTAACGCAACGACCTGAGCCGTTTGGTCAGCCGATAGGTCGTCTTCTAACTCGATGACGACCTGCGGCTCTTGCTTCGTGGGCGTTAAAAGGTAAATATCGGTGATTTCCCATTCACACAGGTTTCGGTTGTCCTTTAAACAGATTTGCAGGCGCTTCTTCGCGTCATCTTTCACACCAGGATTCAGGGTCGCCCATAGCCGGTACTGCCCGGGGACCCGGTAGCTCTGCTTATTCTTTTTTTCTTCCCCTACAAACTGGAACGTATAGCGATCGGTGTCATAGACGTAAGCGTAGCTTTGCTCTGGTGACACAGTCGCAATCTGCACATCCCTGAACAGAAAAGTCGAAGATTCGTTATCGGTGTCGGTCAGATCCAAAAGGAGACGCCGGTAATCATTGAGGGTCACTGGGCCACAAGTCAACGCGGTTTCCGGACCGAACTCCGATGCAAAGATGCTGCTATCGTTGACAGTGCCGTGATTCAGGCACGTTGCGCTTTTTTTGGGCACCGATTCTGGCGTCAATAAATCGGCCAGCGGTAGCGTGTGCCGATAGCTCACATCCGACACTGCGAAAGTGAGCGCCTGCAGCAGCGTCACGCCGGGATCGGCGTCACCGCGCGCGCTCCAGCGTTTTGCCGCATAGACCGTGAGCGCATCCTGCGCGGTCGACCACAACGTATCAAAGTGAATTGGATCCTGCGCAGTATCACCTGCTGTTGAATCGGCCTCAGTGGCCGGCCTCGTGGTATCAGCCATCGTTAACCTCATTGTTTTGTTGCCGTAGCGGCATCGCGCGCCCCCGAAAGTTCACTGCTCGACGAGCCGTTATCAGACAATGTCACAGCGTGCACGTTGAGCGTCACGAACTGTCCAGCCTGCGCCGAGTGCAACGTCACATCCGGCACATCTTCTAGCTTGACCACTGCGCCAAGTCGATACACACCGCACGCTCGCTCGCCGGCAACCACATCGAATTGGCGGGTCGTTGCGTTTGGATTCGACGTCAAACACTTGGGCGCCGCATAACGCTGCGTATCCAATGTCGATGCAGCCTCCTTAAGTTGCTTGCCTTGCACCTGCAATCCCGTGTCGTTTTGCTGGCTCGGCAGTATCAGCCCCGTATCCAGGTCTACCAGCTCCACCTCGGCCTTCGTGTTAATCGGCTTATCGCGCAGTCCTAATACCTGCGTGGGCACCGTCACCCGAAGCGTCGCCCGTTTCTGTTCGTTACCCACCATCGTCACGTCGCGGTAGTACGACTGCTGGTCGTTTTGCTCTGGCCTCACCCAAGCGATCGTCAAGCCCTCATATTCGAGCGGCACCCATGTGAGCACTGCGACTTGCCCGGGCGAGACAACGAAATCCTCGTTTTTGCCTCCATTCAGACGCACCGCTTTCACCTCTGCGACCTCTGGCACTGAACGCAGCACGTCTCGCACCGCGCCGTGCGTGATCGCGCGGCCGATCGCTTGCACACCGCCATCGTCACCCGAGCTCGCCCACGGCACGAACGCGGCCTGCAGCGCTGCTTGTACACGCGCGTGGCCGACCGTATGA
Organism: Mycetohabitans sp. B2; assembly: GCF_021733735.1. Lineage (NCBI taxonomy): Bacteria > Pseudomonadati > Pseudomonadota > Betaproteobacteria > Burkholderiales > Burkholderiaceae > Mycetohabitans > Mycetohabitans sp. B2. The sequence goes on from NZ_JAHKSP010000048.1 coordinate 14,394, forward strand.
CTCAACCCCGGCTGATAGTCAGCCTCCCAGCTCACGCTGACCACCACATAGTCCGGATTCACGCATTTCAGCGTTAACCACGGCGACGTGCGCCCCTTTAACCACGCTTGCATTTGACTTAAGTGCGCCGCACTTAGACCCGGGCGCAGCCGGTCCTCGCTGTCGCTCAGTGCCGGTTCCGGCATAATGGCGATTGTCTGCTGCAACGCGCCTTTTTCATCGCGCGTGGGCGGCAGCACCGCCAACTCCCGAATCTGCGGATACTGCTCATACAGTAAGGTCTGCAGATCCTGATTATTCAAGCCCCGGTCGCGGTGCCGCAGCCGGCGCGCAATGCGCGCGTCAAACTGTGCCTGCGTCTCCGCTGCTTGCCCGCCCGCTGACGGCCACGGCTGCTGAACCGACTGCAGCCCAGCCGGCGCATCCAGCGCTTGCGTCACACTGCCCGGCTTTAACGCTTGCGTAAAAAGCCCGGTTGCCCGTGTTGCTTGCGCCGCGTTCGTCACCCATCCGCTCAGCCACGGCAGCGCCGGTACCCATGGCTGCTTCCGATCGCGCGCCGGCAGCGTCTGGACGCTTGCCCTCAGCCACATTCGACCTGCCGGCAAGCTCGTTGATGTGCTGCTCGCATCGCTTGGCCAGTCCAACGACCACTGACCGCTCATGCTCAACCCATCGGTGCCGTCGGCCACCGGTAGTCGCTGCCAGCGCTCGCCCGGCGCTAAGTATTGCCACTGCAGCGCGAGCGCGCCTGGGCTGTGTAGTTGCCAGTGCAGCGTCAGCCATTGGCCCGCCTCGATGCCTTTTATCCCCAGATACAGTTGCGCACCTGCGAACAGTGCGCGCTCGTCAGTCGGCGCATACCCAAACGGCGTAATCACTTGCTGCGTCACTTCAGTATCGACGGCGTCATAGTCAACCTGCAGCCCTGACCATTGCGGCACATACGGCGCACGCCATTGGGCCTTGGGCACCATCACTGGCATCGGTGTACGAATGGTTTCGGTGTGGTTTTCCATCGCCGGCATCGGAACCTTACCCGACTCGCCCGGTACGTCAACGGCCACCAGCTTCGGGACTTTCTGTCCTTCGACATCCTGTAAGCAAGGGACCTGCGTCGTGATCGCGTGCTGCGTCTCGAGCACAATCGTTTGCGCCGGTGTCCGCAGGTGCGCGTCATATTCTGCGTGCAGAAACGATTGTTGCAATTCGATCCGCACCCGCCACGGCCAGGCGGCCGGATCGTCGTTGTCGGGGACAAGCGTGTGTGCCGCCACGAGTGGCAAGTTGGCAGCGTCCAGCGCAATCGTCCAAGGCTTGGGTTCTGGTGCCTCGCCTCCGCCAAATAGCGGCAATGCTTCGCCCCGCAACTGCACCTCACCTTGCTGGCATCGTGCAATCGACGCTTGCACAGTAAAGAACGCGTTGCTGGCCGGCTTGTGCGGATAACCTTCGTCCGCCGCAATCTGATTGACCACCTGGGGCCCATTTGTCACGCGCTGCGCGAGACTGCCGCTTGGGTGTGTCGCCAACTGATCCAACGTTTTACCGTTCTTTAAATCGACATGCAGGTTCGCGTCCAACTTAAGCCAGTTTGACGTACTTTGCGTCGAATCCGGCCCATACCAGTCATTCAATGACATTTGCGGCAACCCAACCCATGTCGGCTTGACTGTGATGTGCGTCAATTTCGATCCCAACCGCCACCATTCTGGGGAAATCAAATTGACTGCTCGCCCCTTGTCAGCCCGCTCGCCAAACGGCAAGCCGCCGTTCGAAAGCGCCGTGCCATCGTCCGTCGCACACTGCACGTTGACCGCGCCCTTCACTGACACGGCTAAGCACGTCACCTCTGGCACCGACTTACCTGACTCGCTCGTCAGCCGCAGCAGTGGCGTTGCCGACTGCAAACCGTCTAGATCCGACGCTGGCGTGGGCGCACCCGCCTGAGGCCCTAAACTAAAGGTCTTTTTCTTCTGTTCGTTTTCTGTGCTCTGCTGGCTCACATCGCACTGAAGCTCGACCCACGTCTGCCCAATACTAAGCTCAGCCTTGATCGCCGAGCGCGGCGCCTCTTTGAAGGTCACCGTCCACGAGCGCTGCCCGCCCGCCACCGCCAACACGGGCGAACCCACTACCCGGCCGCTCATTACTGCTTGGTCTGCCTCCAGCTGTGTAGCTTTTCCCGTCTTCACCGACGCCGCCTCAAACAAGCGCACGCCCGCGCTGGGCCACACGATGCTAGCTTCCTCGTCATATACGACGCGCGCCCGACGCCCCGTGCGCACCAGCGGGTCACGCACCACCCACCGCATATCCGTGAGGCGCGCCGCATTCACCGTCATCGGTTGCTCGAGCGCATACTGCACCGCGTTGCCCGCGCTATCGTGTCCTGCATCGAGCCGCAACCCTGCAGGCAGCACCAATTCCCGCACCCCGTCGGCCAACGTAAAATGCACGGTTACTCGATCCACTTGCGCCGCCCGCGGCTTAAGCGCCAGCATCTGCCGGTAATACAGCGCGCGGTACTGCGCCGGCAGTGCATTAAGCAGCGCCCGCGGCGTCTCCAGCAATCCCATCAACGCGAGCAAAAACGCGCGCTCGGCCGGCAGGCGTTGGTCTGCCTGCTGTGGTGACTCGTACAGTTCGGTCAGGCGCTGCCGTTCAACTGACCACGCCCTATCCGCCATCAGACAGTTTGGGGTATCGCTTTCCCAAGTGGCACACCACGCACCCGCCTTATGCCCCAACAGCACTTGCGCCCACGTGCCAATGACCTTTTTTTGCGCGTCTTTATCTTGTGCGTCTTGGAACGGCAGCCGCTGGCAATACGCACGAAAGGCATCCAATCGCGCACCGATCGATCGATCGTCTAGCACGAACGATGTTGCGTCATTATTTGCGCGCTGCTCTGTCGCCATCATTGCTGTCCTTGAATGCATCGTTCCATTTCTTCGGTGCGTCAACCCGCCTTCACGTTGACCTGCGTGACCACAAACCGCCCTTTACCCGGCGTGGGCACGCCCACCGTCGGATCCGGCGTGTTCGGTGGTGCCGGCATCATCGCGGGTGCCGTCGGAATAAACATCGCTTGACATTGCCCCCCCTTAATCAGCACCGGTGCGCCACTGAACACCTGCTTACCGATTTGATCGGGCGCAGCCATTACCAGCTGAATGAGGCCCACGCCTGGCACCGTAAAGTTGCCCGACACATACGGCACACCCGGCACCACCACTTTTGCCAAATCGCTGATCACGCATCCGGGCTTGCCCTTCACCATGAACCGTCCGGTGCCGGCCAGCACCGCTTGGGCCGACGCCATAAGCGTCCGGTTACCAAAATTGGGTTCAAACATCACCACATCACCGGTGGCCACCATCAGCTCGCCCATTAAAAGCCTCCACCCGTGCCGTCTTGCAGGTCCAACGCACCAGAGACGCGCCGCGTCTGCGCCTGTCCCGCCAACCGGTACGTCACCTCGATCCCTAACCATCCCGGTTGGTGCGCATCCTGTTGCATATCGATTTCCACAACTTCGGCGCGCGGCTCCTCCCGCGCTACGCTCTCCAAAATGCGGCGCCGCAAACCCGCCAGCACGCCTTCGGACAGGCTCCCAAACACCGCCGCCTGCAAGTCGCAGCCGTATGTACTACGCATGATCCGTTCGCCCGGTTGGGTTTGAAACAACACTTTTAAACTCTGCTCCACGTTATGCGCACCGGCCGACATCGTCACCCCACCCGACTCCGCATCATCAGGATCTGGCAACGTAAAAGTTGGCGGAAACGCCCAGCCCTGACCGTACACATCCGATTCGGTATCCTCAATTCTCATCAAAGACTCCTATTTGCCGACGTCGCGCCGGCACTAGCCCAGGTTCACCATCGCGCCCTTCACGTTCGTGATCCCGCTGCCGCCCACGTTCGTCGTTGCCTGGCCTTCTACGCTCACCTGTGCGCCCATCACGCTCGTCTGCGCTTGGCCATTGATTGCCACCTTAGCCCCCGCCACGCTCACCTCAGCGTCACCCTTGACGTCAACCTTGATGCCCTTGATCTGAACACCCTCATTGCCACTGAGCTTTGTCGTCATCGTGCCATCAACCGCCACTTCATTGGCCGACACGCTCGCTTTGTCCGGTGTCATCGTCATCCGGCTGCGCTCACTTGACCACGCCACCCCTTGCTTGCCTTGCCCCGATAACTTCATCTGCGCATCCAACTTCACATGCTTTTCGCTTGACACGATCACGCCCGCCTTGCCCTCTAGTGTCACTTGCTCGGTCGCGTTCACCTTAAGGTTTTTCTTTGTCGTGAACGACACATCCCCCACCTCAACTTCCAGCGTCACCTGTCCCTGCTTGGCGGCAAACGCCAGCCCCTTCTCTTCGCTCATCACGAACTGTTGCTCCGGTGTCGTATCTTGCCCCACCATCCACTGCAGCGCGTGCTGCTCCCGATCGAGACTGAACTCCAGCCGCTTGCCTTCGCGCCGTAGCACAATCGCCTTCTTCTCATTTTTCGCGCTCGGCGCGAACGGCGCCACTTGCTTTGGGTTATGCAGCGACGCCACAATCACCGGGTCCTGTCCCACGAACCCTAGGACCACCTCGTCCTCGACTTCTGGGTAAAACGTCACCCCGCTTTGGGTGCTCGCATACGTATGCCCCATGCGCGCCCACAGCACAGTCGGTCCCAACATCGGCACCATCACCGGCACCCGGTTCCATGTCGCCGGTTTCGCATCCGCTTGGTGCTTGGCCACCTTGCCGATCACCAATTCTGCCGGCGCTGGTAGCGACGGCGCCACCGCCGCCGCCTCGTCCAGACCGATTCCTACGATCGTCTTGCCCACTCGCAGCGTCGAGTCGATCTCGTATTCGAGCTGCGTCACGATCGCGCGCCCGTCCAATGCGGAGCCAAATCCCGCTAACTCCAATGTATCGCCCAACTCGATCGCCTGACAGCCCGCCACCGCCCAGTGCCCGCGCACGGCCTGCGCATGCTGTTGCGTGAGCCAACCATCGGTTGCACTTTGTTGAATCGCCGGTTCCCATTGCCCAGTCAGCGACGCCAACCATCGCGTGTCTTTCAGGGGCTTGATCCGAGTCGGCGCCAATCCCCCTGCGCCTAGACGGGCCGTTTTCGCCGTCTTCTCCACGACCGCCTGCGCACTCAAGTCCCAGCTCTTCGTGTGCACCTGCTGCGGTTGCGTCAGTCCCGAATACGCCCACTGGGCGTCAAGCAGACTCATTCCTGGGTGCTGCGCGGTGGCCCCGATCCGGTGCATCTTGCCGCCCAACGTGGGCGCGTGAACCTTGACGCCCCCATCGGCCTGCGGCCACAACCACGCGCCGTGTTGGCCTGCCACCGCTCGCACGAATGTCCAGTCCGAGCAATTCCATTGCATCCGTTGCACGGGCTCGGCGGCCGGTATCGTCACCTGCGCTTTGACGCCATGCTCGCTCAGTACCTGCCGTAACACGCTCGCATCCGTGCCCTGCTTCAGAATCCGGCTGTCCTGCCGTGCCTTCAACCCCTGCAACCGGTGCTTGAGCCGCACCTTCAGGCGCCGGCCCGTGCTACCAACCTGGACCTGCACCGTCGCCACCACGCCGGCAAACAGCAGCAGCTTGCCCACCTTCATGCTTAAGCTCTGGCCAATTGCACCTTGTTCAAGCAGACGCGTGAGCACCGAGTAGTCATCATGCGGCGCTTGCGGCATCGTTAACAGCACCGTTGCCGTCGGAATTTCGTTGACCGCGCGACGCACTTCAATGCGCTCTACCCATACGTGCTTCGGATCTAGCGGTTGACCATTTAAGCGAATCTCGAATTCGGCCGGCGCTTCACCCGCCCCTTCTCTGTTGGGCGCGTGCGCGCGGCCCGCGGTACCCCGCAGCGCCAAGCCGGCTCCCAATAGCGCCGCGCTCGACTGCGCGGCCTGACTGATCGTGTCCGCCCATGGGCTCACTACGTGGGTCACTGCGGCTTGCGCGTCCGCCGCCACGTCCGCGACCGCTGCGCTCGCTTGATCCACCACACGATCCACGGCCGACACCGCCTGGTCGGCCGCCTCGCTCACGCTCGCTTCGGCCTGGTGTACCGCCTGTTTGATGCGCGCCTTAAATGATCCAAATCCCATCATTGTGCTCCCGCAACGGTTTTATCCCGCCCCGTCCGCGCAGTCCGCTTCCGCCGCTCGTTGCCACCCGACTCACTTAATCGCGAGCCATCGGCCTGGCTTCAATTCACTCAGATTGGATAGCCCGTTGGTCCGTGCCACTGCCAAATAATCGGCCTTGCCCGCCGCGCCGCCTGACTGCTCGAGCAGATTGGGCAGCGGCGTCTTAGCGTCCGCGTTCACCAGCTGGCGTGACACCGGCTGCCCCGCCCGCAGCTTGGCCATGTCGTCGCTGGTCTCGCCTTTGAGCGTCAAGGTCGCGCTCGCCCGCAGCGGCGCTGCGTTGCGATCGAACAGCGTGTAGCTCACCGATAGCTGCTGCAGCCGTCCAGCAAAAAAACCATGCCCATGCCAGCTCATCTTGCCCCATGTCACACGCAGAAACGGCGCTTCGCCTTTCGGCCCGACGGTAAAGCACAGTGCGCGCAACTGGCTCAACTGCGCATCCACTGGCTTGCCGCCACTGGGGCCGCGCGCATCCAAAATCAGCTCCAAGCTCAATGTCGGCGGCTCGACCTGCCGATACCAACTCACGTCATGATGCTGATTGATCCCGCTCGACGTCTGGTACGACGCCGCATAGTCCAAGCTAATCGTCTGCGGGTTGTACATCGCCGTGAGCGTGCCGATTTTCTTTTGCCCATTGGCCCCCTGATATGCCTCTAGCGTCAACTTCGTCAGGCCTCGCTCGAGCAGCCCCATCACAGTTGCTCCCGTTGTTCGTTCAGCAGCTCCAGCGCCCGACGCGCCACTTGCTCCACCCACTCCTGCTCGCTAAGCATCGGCAGCGTCGTCGTCGGGTGGCATGGCGCGGGCGATTCACTGACCACCCGTGCTTCAATCACCAACTCCCGAATCTCAATGGTCATCCCCGTACTCCCGCCCAATGCATTTGCCGGTACGCCAACTCCAGCGTATCAATCAGCACTTCATTTTTTGACGCATCCAATTCTCCAGTCGTCCACGACACCGGCAGAGCATCGGTGAGCGTCCAGCTGCACACCGGCCGGTAATCGCCGTTGAGCAACAAAATCACCACGCTCACGTACGTGCTCGCCGCGTTACTCAATACATGATTGAACAGCATTGTCATCGGCGTGACCGACATCACGCCGCGCTGCAGCACCAATGTGCCGTGCTGTACCTGATCGGGCAGCTGCACCGTGCCCAGGTTGTCCCCACCTTCGCGCAAACCCGTCACCGCCAGCGTACGTCCCAATCCCGAAATCTGCGCAAAATGCATATCCAACGGACTGGGCACCCGTTTGATAAAAAACGTCGCCTTGAACCGGTGCGCCAGGCTGGGCGCAGTCATGCGTGCCGCGATCGTCTTCATGCCAAGGGCCCTCCCACTGTCTCGGTCCCCGCCGCCGTCGTGTCGCCCAACTTCAGCACCAACTTGATTTCAATGCGCTCGGCCGCATGCAGCACCGCCACGGCCACTCTTATCATCAAGCGGCCTGCGTTGATGTCCGCCTGCGTCAGGGTCTCATTCAGGCCTACTTGTACCGAATACGCTGATGTCTCATTTGCACCCGCCAAGCCTCCATCCAGCCATACCTGCCGTAGCCAAGCGCTGCATAGCCCGCGCAATTGAAACCAGGTCACCTCGTGGTTCGGCTCGAACACCGCAAACCGACACCTCTCACGCAAGTTGGCTTCAATCCACGTCACCAGTCGTCTGACCTGTACATACCGAAAGGGCGAATTGACTTCACCAGCCAGCGTGCGGCAGCCCCACACGCGTGTGCCCCGCCCCGAAAAACTACGAATTAGGTTGATCGACGCGCGGGACACGTCGAACCATCCGCTCGCTTGCGTCTCTAGATACTGTGGTTGAAGCACATGTGACAGCGCCTCATTGGCCGGCGCCTTCCACACCCCGACCTCGCGGTCCACGCGTGCGATCACGCCCAATACTGCCCCACACGGGGGCACGATCCGGTATCCGTCATACGGTCTGGACGCCGGCTCTTCCAGCTCTGCCTTATTGTCCGGTCGGTAATCGGTCACCAAATGTGGGCCATACAGCGCTGCGTGCTGGCCCAGTTCACCCAGTGGCTGTTTTTTCCGCAGTGCGTCAATGCAGTGCTTTGCGACCTTTGGTTGACTGGGTGCATCCAGTACAAAAAATAGATCTGACCGGCTCGCATGCACTGCCCTGAGCAGCGAGCGCCACGCCTCAATCAGCGCGTCGGCCACTTGATCATTGATGGTTTGATCGTCGTGAAGAAAGGAGGTTAACGCTTCAATGCATGGAACTAGTTGCGGCACCGCGACCAGCGTAATCGACGGCTCACTCAATATCGGCGTCAAGTCACTTTGAAGCCGATCATTCCACCAGGCTTGCAACGTTTGAAAGGAAGCCATGTCGGTCAACTTCGGAACCGCCCAACTCAGCACAAAGGCGCGCTCCCCACCATTATCGAAGTATTGCTTGAGCGTGTCTTGCAGTACGCCGACCGGCACTTTCGATACCGTCGAAGCATCGCATGGTTTCAACACAGCTTGCCCATCTTCTTGCCACCAGCCGATAAACACCGGCACCGCACTGTACTGGACCTCCTCGTCGGCCCCCGCCGATTCGATCGTCGACGTCAACTTCACGCCCGGCTCCGGCCACGCTGTTTCGGTTGTTTCCTTCACATTCATAGTGCCCATTTTTGCTATGCGATCCTGTTATCATCGGGCGCCGCTGGCCGCTCGCTTTCACGACAAATCAACGCCACACTATCTTTTCCAGTCCTGATCTACGCAATCAGCTATTCCATTCAACATCCATCACGCCCCTGAGTGCGGCAGTGCGTGGCTTTCGTTGACCGATCCAGCACGGCGTACGCTCCGTTCAGGATCCGACTTCAGCCAAGGCTCGTGCGCCCCTTTAAAGCTGCTTGCCTATAAGCAATTAGCTCGGCACCATGTCTTGCGTGAGCTGCAGCACGATAAACTCCGCCGGCCGCACCGCCGCCAGCCCCGCCTTGATAATCATGCGACCATTGTCAATATCGTCCTGTGTCATCGTCACTCCCAGTCCGATTTGCACAAAATACGCTTGCGCGGGCGTCTCGCCCTGCAGTGCGCCCTTGCGCCACAGCGCAAATAAGTAATGATCCAACGCGCTGCGCACCGCCTCCCAGGTCGGCGCGTTGTTGGGCTCAAACACCATCGTGCGCAACGTCGCGTGCGCATCGCGTTCAACCGTATTAAATAGGCGTCGCACCGAGATGTAGCGCCACGCCGTCTTGCTCGGCTCCGCCATCGTGCACGCGCCCCACACCATCACCCCTTGACCACGGAACGTGCGAATTGCATTGACCTTTTTATCGACCAATTTCTCATTTATCGCGTCGTCGAGGCGAATGGGCTGAGAAACACCGCCCTTCGGGATGGAGATCAACTCTGTCACGCCCACCAACGCCACGTTCGCCGGCGCCTTCCACACACCGCGTTCGCGATCCACCCGCGCAATAACCCCTGCCATCGCTGCACTTGCGCGCACGATCACAGGCCCAGCTATCTGCTGTTGCGCGGCGGCATGGCACGTGTTGTAAGTGGTTTGCCAATATTTGGCTTTTTCATTAGACTTTTCCGCCGCCTCTTTAAATTTCTTCCCTTCTTTCTGAAAAAAATCAATCTTGTTCTGCAAAGTCGTTAGGGTTAGTTTGTTTAAATCATTGTCTGACAAACCCGCTTCGGTCATCGTGTTTTTCTGAACGTCCGTAAAATCGTCTATCTTTTTTTCAGCAGCTAAATTTTTAGCAGAAAGCTCTTTTTTAATTTTTTTTAAAGTCTCGGCGTTTGTCTTGGCCGCTTGCCCCGCCTTCTCCTCTCGTTTAGCTTCGCTCTCCCACAATGCAATCGCGCGCTTGAGCATCGCTAGGGTCAGGTTTTCCAGTTTATAGTCCGGCATGCTCACCTTGGTCAGATCTTCCTGTTCTTCCGTGATCCCGGTCACCGTCACGCCAACATCCGACACCTCACGAACATAGCCGGTAGCCAGCGCCGGGAAATACGTGGCCACCTGCGTCGGCTGCGTTACCTGCGGCACTATGAAATCTTTATTCTGGACATCCGTTGCCTGCGCATCCACCAGCAAGAACGTACCGCGATTGCCACCCGACGTCGCGCTGGCACCTAACAGCGTACCCAATTTCTGGTACACCTCGACGTCTTTTTCCGTGCGCTCGCACCACACGAGCAACGTGATGTCCGGACATTGCTCTATCGCTTCGGCCATAGTGTTCAGCTGCGTTTCATCTTGCCCTGATAGATGCAGCACGTAACACGGCCCGCCCCCATTTTCGAAATACAGCCGCACACTGTACGAGCCTAGATGAGGCATTTTATTCTTCACTTCGTTATTCGAAACATCTATTGTGAGCGTATCTGACGCACCAAATCGCTTTGTGAATGCCAGCCAGCTCTGTACAGGAACGCATCCTTTCAAGGGCGTTCCATCGATCGAATTAAAGTGGCCAATGAATACGGGCACCGCCGTCTCGCCCGACTGAATACTCAGCGCCCGCGCGTTTCTTTCTTCCACATAGACGCCTGGTACCGCATACGTTACACTCATAAGTTATCCTTACCTCAATAAGGGCATGTAGCATCGCTTGACGGCACTCGACCTGATTCGCTTACCGAGCGTTAGGCCGACACCACGTCCTGCGTCAACTGCAGCACGATAAACTCCGCCGGCCGCACCGCCGCGAGTCCCACCTTGATAATCATCCGACCGTTGTCAATATCGTCTTGCACCATCGTCACCCCCAGCCCAATCTGCACAAAATACGCCTGTGCGGGAGTGCTGCCTTGCAGTGCGCCTTGCTTCCATAGCCCGTGCAGATAGTTGTCCACCGCCCCGCGCACCCGCTCCCACGTCGGCGCGCTGTTCGGCTCAAATAGCGCCGGGCTCATCGCCGTTTTAACATCCTTCTCCACCGCGTTGAACAATCGCCGCACTGGCACGTACCGCCACGTCGTCTGATTCGACTGCAGCGTGCGTGCCCCCCAAATCAGGGGGCCGGTGCCGTGGAACGCACGGATCACATTGATCGATTTGCCGCCCGAGTCCGGTACGTTGGCTTTCGCGTTCACCGCATCCGAGACTTTAAATACCGGCTGTGCGCCGATAATCTCGACGTTCGCCGGCGCCTTCCATACCCCGCGCTCGCGATCCACACGCGCATAGACACCCGCGACCGCTCCGCTCGGCGGAAAACGAGTGGCATTTTCGACGCCGTCCACCGTCAACCACGGGTAGTACACCGCAGCATAAGGCGTGTCCGGATAATGCTCTGCCTGTTTGGCTACATCATCGGGGTCACTGGTACCCTTCGTGTTCAGTTCACTGTTCGGGCCATCAAAAATTGCGAAACACATCTTGCCCACGCCGCATAACGCCGCCACCGCTTCCTTGAAATTGCCCTGATTCGCGCCCGCCTGCACCAGCAGCGTCACGTCGTCCAGCGCCGGCACCAACGCAGTGAGATTACCGACCGGCGCGAGATAGCAATGCCCACCGCCGTTCAAAAAGTACAGTTTTAGCGACTGGTAAAGCGCATTAATCGCAAGAGCATTATCGAACTCCTTACCCGCCGTTTCACCGGCTGCTTTTTCCTCAGTTTCGCTTTTTCTTTCCAACTTGGTAATCGCATCTTTTACCTTCTCTTGCCGCTTTAGGTTCAGCGCCGCAGTGACCGCGAGCCACGAATCGAACTGCGTCACTTTCGCGCCATCGATCGCCCCCTCCCATGCCGCTAACTGGCCCGCGTCAAACGCAAACACCGGCACCGCCGTCTGCCCGGTCTGAATCGACAGCGCCAGCCCGAACGGCTCCTCCACATATACCCCAGGTACCTTGTAATCGGCCATCATTCCCTCTTTGCATTCGTTGCTCATTCATCGGCTCAACCGCTTGACGTCGTGCGGAGGGCTCAATGGAAATTTACCGTCACACGGTCCGCCGCCAGACTCAACTCTTCGAACGCCACCTCATTGCTCGTCGCCTCCAGGCTCGGCGCGGTAAGTTTGGTCGGAAACGCATTACTCACGTTCCATGTGACTAACAGCTCCTTGCCCGACTCATCGGTCAAGCTAATCGAAATGTCTTTTTTATCCACTCGATTCAGTGAAATGGAACTCATCCAGTCATACAACTGGCTGTGCTTGGGCATTACCCCGCGCTTGAGCGTAAGCGTGACCGATTGCGCTTGTCCCGGCATCTGGTACAGGCCACCGAGCCCATCCTTATACTCGATTTTCTCCACCGACTGCTCGAGCCCCGACACGCTACTAAAAGCCATCTGCTCATTGCCCACCGTGACCGTAAAGCGATAGGTCGGGATCGGATAAGTTGCCGCCATTGTCTTCGAATCCAGTGCCATATTTTGCTCTCCTACTTAAAATAGTTTTATCGGTTTGCTTTGTTACACTCCACTTCGGGCACGTTGCCAAGCACAAAGCGCCCTCACCCATTAAGCGGCGCGAGTCAGCACTAGAGCCACCGCGCATTTTACGAGCTTAGTTCAGCGCATCACGCGCCGCGTGATCTGCTCGGTTTGCACAGCGCATTGGCAGCACAGCCGCGCGTACTTGCGCTCAAGCTCGTGCAGCTGCTCATGCAACTGCGCGTTGTCCTGCTCAAGCTTGTGCAGCGTCACCAGCGGATCGTGCGTGGGCCAGCGCGCTGACGTGCACCCGTCCAACCATGCCATTAGCTTGTTCAACGTTTTCATCGGGGGCTTGCTCCGCTTAGGCTCGCTCAATCGTTCCCTCATGCACGCCCCGTCACCGGCGACCGGCCCGCGGCACCGTTTATCCGCTAATCGCCTACGGCCCAAAAGCGTGCATCGCCGTTGGATCAAGCTTAGACGATGCGCCGCTGTTCGTTTAATACAACCTATTTTGAGAAAATCCGCCGCACCCGTGACGGGTGCACGCGGCGCAGGCGCGCTTAACCGGAGCGACGAAAAGGGCTTGCTTGATAGTGGTACAGCGCACGCGACAGCCCCACCAGCCGGCACACTCGCGCCAAGCTCACGTTAAAACGCCGTCTTAGATAAACCACCAGCTCACGCCTCTTATGAGTGGACAATCCCTGTGCGCCCAGTGCTGCCTGCAGTAACTGGCTGTCTGTTTCCAGGTACCTGACGCGCTTGCGCAGCCGTGCATTCTCGCGCATCAGCATTTCAAGGCGCGCGAGCGTGCCTACATCCAACCCTGCATATGCTTTTTGTATCCGATACAGCGTTGCCGCACTGATGGACCACTGACGACACACCTGAGATAGCGTTTCACCGGCCTGCCGTGCTTGCAACGCAGCAATCATCTCGACTGCACTAAGTTTTCGGCTTCTCATGTCATTACTCCTATTGTTGAAATAAACATGAGAAAGCAAACCACCGCGCTCTTTCAACCATTGCCCTCAATGGTTCTGTTTTTGTCGAAAAGCTTAAGCACGGCACGATCAAATTAATCTGTACTAGATTAAATGACAGCGTTGAATTATGAGCGATGGAGTATCCGATCCTCGCTAGTGAATTGGAACGGGTGGAAATGAGCCTTCGGCCCTGCCATTTAACTGACCTGGTGATGAAATAGTGGGATGATGCGCGATGACACCGTGCAGTGCGTTTAACGCCACGTGAGCAACGGTGTGCGTGTGGTGAATAATGGTTTAGTTAGTTAGGTTACTGACGTTTTATATTAATGTTATTCGGTCAATATCACAGCAATTTAAACGATCAAACTGCAATACAGTCACATTTAAAAATTTATAAAAAAATAAGCCGTGCGTCAGGTATCGCGGTGACCGCGTTTGCCTTCTTCACCATCATGGCCGATCAACAGCGGGCATTGCACCCGCCAACGCATCATACCGCACGAAGCAAGCAGGCAAGCGTGTCAACGCGTCGATTGAGGATCCGACACACCGGCCGCGCCCACGCTACCCATCGAGCCTGCACCGGCATCAACCTGCTGTGCCAACGCGACGTACTCAAGCACCGGCACATCCTCGGCACGACGCGCGAGATCAAAGCCGAGCGCGTCGAAATCGACTCGGCCCCGATAGGCCGCCAGCGTGTTACGCAACATCTTGCGACGCTGCGAAAACGCGGCCGTTACGACTTCGCCAAGACGGACGATATCGACCGGCGGCACGTCGCCGGCGGCGCGTGGAATCATCCGCACCACCGCCGAAGTCACCTTCGGCGCCGGCTCGAACGACTCAGGCGGCACCTCGATCAGTTTGTCGATTGCATACCGATACTGCAGCATCACAGTCAGACGGCTGTAGTCCTTGCTACCCGGCTCGGCAACCATCCGCTCGACCACCTCGTCCTGCAGCATGAAATGCTGGTCAATCACCTCATCGGCAAACGACGCGAGGTGGAACAACAGCGGACTCGAAATGTTATACGGCAGGTTCCCGACCACACGGAGCGATGCGCCAATATGCGCCGGATCAGCCAGCGACGCGAAGTCGAACGCCAGCGCGTCGCCTGCATGCAGCACGAGCCGGCTGCCAAAACGCTGCTGCAGCCGCGCGATCAGGTCGCGATCGAGTTCAACCGCGTGCAATGTTTGCACGCGCTCGAGCAGCGGCGCGGTCAATGCGCCCAGACCCGGGCCGATCTCCACGAGTCGGTCTGCGGGTTGCGGGCGGATCGCCTCCACGATTGCGTCGATCACACCCGTGTCGACAAGGAAATTTTGGCCAAAGCGCTTGCGCGCGAAGTGGCCTTGATGCTGACGGTGACTCATGAAGCAACTCGTTTCGAATCAGATGCAGGGCGACGGCCAGCACGTGTGCCCGGCGCGCCGCCGCGTTCAGCAGGCTTGAGCAGACAATGCGCAGCGCTAGCTGCCTGCCGCCGCGTGACGCCGATGGCGGGCCATCGACACAGCGGCATCGATCGCCGCGATCAAACTGCCGCAATCCGCGCGGCCGGTGCCTGCCAGGTCAAGCGCCGTGCCATGATCGACCGAGGTGCGCACGATCGGCAGTCCCAGCGTGACATTAATGCCCTCACCGAACGTGGCGAATTTGAGCACCGGCAAGCCCTGGTCATGGTACATCGCCAACACGCAATCGGCATCGCGCAGATAGCGCGGCTGGAACAGCGTATCGGCCGGATACGGCCCGCGTGCATCGATGCCGGATGCACGCGCGCGCTGCAATGCCGGTGCGATCACGTCAATTTCCTCGCGGCCCAGGTAACCGTTCTCGCCCGCATGCGGATTGAGACCCGTGACGAGGATACGCGGCGACGCGATGCCAAAACACGCGCGTAAGTCGCGATCGACGATTGCCAGCGTGTCAACCAGCCCGTCGATGCTCAACGCGTCGGGCACGGCGCGAAGCGCCAGATGCGTGGTGGCAAGGGCCACACGCAGCGGCCGCTCGCCGGTGCCGGACAGCATCATCACGACACGCGGCGCACCGGTGCGCTCAGCCAGATATTCGGTATGGCCGGTGAACGGCACGCCGGCGTCGTTGATCGTGCTTTTTTGCAGCGGCGCGGTGACGATGGCATCGAACGTGCCGTTCAGTGCGCCGTCAATCGCCGCATCCAACAACGCGAGCACATAGCGGCCGTTTGCCGCGTCCAGCACGCCGGCCACGCTCGGCACGCCAAGCGGCACATCGCGCAGCACAACAGCGGCACCCGCCGCGCTCGACCACACGGCAAGATCCACGCCCGCCTGCTTGGCGCGCTCGACCAGCAGCCGGCGATCGCCGAGCACCGTGAAGTGCACGTCCCCGCGCCAGCGCCCGGCCTCGCGCGCCAGCGCCTGCGCGGTCAACTCCGGACCGACGCCGGCCGGCTCGCCGGTGGTGATCGCAATGCGAACGGGTGTCGTCACGTTCCGCTCCGCGGGGCTCAGGCCGGTCCGTCCAACTTATACTGCACATACGCACTGTCACGCAGCTGCCGCAGCCAGTCTGCATAGGCCTGCTCGGCTTTGCGCTGGCCAATCGCCTGCCGCGCGATCTCCTGTTGCTGCGCAACGGACCCTTGTGCTTCACGGCGGCCCATCACCTGGATCAGGTGATAACCGTACTCGGTCCGGATCGGCTGACTGATTTCGCCATCTTTCAGGTTGTTCATCGCACGCTCGAATTCCGGCACGGTCTCACCCGGGCTGATCCATCCCAGGTCGCCTCCCTGCGATGCGGAACCGTCTTGCGAGTAGGTGTGCGCGAAATTCGCGAAGTCGCCACCCGCCTCGATTTGCTCGCGCAACTCGACCAGTTTCTGCCGTGCTGCCGGCTCCGGCTGCCCTTCGCCGATCCGGATCAGGATGTGTCGCGCATGCGTCTGCACGAGTCTCGGCGCTTCGCTGCCCATGCCGCTGGACACCCGACGATCGACAAGTCGCACGATCTCAAAGCCTTCCGGCGTGCGCAGCACCTCTGGATTGACCTGCCCCGGACGCAACTGCGAGGCCGCCTGCGTCATCGCTTCGGGCAGCGCCGACGTCGAACGGAATCCGAGGTCGCCACCCTTGGACGCATCAGGCGCCTGCGAGTTGTCTTTTGCGAGCCGCGCGAAGTTCTCGCTCGCCAGTGCGCGCTTGAGCAGTTCCGATGCCTTTTGCCGCGCGGCCTCAATCTCGGTCTGTGGCGCGTTCAGCGCGGCCTTGATCAGGATATGCTCAAAGCGCAGGTCCTGCTGCACACGCTGCATCGGCCCGCGCTGGCTGGCGATATAGTTGGCCACTTCCGCATCCGACACGGTGATCCGGCTATCCACTTCCTTCTCGCGCAGCTTCGAGAGCAGCAGCTCATTGCGCGCATCGGCGCTGAACACCGACCAGGGCACGCCCTCGGCCTCTAGCCGTGCGCGGTACATGTCGAGCGACATGTTGTTCGCCTGCGCGAGCCGAGCCAGCGTGTGTTGCAGCGTCGCGTCGTCGACCACGATGCCGTCTTCCTTGGCCCGCTGCAGCTGGATGCGCTCGAGGACCATCTGATTGAGCACCTGCAATTGCAGCTGGTCCGGCGACGGCAACGGCGCGCCCTGCTGCTGCAGGCGGCGCGTAATCAGCCCCATGCGCAAGTCAAGTTCGCGGCGCGTAATCACGTCGTTGTTCACGACCGCGACGATGCGGTCCACCTCCTGTCCGGCCTGATGCGACAGCAACGCTTGCGCGTGCGCACCGTTGAGCGGCGCCAGCGCGCCGAGCGCGGATAGCGCAAGCACGCACTGCAACAGTGCCGAGCGTATCGTCTTCATCATTCCCACAATTACTCCGTTCAAGTAAAAACCGGCGCGGGCCGGACACCGTCCGCCACCGACCGACATTGTCTCATTGATAGTGGGTGAACCGGGCCTGCGGTGCAGGCAGTGGCGGCACCGGCTGGTAACCCGGCACGCTCGTGCGGAATTGCGGCCCCAACCCATTGTCGATCGTCGCAAAGCCCTTGAGTTGCAGTTGCGCGAGCACCCGTGTCCCGGTGGACGGCTGGTTCGAACTGTTGACGCCGTTTGCGTATTTCTGAAACCCGATGCCGAACGACCAGCAGCGCGCATCGTACTCGAAGCCCGCCAACGCGTCGACCAGGCGATGCCGGACAAGGTCGTAATTCACCCGGCCCACGCCGTACAGGCGCCGCGCAAGTGGCCACTGTGCGGAGATCACCCACTGGTTAATCGGCTCGTAGGATAGCGTCGTGTTCGAGCGCGTATACCGGTACGCCGCGTTCAGCACGCGACGCTCGGCCGGGCTCCACGAAAATCCGAGGTTGGTGCGCACCAGCTGATTGTTGTTCTGGTTGTATTGGAACGCCTGCTCGGTTGCAAAACTGTCGCCGAGCTTGAACGATGAACCGATGATCACGTCCGAGTGCGCGGCCTGCGACACCGGTTGCGATGGCGTGAACGTCACGCGCTGGTTGCGGAAATAATACTGCTGTGCGATCACGAAGCGCGCCCGCTCGTCGCCGGACGCCGCGTCGATGAAGCGTGACGTGAGCGCCGCGGTCAGCCGGTTTGCATCGGCAACGCGGTCATTGCCGACGAAACTGCTCGCCGTGAAGATCTCGGCCAGGCCGAAGTCCGCCTCGGCAGTATCAAACAATGGCGCGAACTGCTGGTTCCGGTACGGCGTATACACATAGTACAGGCGTGGTTCCAGCGTCTGGATGTAGTCCTGGCCGAACAGGCGGATGCTGCGGTCAAACACCAGGCCGGAGTCCAGGCTCAGCGTCGGCACGCTGACGTTGAAACGCTTGGGCTGGCCGGCGGGTGCGTCCGCACCGATCGTAGACAGGTCGTACGACGCGACATGCCACTGCACCTTCGGCGTAAAGAAGTAGCCGGGGCGCAGGATCGGATAGGCGACGTACGGGTTGAACACGAAGCGCGCGCCCTCGGTCGCATCGGCCGTGGTAATCGAAAAGCGGGTCGTGTCCACCTCGGCGCCAAAGTCCAGGCCGCCAACGTTATAACGGCTGTATTTCACGTTCAACTGTGGCTCGCGGCCATATGGCGCCGTCGAGGGAGGCAGCGTCTGCCAATGCTGCTCGCGCAGCAGTGCGGCCCACGGGCCACTGTTGTAAGTCAAGCCGACTTCCTGCTGGTACAGCATCTGCGTGCCCAGCAGGAACGCGTTGCCCGACGCAAGATCCTCCGGATAGGTCTTGTCCGAGACTCGGTTGTAGTAGATATACCCGCCGAAGCCGTTGCCCAAGTTCTGGCTGTGGTTGAAGAACACCGCATAGCGCTTGCTGTGTGTGGTGCGGTCATACGGCAGGTACTCGACGGTGAGGCTGCCCGAGTACGTCGGCGACAGGTAGCGAAAACTGGGTGCAATCAGCACGCCGCGCCGCGACATGATCCGAGGCGTGAGCGTCAGATCGTAGTTCGGCGCGAGATTGAAATAATACGGCAGCGACATCTCGAAGCCGGTGGTCGAGCTCATCGTAACGGTCGGCGGCAGCAAGCCGCTCTGACGCCCGCCGGAGAGTGGAAACGACAGCCACGGGCTAGCGAAGATCGGCACACCTTGGAAGAACACCACGCCATTGCGCGCCACACCCAGGTTCGCGTCGGTATCCATATCGAGCCGCGTGGCCCGCACATACCACGCCGGATCGCTGTCGCACGGGCATCCGGTGTAGGTGCCGCGGTGCACGACCGAGCGCGCATCGTCGATCATGTCGATCCGCTCGGCGGCACCGGAGCCGCCGGTTAGGTTGAAGTGGTACTTTGGCCGCGTGATGTAGCCCTCGGACGCGCCGACCTTCAAGTGCGCGTCCGGCCCCGCAAACGCATTGCCGTTGTGGACGATATGCACATTGCCGAATGCATCGGCCAGGTCGGTGTCCACGTCGTAGTGGATCGAATCGGCCTTGATTACGGACGTGTAGCGGCGCAACTCGGCACTGCCCTCGAGCGACGCGTCACGATCCGCCGTGCCACTGGCCACCTCGCTCAGCCCGAACACCGCCGGCGGCGCGCCCGATGGCAGCGCATGCTCCTCGAGCTGCGGCGCGACGCGCAGTCCCCACGGCGCATCCAGCCGGGTCGGCTGCGCGGCCGCACCGGTCAGTTGCGCGTGCGAAAGCGCCGGCAGGAATCCCGGTACCGCAAGCAAGGCGGCGACGACGTGCGTCAGGCAAGGCACGCGTCGCGAATTGGGCGCGGGTGACAAATTCGTTCGATCGAGCTGTGTTGGCGGCATGAATGCAGTGGACGAAGCGACGCCGCCCGGCATGAGCGGCCGCCCGGGCAACATCGCGGCGGAGCTGCCCGCCCCGGCCTCGGGGCCCGCGCCGCGCGCCAGTGCCGGTCGCATCAAAAAAGTCGTGGGGTATTATATGGCAAGACGTTTTCGTATCCCCGCAACTTTCATGACGCAGACCTGCGCAAGCCCCTCGTTCGCCGTTGCCGATCCCCGGCTGGACTTGCTGCGCAACTGGCTCGGCTCGCTGACCGCGGCACTGGGGCTCGCGCCCGCCACGCTAACGCCTGCCTCCTCGGACGCGGGCTTTCGCCGCTATTTCCGGGTGGCTGCTAGCCCGGCCGGCGAACGCGGCACGTTGATCGCGATGGACGCGCCACCGCTACAAGAATGGATGGGTTTGCAACGGCACATCAAGATCATTGGGCTGTTCGCCCGTCTCCACTATCGGGACGGCAAGCCGCGCTACCTAACTGACGTGCCGCGCTTTATCGGCTATGCGCGCAAGGTGGCCCGGCGCTACCGGGAATTGACGCCGTTCGCCGTACTGCTGGACGAGATCGAAGGGCGCGCGGTGCAAGTCGGTTACACGTTCTGAGCGAAACACTGGACGCGCTGGACCGTGCGCTATGCGCGGCCCGCACGTAGCCGGCGCTACAATCGCGCCATGGATACCCCAGAGACGAGCCCGATCGCGCAGCACGACATGCCGACCCATACGCGCTCCCCTACCCCTGCCGACGGCCCACCTCTTAAGGCGGACGACGCACTGCCCGGGCCGCCCGCCGGCCCGGCGCTGTATCGCGCCCGCCGTGAGCGAGTGATCGGTGCACTGCGCGCCCATGGCGGCGGCGTAGCGATCGTGCGGACCGCACCGATCGCGATCCGCAACCGCGACACCGAGTATCCGTATCGGCATGACAGCGCATTCTTCTACCTGAGCGGGTTCACCGAACCGCACGCCTGGCTGGTCATCCGTGCCGACGCAACGCAGTCGCTCACGACGCTGTTCTGCTTGCCGCGCGATATCGAGCGCGAAACTTGGGACGGGGTGCGGTACGGACCGCAACGCGCGCAGCAGGCATTCGGTGTGGACGCCGCCTACTCGGTCGATGAACTCGACGCCCGAATGCCGGCGCTGCTGGCCAATGCGCACACGCTGCATTACGCACGCGACAATTCGTCGGGGTTGGACGAGGCCGTGCAGCGATGGCTAGAGGCGAGCAAGCGCGGCGGCGACCGCACTTCGCCGGCGCATCAAGTCAATCTGTCGATCCTGCTCGATGAGATGCGTCTGATCAAGGACGCGCACGAGCTGGCCACAATGCGCCGGGCCGCCTCGATCTCGGCGCGCGCGCACCTGCAAGCCATGCGGGCGTGCAAACCGGGCGTGCGCGAATACGAACTTGACGCGCAACTGCTCTACGCTTTCCGCCGCCACGGTGCGCAGGCGCCAGCATACGGCTCGATCGTCGCGGCGGGCGCCAACGCTTGCGTGCTCCACTACCCCGCCGGCAACGCGCTCGTGCGGGACGGCGACCTGGTCCTAATCGACGCGGGCTGTGAGTTGGACGGCTACGCGTCCGATATCACCCGCACCTTTCCAGCCAACGGTCGCTTCACGGCGGCGCAGCGTGATCTGTACGACGTCGTGCTAGCGGCACAACAGGCGGCGATCGACGCGACACGCGCCGGCGTGCCGTTCGACGTGCCGCACGAGGCGGCGGTACGTGTGCTGGCGCAGGGCATGCTCGACTTGAAGCTGCTCGACGCGGCCGTGCATGGCACGCTCGACGATGTGATCGCCAGCCGCGCCTATACGCGCTTCTACATGCACCGCACCGGTCACTGGATCGGCATGGACGTGCACGACTGCGGTGACTATCGCGAGCCGGATCCCGGCCCGGCGCGGGACGCAGCCGAGCGCGACGTGCAACGTCCGTGGCGCCGCTTGCGCGCAAACATGACACTGACCATCGAACCCGGGCTATACGTGCGCGCCGCGCCGGATGTGCCGCGCGCATACTGGAACACCGGAATCCGCATCGAGGATGACGCAATCGTCACAGCCCACGGCTGCGAGCTGATGACCCGCGAGGTGCCGGTACGCGCCGACGATATCGAAGCCTGGATGCGCGATGCGCCGGCGCGCGCGTGACGCGCGGCCGCGCGACAGAATTTCACAGACCTTTGCACTATGACCGAATCGAATCCCGCCAGACCCGCGCACGATGCGGCACCCGATGCGCGCGCCGACGCGGCGCGATACGACTATGACGTAGCCATCGTCGGCGCCGGGCCAGCTGGACTCGCGCTCGCCGGCTGGCTCGCACGCCGC
This sequence comes from Mycetohabitans sp. B2, assembly GCF_021733735.1. Classification (NCBI taxonomy): domain Bacteria; kingdom Pseudomonadati; phylum Pseudomonadota; class Betaproteobacteria; order Burkholderiales; family Burkholderiaceae; genus Mycetohabitans; species Mycetohabitans sp. B2. Next base: position 36,610 of record NZ_JAHKSP010000048.1, read on the forward strand.
GGCGGCACCCGTGCATTGCGTGTTGCGTTGATCGACGCACGCGAACCAGATGCATCGCTGGACGACCCGCGTGCGCTCGCCTTGTCGCACGGCAGCCGCATGCTGCTCGAGCCGCTTGGCTGGCCGCTCGACGCGACACCGATCGAGCGCATCCATGTGTCGCAGCGCGGTTACCTCGGTCGCGCCGTGATCGAGCGCGACGAGCACGGCGTGCCGGCGCTCGGCTACGTGGTGCGCTATGGCGCGCTGGTGCATGCGCTCGCCACGGCGGTGCGTGACACCGGCTGCGACTGGATCAGCTCGAGCGTGGCTCGCGCGCCGCGGCAGGACGAACACGGCGTCTGGCTGCCGATCGAGCCGGTCGGCGCACCCTCTGTTCCCGACGGCGACGCGAGCGCCGCGGCACCGCAACGCGTCGTGCACGCGCGCCTGGTCGTCAACGCGGAGGGCGGGGTGTACCACGAAGCCGCGTCGCCGCGACTGGCCGCCGGCCAGCACGCCCAGCGCGACTATCGCCAGACGGCGCTGGTGGCCGTGGTCAGCGTGAGTGCGCCACAACCGCGCGTTGCATGGGAGCGCTTCACGCGCGAAGGGCCCCTTGCGCTGCTGCCGCTCGGCGGCCCACGGCAGGCGGACTATGCGCTGGTCTGGTGCTGCGACCCGGCCCAGGCCGCGCGGCGCATGGCGCTGTCCGACGCACAGTGGCTAGCCGAGTTGCAATGGGCGTTCGGCGATAGGATGGGCCGCTTCGAGCAGGTTGGCGCGCGCGCAGCCTTCCCCCTTGGGCTCCATGCGCTGACCGCGTTAACCGATCGCCGCATTGCATCGATCGGCAACGCGGCGCAAACGTTGCATCCGGTCGCCGGACAAGGGCTAAACCTAGGCCTGCGCGACGCGCACGCGCTGCTCGACGCACTCGCGCACCACGGGCCCGAGCCAGCCGCGCTGCGTGCCTTCGCCGCACGCCGGGCGCTGGACCGGCGCGTAACCATCGCCGCGACCGACGTGCTGGCACGCGCCTTCACCATCGACTTCGCGCCGCTAGCGGCGCTGCGCGGCCTGGCACTCGGCGCGCTGGACCTGATACCCCCGGTCAAGACAGCGCTCGCGCGGCAGATGATGTTCGGGCAACGGCGCTAAGCGAGGCCAAGCCGATGACGGCAGTGGCGCTCATTGAACTTTCATGGCGCTCGGGGCTTGCCGCCGGTTAACGCTAAAATACGCCTCTTTCCAACGTCTTTCGGATCGCGCCGCGCCCGGCCGGGTGGCGGCGCGTCGCCCTTTCCGATGCCTGTAATCGGCAAACATGTACTGCGCAACAATCTGTTCGTCGCCCCGATGGCCGGCGTGACGGACCGTCCATTTCGCCAGTTGTGCAAGCGAATGGGGGCCTCTTACGCGGTGTCGGAGATGGTCGCGTCCAACGCGCAGCTGTGGAAAAGCGAAAAGACGATGCGCCGTGCCAATCACGACGGCGAGGTCGAGCCGATCGCCGTGCAGATTGCCGGCGCCGACCCGGCGATGCTAGCGCAGGCCGCGCAATACAACGTCGCGCATGGCGCACAGATCATCGACATCAACATGGGCTGCCCGGCCAAGAAGGTCTGCAACGTCGCGGCAGGCTCCGCGCTACTGCAGAACGAGGCACTGGTGGCACGCATTCTCGAGGCAGTCGTGCGTGCGGTCAGCACCGGGCCGGATGCCGTTCCCGTCACACTGAAGATCCGCACCGGCTGGGATCGTGAACACCGCAATGCGCTAACAATCGCGCGGCTCGCCGAGCAGGCCGGCATCTCGATGCTCACCGTGCACGGGCGCACACGCGCGGACTTGTATCATGGTCAGGCCGAGTACGACACGATCGCCGCGGTCAAGGCATCGGTGCACATTCCGGTAGTCGCCAACGGCGATATCACGACGCCGCACAAGGCGCGAGAAGTGCTGTCGATCACCGGCGCGGACGCGATCATGATCGGCCGCGCGGCGCAAGGCCGGCCCTGGCTGTTTCGCGAAATTGGGCACTTCCTGGCCACTGGTGAGGTACTGCCACCGCCACGGATCGACGAAATCCAACAGTGGATGAACGAGCACCTGCAAGATCATTACGCATTTTATGGCGAATTTACTGGTGTGCGCACCGCACGCAAGCACATCGGCTGGTACACTCGCGGCCTTTCCGGCGCCAACGCATTCCGGCATCGAATGAACACGCTGGATTCCACCCGGGAACAACTGGCGGCGGTCAACGCGTTCTTCGACGCCCAAAAGGCGCGATCGGAGCGCCTCGTCTACGTCGACGATGAATCCGGCAAGCACGACACGCCCCCCGACACCGACCGATTAGCAGCATGAGCAAGCACAACATCGAACAATGCGTCCGCGACAGTCTCGGCATGTATTTCCGCGATCTGGACGGATCCCGCCCACACGACGTCTATGAAATGGTGATGTCCTGCGTCGAGAAACCGATGCTGGAAATCGTCCTTGAGCAGGCGCGGGGCAACCAGTCTCTGGCAGCCGAATATCTCGGCATCAACCGCAACACGCTGCGCAAGAAACTGCAGGAGCATGGCCTACTGTAGCGCAGCGCCCGTGCCTGGCGCACATTTGTCATTCGCGCGCAAGCGCAGCTTCGGGTTCTTTTTTTCATCATGATCAAGCAAGCGCTCATTTCCGTTTCCGACAAGGCAGGCATTGTCGATTTCGCCAAAAGCCTGCATGAACTCGGCGTCACCCTGCTGTCCACGGGCGGCACGGCCAAGCTGCTCGCCGACGCGGGCCTGCCGGTCACCGAGGTGGCCGACTACACCGGCTTTGCGGAAATGCTCGACGGCCGCGTAAAGACGCTGCACCCGAAGGTCCATGGCGGCATTCTCGCGCGGCGCGACGTGCCCGCACACATGGCTGCACTCGAGCAGCATGGGATCCCGACGATCGACATGCTCATCGTCAATCTGTATCCGTTTGCGCAAACCGTCGCGAAGGAGAAATGCCCGCTCGACGAGGCCATTGAGAACATTGACATCGGCGGCCCAACGATGTTGCGCTCGGCGGCGAAGAACCACCGCGACGTGACGGTGGTCGTCGATCCGGCCGACTATGCGGCGGTGCTCGACGAAATGCGCGCGAACGGCAACACGGTCAGTTACGCAACCAACTTCCGGCTCGCGACCAAGGTGTTCGCGCACACCGCGCAATACGACGGCGCGATTACGAACTATCTGACCAGCCTCGGCGAGGACTTGCAGCACGCGACACGCAGCGCGTACCCGGCCACACTGAATCTGGCCTTCACTAAGGTGCAGGACCTGCGCTACGGTGAGAACCCGCACCAGAGCGCAGCGTTCTATCGCGACCTGCAATCTGCCGAAGGCTCGCTGGCCAACTACCGCCAACTGCAGGGCAAGGCGCTGTCGTACAACAATATCGCCGATGCTGACGCGGCATGGGAATGCGTGAAGACATTCGACGCGCCGGCATGCGTGATTATCAAGCATGCGAACCCGTGCGGTGTGGCCGTGGCGGCGACGCCGGCCGACGCGTACGCCAAGGCGTTGCAGACCGATCCGACGTCCGCATTCGGCGGCATCATCGCGTTCAATCGCGAAGTCGACGAAGCGGCTGCGCAAGCGGTCGCCAAGCAGTTCGTCGAAGTGCTACTCGCGCCGTCGTTGACCGACGCGGCGCGACAGGTCTTCGCCGCGAAGCAGAATGTGCGCGTGCTACAGGTGCCGCTGGGCAACGCAGCTAACACGTACGATCTAAAGCGCGTCGGCGGCGGCTTGCTGGTGCAGTCACCGGATACGAAGAACGTGCAGCCGCACGAGTTGCGCGTGGTCACGAAACGGCATCCGACGCCTAAGGAAATGGACGACCTGTTGTTCGCCTGGCGCGTCGCCAAATTCGTCAAGTCCAATGCGATCGTGTTTTGCGCGAACGGCATGACGCTAGGTGTCGGCGCGGGGCAGATGAGCCGTGTCGATTCGGCTCGCATCGCCGGCATCAAGGCGCAAAACGCAAAGCTGTCGTTGACCGGCTCGGCGGTCGCCTCTGACGCATTCTTCCCGTTCCGCGACGGACTCGACGTGGTCGTCGCGGCCGGTGCGACCTGCGTGATCCAACCCGGCGGCTCAATGCGCGACGACGAGGTGATCGCAGCCGCCGACGAGCACAATGTCGCGATGATCGTCACCGGCACGCGGCATTTCCGTCACTGACGCCGTGAGCGCTTCCATTTCGCCGCCGGTGCGGCCGATCGTCTCGACGCGGACGGTGCAGTGCACGGGCGCGTCGGGACAACACCAGTCGGTTATAGTGGCGCGATGAGAATACTTGGCATCGACCCGGGCTTGCGTGTCACCGGCTTTGGCGTCATCGACAAGCACGGACACGCGCTCACCTACGTGGCCAGTGGCGTGATCCGTACCGCGAACGCCGATCTGCCGAGCCGCCTGGGCACGATCTTCGACGGCGTGGCGACGCTGATCCGCGAGCATAGCCCGGATCAGGCCGCGATCGAGAAAGTATTCGTCAACGTCAATCCGCAATCGACGCTGCTGCTGGGGCAAGCGCGCGGCGCGGCGATTTGTGCACTCGTATCGGGCCGCGTATCGGTGGCCGAATACACCGCGTTGCAACTCAAGCAAGCGGTGGTCGGCTACGGGCGCGCGACCAAGGACCAGATGCAGCAGATGGTGGTCCGACTACTGAATTTGAGCGGCTTGCCCGGCACCGACGCCGCCGACGCGCTCGGCATGGCGATCTGCCACGCAAACAGCGGCACGGCGATCAACACGCTCGGCACGCTCGCGCCGGCATTGGCAAAGAAAGGTTATCGCGTGCGACGTGGCCGGCTGATCGGCTGACCCAGCACAGTATCCACGTCGCGATACGCTACACTCGCGCATCCACCCTACATTGATTCGCCATGATCGGTCGCATTGCGGGCACCCTGCTCGAGAAAAACCCGCCACATCTGCTGGTCGACTGCAACGGCGTCGGCTACGAGGTCGACGTGCCGATGAGCACGTTCTACAACCTTCCAGGCACTGGCGACAAAATCACGTTGCTGACTCAGCTGATCGTGCGCGAGGACGCGCACCTGCTGTATGGTTTTCTCACGCAGCAGGAGCGGCAAACGTTTCGCGAACTGCTGAAGATCAGCGGCATCGGCGCGCGTATGGCGCTCGCGGTGCTCTCCGGGATGAGCGTGAGCGATCTTGCGCAGACAGTGACACAGCAGGATGCCGCCCGCCTGACGCGGGTGCCGGGCATCGGCAAGAAAACCGCCGAGCGACTGTTGCTCGAGTTGAAAGGCAAACTGGGCGCCGACATCGGCGCGGCCGCCTCGGCCGCGTCATCGTCCGACCATGCGCCGGACATCCTGCACGCCCTGCTCTCGCTTGGCTATTCCGAGAAGGAAGCGCTTGCCGCGATCAAAAACGTACCGGCCGGCACCGGTGTGTCGGACGGCATCAAGCTCGCTTTAAAGGCATTGTCGAAGGCATAAGCTTCACGCGACGCAGCACGGCGTGGCAACTGGCATGTTGGCGGCATCGCGGTACAATCAGTAAATGATCGAAACGGACAAACTCGGCTCGGAGCGCGTCATTGCAGCGACCCCCGCCTCGCCCAACGAGGAGGTGTTCGAGCGGGCGCTACGCCCGCGGCTGCTGGACGAATATGTCGGGCAGGAAAAGGTTCGCGGGCAGCTCGAAATCTTTATTGAAGCGGCAAAGCGCCGCTCGGAAGCGCTCGACCACGTGCTACTGTTTGGCCCCCCGGGGCTGGGCAAGACCACGCTCGCGCACATCGTCGCGCGGGAAATGGGCGTCAACCTGCGCCAGACGTCCGGACCGGTGCTCGAACGGGCCGGCGACCTGGCTGCACTGCTGACCAATCTCGAAGCGAACGACGTGCTGTTCATCGACGAGATCCACCGGTTGTCGCCAGTCGTCGAGGAAATCCTGTATCCGGCGCTCGAAGACTACCAGATCGACATCATGATCGGCGAGGGACCGGCCGCGCGCAGCGTCAAGCTGGACCTGCACCCGTTCACGCTGGTGGGGGCCACGACCCGCGCCGGCATGCTGACCAACCCGTTACGGGACCGCTTTGGCATCGTCGCCCGGCTCGAATTCTATACCGCGGGCGAATTGGCGCGGATCGTCGAGCGTTCGGCCCACCTGCTCGGCGCGCAGATCGAATCCGAAGGCGCGCTGGAGATCGCACGGCGTTCGCGCGGCACGCCACGGATCGCGAACCGGCTGCTGCGTCGCGTGCGAGACTATGCCGAGGTCAAGTCCGACGGCCGCATCACGGCGACGACGGCCGATGCGGCGCTGGCGATGCTTGATGTTGACCCAGTCGGCTTCGATTTAATGGATCGCAAGCTGCTAGAAGCGATCCTGCACAAGTTCGATGGTGGCCCGGTGGGCCTGGATAACCTGGCCGCCGCGATCGGCGAGGAGCGCGACACAATCGAGGACGTCATCGAGCCTTATCTGATCCAGCAGGGCTATCTACAACGCACGCCGCGCGGACGCGTCGCGACGCTGCTCGCCTATCGCCACTTCGGCCTTGCGGCGCCGGATGCGGGACCGATTCGCGACCTGTGGAACACCAGCGGCGAATAGCCGATCTGCCGGTGCGCCTCTGCGGGCTGGCCGACGACGTACTGAACCGACTGCGCCGGCGCGTGGCGGCCGGCGTCACTTAGCTCACGAGCGGCAAAGGCCCCGCGTTCGACTATCCGTGGCCGCCGGGCGATCCGGGGCTGTTCGGCATTCGGGACTGTCCGACCCACACACAGTGTGCTGAACAGTCAATGCATGCCGACACTTCGCGGCGCTGATGATCGGCAGCATTAGCGCATTGTTGCTACAGCCATGGCATCCGCTAGCGCTCGCCGGCGTGTTCAATTACTTTAGTCATACGGCCGGCACACGCAGCCAGAAAGTCACCGGACCATCGTTGATCAGCGATACCTGCATCGCGGCGCCGAATTCACCGGTCTGGACGATGGGATGCTGCTGCCGCGCACGGGCGACGAAATAGTCGTACAACCGCCTGCCTTCGTCCGGTGGTGCAGCGGGGGTGAAGCTGGGGCGCAAACCGCTATGCGTATCAGCTGCCAGCGTAAACTGCGACACGATCAACAGACCGCCCGCGCCGCCGGCCCCGTCGATGTTGCGCACGGACAGGTTCATCCGGCCCTGTGTATCGCTGAATACGCGATAACCAAGCAGCTTGTTGAGCAGTTTGTCCGCCGTGGCCTCGCAGTCGCCGCGTTCCGCGCAGACCAGCGCGAGCAGCCCGGGGCCGATCGCGCCAATCACCTGCGCATCGACTTGCACGCTGGCGCGCGCGACTCGCTGGATCAATGCGATCAATGCAAGTCCTCGCTATGGTTCGGCTGTCGTCGGGTGGCCCGCTGCACTAAGCGCGCAGTGTCACGCGCGCAAAGCGCCGCTTGCCGACCTGCACGACATACACGCCTGCGTCGAGCTTCAACCCCTTGTCGGTGATCGTCGTGCCGTCGATCTTCACGCCGGACTGTTCGATGTTGCGCCATGCCTCGCTGGTGGACGGCACCAGGCCAGCTTGCTTGAGCAATTGCCCGATCGGCAGCGGCGCGCCACTCAACGCAATCTCCGGAATATCGTCAGGCACCCCACCCCTCGCACGATGATTGAAATCCTCCAGCGCGCGCTGTGCATCGGCCTGCGAATGAAAACGAGCAACGATTTCCTGCGCGAGCAGCACCTTCAACTCGCGCGGGTTGCGGCCAGCCTGCACCTGCCGCTTGAAGTCTGCAATCTCCTCGAGGCTGCGAAACGAGAGCAACTCAAAGTAACGCCACATCAGCGTGTCCGAGATGCTCATCAGCTTGCCGAACATGTCGGACGGCTTCTCGCTGATGCCGACATAGTTGTTCTTGGACTTGGACATCTTATCGACGCCATCCAGCCCTTCGAGCAGCGGCATTGTCAGAATGCACTGCGGCTCCTGGCCATACTGCTTCTGCAACTCACGGCCCACCAACAGATTGAACTTCTGATCGGTGCCACCCAACTCGAGATCCGATTGCAGCGCCACCGAGTCATACCCCTGCATCAGAGGATACAGGAACTCATGGATCGATATTGGCACGCCGCCCTGGAACCGTTTGGTGAAGTCGTCGCGCTCGAGCATCCGCGCCACGGTGTAGCGCGACGCAAGCTTGATCATGCCGTCAGCGCCCAGCGGCATTGACCATTCGCTGTTGTAGCGGATCTCGGTCTTTTCACGATCGAGCACCAGTGCGGCCTGCTCGAAATAAGTCTTTGCATTGGCCTCGATTTGCTCGCGGGTGAGTGGCGGGCGTGTCTGGTTGCGTCCGGACGGATCGCCGATCAACGACGTAAAGTCGCCGATCAGGAAAATAACGGTATGGCCCAGGTCCTGCAACTGGCGCATCTTGTTGAGCACCACGGTGTGTCCAATGTGGATGTCCGGCGCGGTCGGGTCGAGCCCGAGCTTGATGCGCAATGGCTTGCCGGTTTGCGCGCTCCTTGCCAATTTCTGCGCAAACTCGTCCTCGATCAGCAACTCGTCGCAGCCACGACGTGCTATCGCCAGTGCGGCACGGACTTCATCGGTAATGGGCAGGGACGGCACGGCAACACTGGACTCGGTACTCATCAGGCGGGAACTTTTCACGAAACTGTCATCGAATCACGAGCGGCCCGGCAGTGCTCGTCACGCGCCGCACCTCGCAACCCTACCTCGAATAACCCTCAAGGCCGTCGCTTTTCTCGTGCAAGAACTGGATTTTACGTGATGTGGTACTGCTTCCGGCAGGTTTTTGCACTCGCGCGCAGCAGCACCGTATCGCTGCGTCACTTTATCGTGCGGCGCCATCAAGCGATCATTCACCCGATCGCCGCCGCGTCCGTGAACCTGAGCGTGATGATCGCACGCACGATCCCGTACGCTCCCGCCGTGGTATCCGCGCTCGCGATACCGGCACATTCGGCATACACGTCGGCGCGCTCAGCGGCCACGCAAGCCCAGGTCAACAGCAGCATGCTGCGCGCCATCAGTTGGCGCAGCACGGCGCTGGGCCCGTATGGCGATTACGTGGCCGCCGCGCTGACCGCTTCTGCGCCCTCAGCCAGCACCGGTACCGAAACATCCGCCGCGGGACATCCGTTCCAAGCGGCCGGCGCGCTATCAGGTGCCAGCCCACTCCGGCTGGATGAGCCAAACCGTGCTGCCGCCCCATCCGAGCGCGTGTTCTCGGGCGCGCTCGACAGCCGGTTCGCCAGCGCAATGCGGCAGGCAGGCGTATTGGGCAGTTCGATCGACGCAGCGCTCGATGCGCTGCCGGCCATGCGCGCGTTGGTCAGCCCGTTGCGCGGACAGCGCTACCGCGTGCTGCTAGGCGCAGCGCAGGGCGAGTCATCCCGCACTCGACGCATCCTCGTCCTCGAGGTCCATGCCGTCGGCACCGCGCCCGTTCGCGCCATCTGGTACCGTGCGCCGGGCAAGCACGGCGGTGGCTTCTATGCCACCAACGGGCACTCGCTGCAGCGCGGGCTCGATCCGCGTCCCGTTGCCAGCGCCCGACTGTCGTCGCGCTTCGGCGAGCGCGTGCATCCGATTTCCGGACGCCGTGCGTTTCACAACGGTGTAGATTGGGCCGCGCCACGCGGCACGCCGGTGCGGGCAAGCGGGGCTGGAACTGTCACATTCTCGGGGTGGCGGCACGGGTATGGCAAGACGATCGTGGTACGCCATGCTCGGCACTATGAGACCGTGTATGCCCACCTGTCGCGAACCGCGCCGAAACTAAGAACCGGTGCGAAAATCGCGCGCGGCGACGTGATCGGTTACGTCGGCAGCACCGGCTGGGCGACCGGCCCGCACCTGCACTACGAGGTGCGGCACCAGGGCCGCCATGTGAATCCGCTTGCGGCATCGGTCAGTCAGCCCGCGCCATTGCGTGGCGCCACGCTACACGCGTTTGAGCAATACGCGGCGAATCTATCGATCGACGGCGACGTCCTGCCGCCGCGCGTCGCATCAAAATAACGGCAATGCGGCCACGGCATGCCGCGTCGATCATGCTTCCGCGCGCGCGACGTGGCGGCGGGCGGCCATGGCGCCCCGCTCGCGCCGGCGTTTCATGCGGCGATGTTCGCGCACGAGCACGAGACCCGCGTAGTGTGCAATCTCGGTGGCATCAGCAACATGACGATTCTGGATCCGCGCGGACCGGTCCGCGGCTTCGACTGCGGCCCGGCGAACGCGTTGCTTGATTACTGGGCACAACGCCATTTGGGCACACCGTTCGACGAGAATGGCCGATTCGCCGCCCGCGGACAGGTCAACGATGGGTTGTTGCGCGCGTTACTCGACGAGCCATTTTTCAGCGCGCCGCCCCCGAAAAGCACCGGTCGGGACTTGTTCAACGCGTCATGGCTGCAACGCCGGCTCTCGCCGTTTGCCGACGTGACGCCGCACGACGTGCAAGCGACGCTGATCGCGTTGACGGCTCAAAGCGTCGCGCATGACATCGAGCATTATGCAGGCGGCTGCCAGGCCGTCTACGTATGCGGTGGTGGCGCACGCAATGCCGTCCTGCTAGCGGCGTTGCAAACCGCGCTGCAGCGCGCTGGCGCGGCACACGCTCGCGTCGAAACCACGGATGTCCTCGGCATTGCCCCACATCAAGTCGAGGCGCTGGCATTCGCGTGGCTAGCGATGCGCCATGTCGCACGCCTGCCTGGCAACCTGCCCACCGTCACCGGTGCCGCTGGCGGCCGCGTGCTCGGCGCGTTGTATCCGCGCTAAGCCGTGCCGTTCGCGCACGGCCCGCGGCGGCATGCGTCAGCGGCGTGGTATGCAAACGACAATGGGGGCTGATCCGCCCCCCGTAGTGAGCCGACTCGTGATGGGCCGGCCAACTGATTCCCGTAAGCGTACGGCTTACCTTTTGGTAAGCGTACGCTTACACTGAGAACGACGAGCCGCAGCCGCAGGTGGTGGTCGCATTCGGATTCTTGATCACGAATTGCGCGCCGTTCAAATCGTCCTTGTAGTCGATTTCCGCGCCCAGCAGGTACTGATAACTCATCGAGTCGATCAACAGCCGGACGCCGTTCTTGTCCATCACGGTGTCGTCCTCGTTGACTTCTTCGTCGAACGTAAAGCCGTATTGAAATCCCGAACAGCCGCCGCCTTGCACGAACACGCGCAGCTTCAGTTCCGGGTTGCCTTCTTCATCGATCAGCTGTTTGACCTTGTCGGCGGCTGCGTCCGTGAAGACGAGCGGGGCCGGCATCTCGGTCACAGCGGTGTCGGTCAAAGCGTTCATCGAGTTCTCCAAAAATGCCTTCAACGCTATTCTAGGACTGTTCTGAACATCGTGCCGAAGGCCCTGAAACCAACAGGGACTTGCCCCTGCAAAAGTGCGCCCATGCTGGGCGCACCAAGAAAAAACCGCGGATCGGCTGATCCGCGGTTTTTTGCACGATGCCAGCGCCTGCAGGTGAACCTGCCTGCCGCTCCATCGCGGCGCGCTTAACGCTTGGAGAACTGCTTGCGACGGCGTGCCTTGTGCAAACCTACCTTCTTACGCTCGACTTCACGCGCATCGCGCGTCACGAAGCCAGCGCTCGACAACGTCGGCTTCAGCGTCGCATCGTAGTCGATCAACGCACGGGTGATACCGTGACGCACAGCGCCAGCCTGGCCGGTTTCGCCGCCACCGACCACGTTGACCTTGATGTCAAACGTGTTCGCATGGTTCACCAGATCCAGCGGCTGACGCACAATCATCAGCGATGTCTCGCGCGAAAAGTAGTCGGCGATGGGCTTGCCATTGACGACGATGTCGCCCTTGCCAGCCTTGATAAACACGCGAGCCACTGCACTCTTGCGGCGGCCGGTACCGTAGTTCCAATTTCCGATCATCTGACTGGCTCCTTAGATCTCGAGCGCCTTCGGTTGTTGCGCGGTGTGCGGGTGCGTCGCGTCCGCGTAGACCTTCAGCTTCTTGATCATCGCGTAGCCGAGCGGGCCCTTCGGCAGCATGCCCTTGACGGCCTTCTCAAGTGCACGGCCCGGGAAACGCTCCTGCATCTTGCCAAAAGTCGTTTCATAGATGCCGCCCGGATAGCCCGAGTGACGGTAGTACTTCTTATCGGTCGTCTTGTTGCCGGTGACCTTCAACTTGCCAGCATTGACGACGATGATGAAATCGCCGGTATCGACGTGCGGCGTGAACTCCGGCTTGTGCTTGCCGCGAAGGCGGCGTGCCACTTCGCTGGCGACACGGCCGAGGACCTTGTCCGTCGCGTCAATCACGTACCATTCGCGCTTCACCTCGTGGGCTTTGGCGGAAAACGTCTTCATGATCGATCCAAATGAGATGCTCTGCCCTTCTGTGGTCCTGCTTGTGGATGCGCGTCATGGCGCGGTGCAGGCTCTCCCTGATTCTTCTTCCGCGGGCATTTTCGGAAAAGCTCTGAATTATAAAGGGTTTTCAGACCGGGCGCTACTGCGGCGCTACCCGGGCCCTAACCCAGCCCTAGCACAGTCCACATCATGGCGAAAAAAAACCCGAACCAATGTTCGGGTCCAATCCACCAAAGGAGGAGGGTGGAGGAGACAAGTGGGGGTCGAGCAAGTGTGCGTCGACCAATAGAGAACATTATAAGGATTACGCTGATAAGCCGCAATAAAAACTACATGACGAAACGCACTACCATCATACGAAATGGCACAATAACACCACAAAGAGCCATATCTTCCTTTTCTATCAACCAGTTAATAACCTCTCGCTCACACTGCGCTCGCCCACACTGCGGCCCAACCAGTGAGCGCTCCACCTCACGACGCCGAATAACCATGACGATTTCGCCGCCGTGCGCAGCCAGCCCGATCCGCTGCGGCGAGATCCCGTTGTTTTGTGCCGGCCGATGCGACGCTCACGCGACAGCGCTCATGCGCATTCGTTACAATGTACGCAAACTCAGCTCTAAAAACGCGCGATGGAATGCAAGGTCAGCTGGTTAGGCAAAGACGGAATGGCTTTCATGGCCGAGACAGGCAGTGGCCACATGGTAGCGATGGATGGCGCACCGGAAGGCGGTGGCCGCAACCTCGCCCCGCGACCAATGGAAATGGTGCTGCTGGGCACCGGGGGCTGCACAGCGTACGACGTCGTGATGATTTTGAAGAAAAGTCGCCAGGACATTGTCGACTGCAACGTCACGCTGAAGGCCGAGCGGGCAAGCCAGGACCCGAAGGTATTCACGAAAATCCACTTCCATTTTACGGTAAGCGGCCGGAACTTGAACCCGGCGACCGTGGAGCGCGCGATCAACCTGTCACACGACAAGTATTGCTCCGCCTCGATCATGTTGGCCAAGAGCGCCGAACTTACGCATTCGTTCGAGATCGTCGACGCGTAGCGCGCCTCGCGAAAGGAGACAAAGCAGGCCGGTAAGCCGGATTCTGTGCGTGCGCCAGTTGCCCGGCGCGCGTGACAGCCATTCCTCTAGGCGCGCCATTGCTGACGCGCTCAAGCTTCCTACCCGCAGGTCAGGACGGGGCCCGTCCTTGCGCCTTGCTGCCGACGCGCGCCTGCCTATTTGGAATTGCTCCGGGTGGAGGTTACCGTGCCGGACTGCGTCGCCGCAGCCGCGGTGCGCTCTTACCGCACCGTTTCACCCTTACCTGATCCCGGCTTGCGCCGGGCCATCGGCGGTTTGCTTTCTGTTGCCCTGTTCCGCGTGTCGCCACGGATGGCCGTTAGCCATCACCCTGCCCTATGGAGTCCGGACTTTCCTCGCCCCCCGCGCGATGCGCGGCAGCCGCGGCTGTCTGGCCTACTTTGTGTAGCGCCCATTTTAGCATGGGTGGCGCGGCCCGCGCCGACCTACGCGGAACACCGACGTATCCGCGTAGAACCGCGGATCGGCGTTGGCCGCCCACCAGCCCGGCACGCCAAGCACAGGCAACGGCGAAAACCGCGCGATCGTCAGCGTCTCGCCCTTTTGGGCTCGCTCGCACGGCGCCTGCCGCAGCAGGCCATCGCTGACGTGGCCATCGCCGAGTGCCGTGGCAACACGGGCATCCACGTCGGCCTGGCGCTGCGCCGCGGGCGCATCGAACCAGTCCGGCTCGACTTGGCAGACCCATGCGTGCGCGGTGCATGCGCGATACGGCGTGAGCAGCTTCTCTAGCAGCGCATGGCCGTACACGTACACGGCACAACATGCAGGCCACGCGTGGCGATGGTCGATAAACAGACGGCGCCAGTCAAAAGCGCGCAGCGCTTCGGCTAGCGAACCATCGGAAGTCACAAAGATCGCGCCGTTTTCGTCAAAGTGGGCCAGTGCATCGCGTACCGGCCCCCTGCCGTTGCTCGCCACAGGCGCCCCTGCCTGCCGCCGCGCCTCGGCCATGCCGCAGGCGATCGTGGCAAGCTTGATCCGCGGGAAGGCAAACCAACTCGCCGCGTTAAAGAAATCGTGCAGATTGTCGCGCGTGGGCACGCAACCTGTCGCGGCAATGTGCGCTTCGTAACGCGTGCCGGGTGGCAACACATGTTGCGCCACGAAGGTGAGCGGTAGGTCAGCGCCGATGCACAGCGACGCCGCTTGGGCATCCTGCGTCATCGTGCTGAGCCACGCGCCGACCCCATGAGTCTCGAGCACCCGTTGCCAGCGCATCCCATGGGCCCGGAACGGCTCGAACCACGGTCGCGACCAGTCGATTCGCGCCACGGCCTCGCGCAGCGGTGGCATGGCCGCCATGCGCGCGTCAGCGCAGCTTCCAGCCGAGCGCTTCGCCGGCCTTGAGCGGCACCACGCTGATGCCGCCTGCGTCGATGGCCTCGGGCAACGTCCAACTCGCGCGCTCGAGCGTCACCGTATCGGTGGCGCGCGGCAATCCATAGAAGTCGGCACCATGAAAGCTCGCAAAGCCTTCTAGTCGGTCCAGGGCACCGGCCTCGTCAAAGGCCTGCGCGTACAGCTCCAGCGCATGCAGCGCCGTGTAGCAACCGGCGCAGCCACACGCGTGCTCCTTTAGGCCCTTCGGGTGCGGCGCGCTGTCGGTGCCGAGGAAAAAGCGCGGATGACCCGAGGTAGCCGCCTCAACGAGTGCTACGCGGTGCGCCTCCCGCTTGAGCACCGGCAAGCAGTAATAATGCGGACGGATGCCGCCGACCAGCATCGCGTTGCGGTTCAGCAGCAAGTGGTGAGCGGTGATCGTGGCACCCAGCGTGCCCGGCGCCGCATCCGCGTCGCGCACATACTGCGCCGCGTCGCGCGTCGTGATGTGCTCGAATACCACCTTGAGCGCAGGGAAATCGCGCCGCAACGGCTCGAGCACCCGGTCGATGAACACCTTTTCGCGATCGAACACATCGATTGACGGATCCGTCACCTCGCCGTGGACCAGCAGCGGCAGACCGGTCTGCTGCAACGCCTCCAGCGTAGCCGTGCAGTGGCGCAGATCCGTGACACCGGCGTCCGAATGGGTCGTTGCGCCGGCCGGATACAGCTTCACGCCGTGCACAAAGCCACTTTCGCGGGCCCGCCGGACTTCATCCGGCGGCGTATTGTCGGTCAGGTACAGCGTCATCAGCGGCTCGAACGCGGCGCCCGGGCCCTGCACGGGACGTGCGGCAAGAATACGCTGCCGATAAGCGCCGGCCTGAGCGGTCGTGGTGACTGGCGGCTTCAGATTCGGCATGATGATCGCGCGGCCGAACTGCCGGGCGGTGTGCGGCAGCACCGCTTCGAGCATCGCGCCGTCACGCACGTGCAAGTGCCAATCATCAGGGCGGGCGAGCGTCAGCGTGGCGTTGCCTGACGCGCCGGCGCCAACGCCGGCTACGGTGGAATGGGACTGGGACAGGTTCATGTCGATCGGCAGTTGAGCATGCGCGTCGTGCATGCGAAGGCTCGCCTGAGGTCACGCGTGGATGCGAAGCGACGACTCACACGTCGCTGCTTCGGCTCGGGCGACCCCGGACTCGGTGATATTCTTCAAAAACATCATTGTAGCGGGCGCTAAGCACGCTCGCGCAGCATCACGTTTTCGTATCATGTGCCAACTGCTTGGAATGAATTGCGCGGCGCCCACGGACGTGACCTTTTCGTTCACGGGCTTTGCGGCGCGTGGCGGCGTCACCGACCATCATGCCGATGGCTTCGGCATCGCGTTCTTCGAAGACAAGGCCTGCCGGTTGGCACGACGGACAGCGAACTCGCGTTTTACGCGATTATGCAGCGTCAACGTGCCGGTGCCTGCCGACGTGGCGGCCAAGGCGCGAGCGCCACTGTGCAAGGCCACCGTGGCGTCCGTGTTAAACACCGCAGAGGACGGCGAGTTCACCATCGAGTCCGCGGACGACGTCGCAGCAGTGCAAGCGTAACGTTGCCCGTTCCGCGCCCGCTGCCGGCAGCCCCCTTTGAACCGAATTGACTGATTCGGTATGGCATTACCCGTTTCGCGCTTTGCGATGCCGCGCACCACCTGCAAGATACCCTTCATCGGATAGCAACGGCGCCGGTACTATCGCGCGGACCGAGCCGGCTTTGCGTCTATGCTTTCCATGTCCGCCACGACCAACTGAAGACGCCACGCCCAAGCGGACCCCATACGTGGCGAAACGGTAGCGTGCAACCCGCCGGCGACAGCGGGCCGCTTCCCGGACGAGCGATACCACCGGGGACGCTACGGTCAATGCAGGATCTTAGCCAGGAAATCCTTCGCACGATCCGATTTCGGATTCGCGAAGAAGTCTTCCTTGTGATCATCCTCAACAATCGCTCCCCGGTCCATGAAGATGACCCGATGCGCGACCTTCTTTGCAAAGCCCATTTCGTGCGTCACGCACATCATCGTCATGCCTTCCTGCGCTAGCTCGACCATCACGTCCAGCACTTCATTGATCATCTCCGGATCGAGCGCTGAGGTCGGCTCGTCGAACAACATCGCGATCGGGTCCATTGACAAAGCGCGCGCAATCGCCACGCGCTGCTGCTGACCACCGGACAACTGCCCAGGATACTTATCGGCGTGCGCCTTCAGGCCGACACGATCGAGCAACTTCAGTCCCTTGGCATTCGCCTCGTCCTTTGTGCGCCCGAGCACCTTGATTTGTGCAAGCGTCAGATTCTCGGTGATCGACAGATGCGGGAACAGCTCGAAATGCTGGAACACCATCCCGACTTTCGCACGCAGCTTCGACAAGTTTGTCTTAGGATCACCGATCGATTGCCCATTGATTGTGATCTCACCTTTCTGAAAAGGCTCCAGTCCGTTGACCGTTTTGATCAGCGTCGACTTACCCGAGCCCGACGGGCCGCACACGACCACCACCTCGCCTTTCTTGACCTCGGTCGAGCAATCCGTCAACACCTGGAAGGACCCGTACCACTTTGAAACATTTTTGATCGAAATCATCTTGCGACCTTTTTTTGAAGACCCTTGACGAGGCTTGACGCCACCACGCAAACCACGAAATATACGGCGCCCGCGAACAGCACCATCTCGACGATCGTACCGTCCCGGTCACCGACGTTCGCCGTAGTCTGGAAGAAATCCGCGACGCTGATCACATAAACCAGCGACGTGTCCTGAAACAGCACGATGGCCTGCGTCAGCAACAGTGGTACCATCGCGCGCAGCGCCTGCGGTAGCACAATCAGCCGCATGCCCTGGCCGTAGGTCATGCCAAGCGCGGAGGCAGCGCTGAGCTGTCCGCGCGGCACGGCCTGGATGCCGGCCCGGATAATCTCCGAGTAATACGCGGCCTCGAACAACGAGAACGCGACCATCGCCGACACGAGCCGGATATCAACATCGGGCGACACGTCCAGCAACCGCTGCAGCAGTTGGGGCACCAACAAGAAGAACCACAACAGCACCATCACCAGCGGAATCGAGCGAAACAGGGTCACATAGCCGCGCGCGAACCATTCGAGTGGCTTGAACCCCGACAGCCGCATGAGCGCGAGCAGCGTGCCCCACACGATACCCACGACGATCGCCAACACAGTGATCTGCAAAGTGATCACCGCGCCGGTCCACAGCGTCGGCAGCGCGTCCGGGATGCCTGACCAGTTGAACTGATGCATCATTTGCCTCCGATGTAGCCCGGCAGCCGGGTCTTTTTCTCGACCCAGCGCATGAAGCCCATCACGACCAGGTTGATCAACACGTAAGCGAGCGTCACCGCAATAAACGACTCATAGGCCTGCGCAGTGTAGTCGACCAATTGCCGTGCTTGCGCCGACAGATCCAGCAGGCCGATGGTCGATGCCACGGCGGAGTTCTTGAAAATATTGAGAAACTCGGAGGTCAACGGCGGCACGATGATCCGGAACGCAACTGGCAGCATCACATGGCGATAGGTCTGCGGCAACGTGAAGCCCAGCGCCAAGCCCGCGGCGCGCTGCCCACGCGGCAGCGCATGGATGCCCGAGCGCACCTGCTCGCAGACGCGAGCCGCCGTGAACAGCCCCAGACACAGGATCGATGCCGAGAAGAATTGCGCATTTGGCGGCAGCTGCTTGAACCACGTGCCGATCGATGGCGGCAAAATCTCCGGCAGCACGAAGTACCAGATAAAGAACTGTACGATCAGCGGAATGTTGCGGAACACCGCGACGTAGACCGTGCCAATGCCGGACAGCCATTTGTTCGGCACGGTGCGCAGCACGCCCATCAGCGCGCCGACGAACAGCGCGATCACCCATGCGCATAACGACACCGCAACCGTATTCCACAGCCCCGAGATCAACCAGCCTAGATAGGTCGTCGGCTCGCCGGTCGAAACCGGAGTCATGAAAATGCCCCAATTCCAGTGATAACCCATGACTCAACTCCAAAAAGAAACGGAAGGCGCGCCTGGAGGCAGCATCCCTTCCGTTTCAGTCACGCTTGTCAGTGAACAATGCGATCGAGCAGATCAGTCCATCGCCTTGTCGTTCGGGTTCTTGAACAGCGTCTTCATGTCGTCGGACAGCGGGAAGTTCAAGTTCAACCCCTTCGGCGGGATCGGGGACTCAAACCACTTCTTGTAGATCTGCGCCGCCTCACCCGATGTCTCAACCTTCGCGATCGCCGCATCGACGACCTTCTTGAACGCCGGATCACCCTTGCGCATCATGCAGCCGTACGCTTCGTGCGATTGCGGGGTGCCGACGATCACGAAGTCGCCCGGATGGCTCGACTTCGCGCGTTCGCCGGCGAGCAGCGCATCATCCATCATGAACGCGGCGGCACGGCCGGTCGACAGCGTCAAGAATGACTCGCCATGGTCCTTCGCGCTAATGATGTTCATGCCCATGTTATGGTCCTGATTCAGCTTGCGCAGCAACCGTTCGGACGTCGTACCGGCCGTGGTCACGACCGTCTTGCCCTTCAGATCGGCGAAGTCCTTGATGCCCGAATCCTTCTTGGTCATCAGCCGCGTGCCCACCACGAAAATCGTGTTCGAGAACGCTGCCTGCTTCTGCCGATCCAGGTTGTTGGTGGTCGAGCCGCACTCGATGTCGATCGTACCGTTCTGTACGAGCGGGATGCGGTTTTGCGATGTGATCGGAATCAGCTTGACCTTCAGACCAGGCATCTTCAATTCATGCTTGACCGCCTCGACGATCTTCAGCGCAAGCTCCTGCGAATAACCCACGACGTTCTGCTTCTCGTCATAGTACGAGAACGGAATCGAAGACTCGCGGTGCCCCATCGCAATGACGCCCGAATCCTTGATTTTCTTCAGCGTCTCCATCTCCTGCGCCTGCACGGCCCCGGTCAGGGCGGCCAGGGCAGCCAATGTGAATGCGGCTTTTTTGATGTTCATCCACGATCTCCTTCGCGAAAAGTCGTGTCAGTTTAGCAAAGTCATCGTTATGAAAGTAATGAGTTGAAGTACTAATCTACGAGCTTTTGCGTTCGTTGTTCCGCGCATCGCTTCGCGTCGGCTCGCGTATAGGTCGCCACTGCGTCGCCGATGATCGCGCCGCGTCCAGCCCATGCGAAGACAGACCGCGGGCTCGCGCCACGCGGTCTGTCTGGATTGCAGCAACAGGACTCAGAGACTCAGCAATGGATCACGGATACAGGCCGCGCATCTCGCGCGCCATCAGAATGCGCTTGCACGCGATGATATAGGCTGCGGTGCGCACGGACACGTCATTTTCCTGCGCGACCTGCCAAACGCTGGCAAACGCTTCGCGCATCACGCGCTCCAGCCGGTGGTTGATCTCATCCTCGGTCCAGAAGAAGCTGGAGAAGTCCTGCACCCATTCGAAGTAGGACACCGTGACGCCGCCGGCATTGGCAACCACATCGGGGATCACCAGCACGTTGTTTTCGCGCAGGATATCGTCGGCGAGCGGCGTGGTTGGACCATTCGCTCCCTCGACCACGATCTTCGTGCGGATCCGCGATGCGTTCTTCTCGTTGATCTGGCCTTCGAGCGCAGCAGGGATCAGGATGTCGCTCTCGATACCCCAAAAGTCATCGTCGCCGAGCGGCTCTGCGCCCGCAAAGCCGGCTACGCCGCCTTGCGCCGCAACATGCTCGAGCAACGCATGCGCGTCGATGCCGGACGGCTTGTAGATCGTGCCGGTGTGGTCCTGGACCGCAACCACTTTCGCGCCCGCCTCGACGAACAGCTTCGCGGCGATCCCCCCGACGTTGCCGAATCCCTGCACCGCGACGCGCGCCGCTTCGATATCCAATCCGATGCGCCGTGCCGCCTCGCAACCGACGGTAAACACTCCGCGCCCGGTCGCTTCACGCCGGCCCAGCGATCCCCCCAGCGAGATCGGCTTGCCCGTCACCACGCCCGTCGCAGTTTGGCCGACGTTCATCGAGTATGTGTCCATCATCCACGCCATCACCTGCTCATTGGTGTTGACGTCGGGCGCCGGAATGTCGGTGTTCGGCCCGATGATAATGCCGATTTCGCTCGTATACCGGCGCGTGACCCGCTCCAGTTCGCCGCGCGAGAGCTTGCGCGGGTCGACACGGATGCCGCCCTTCGCGCCGCCATACGGCACGTTGACCGCCGCATTCTTGATCGACATCCACGCGGACAGCGCCATCACCTCGGACAGCGTCACGTCCTGGTGATACCGCACGCCGCCCTTGCCGGGCCCGCGCGACGTGTTGTGCTGAACCCGGTAGCCTTCAAAATGCGCGATCGTGCCATCGTCCATCTCGATTGGCACATCGACGACCAAGATGCGCTTGGGGCGCTTGAGCGTCTCAATCCAGCGTGAAAGCGAGCCCAGGTGCGGCGCAACACGATCGATTTGCTGCAAGTAGGAGCCCCACGGACCCAGCGAATCGGCATGTAAATAAGAAGGCAAAGCGTGCTTGGCAGGCGTCGGTGAATCGTTCGAAACAGTTTGCTGCGCGGACATGAATAGGTCCTCTTCGGTCAAGATGGGCGCCATTGTGAGAAAGCGGCAAGACTAAATCCAATGCCGAATTATCATGATCTATGCGTTTCTTGCATAACGTGCGGCGGCGCACGCAGCACACCAGAAAACTCGCCATGGCGTCGCTGTCTTCGGATCGGCCTCGCCGTTGGCTACGCATCGGCAGCCAGCTCGGCCGCCAGGCGCCACACCGTGTCCACCAACTCGCCGCGCGCCTCGTCGCTGTGCGACGCTAGCTTGTCGCGATACAATCGGATCTCCATCGCAAGCGTAAATCGATCAGCAGTCGCGCCCCGCATCGGACGGTCGAGCCGCACGAGGCGCTCAGCCGCCACCGCGTCCTCCACCGCGCTATGCGGCAGGAACGCGACGCCGTGGCCAGCCAGCGTCATCGCCTTGAGCCCCTCGGCCATGTCAGTCTCGTACACTTTGTCCAGGTACAGCGGGACTGACGCAGTGCCAATGATTGTCTCCGTCAATCGTCCTAAATACGCATTCGGCGTATACGATAGATAGGGAACCGGTGCTTCCTTCGTGCCTGGCAGCGTGAAACACGCGCGGCCGCTGCGCGTCGTCGCGGCGAACGGGCTGATCGGCTCGATTCCCAGCACGAGCATGTCGTAGCGCGCGGGATCCAGCGCAACGGGATGACTTGGGTGATGATAGCCCATCACCAGGTCGCAGCCACCCTCCACCAACGACAGCACCGCGTCATGCACGTTCAGCGCACGCAGCCGCGCATGGACCCGCCCGGTATGCTTCTCGATACTGTCCAGCCAGCGCGGAAAGAAGGTCAACGACAGCGTGTGCGGTACGGCGAACTCGATCGTCGCAGCTGGCGCTCGCCCGTGGCCGCGCAACACGGTGCGGGCTTCGTGAAACTGGGACAGCATCGTCAGCGCCTGCTCGTAGAACACTTGTCCGGCTTGCGTGAGCCGCGTCGGGTACACCGAGCGGTCGATCAGCTCGGTGCCAAGCCAGGCTTCCAGCGCCTGGATGCGCCGCGAAAACGCGGGCTGCGTCACATGCCGCAGTTCGGCTGAGCGGCTGAAGCTTCGCGTCTCGGCCAGCGACACGAAGTCTTCCAGCCATTTCAGTTCCATGCAACGACTCCGTTAGCCATCCTCGCGCCGCGATGCGCCCACGCGTCGGGCCGCGCGGCATCGCGCTGCGCCACACCGGAAGACGGCCACGGCACAGCGCGCAGCCTCCATTGTAGCGTTCAGCGCCCGTCACAACGCCAGCGACCACGCACCAACCGGCGACGGACCGCACGGCGCCGGTGCAGCGGCGCTGCGATAAGGCGCACCGACCGGCACACGCTAGTGGCGCTGGCCGGCCTGGCCCTATTCTTCTGGGCCAAGGGCAGCGGCATCAAGTCAAGCAGCACAGGTCGCGCAGTGAGCAGCTTCGCAATCACACGGGTGGGACTCATCGCGCTGGTGCAACGGTGCATACCCGCATGCTCGGACGGGGGCGGCCGGCGGCGACGGCTCAGCAACGGCATGGCGGGTGGATTGTCAGTAAAATAATAGACTTTTATTCTCGCAGAAGGCCACACGATGCGCCGGCCTGGCATCGACACCTCCAACTGACCGACTCGCCGGTCGGCTCACCGATACGCAGGAACCGCTCATGCCTCCTTTCCTGACTGAATTGCCTCATGACAAACCAGTGGCGTTGCGCGTCGTGCCGCAGCCTCGCGATGCCAACGTGCATGGCGACGTGTTCGGCGGCTGGATCATGGCTCAGGTTGACATCGCCGGTGCGATCCCGGCCTCGCGGCGCGCGAACGGCCGCGTCGTCACGGTCGCGGTCAATTCGTTTGTCTTCAAGCAGCCGGTGTTCGTCGGCGACCTGCTCAGCTTCTATACAGACATCATCCGCACCGGTCGCACGTCGATCACCGTCGACGTGTCGGTCTATGCGCAACGCATGGGCCTGGTCGGCGAAACCGTTAAGGTTACCGAAGCGACGCTGACCTATGTCGCGACCGATTCGCAGCGCCGTCCGCGTGAACTGCCGCCACTCGGCTGATGCCCACCGCTCGGCTGCTGCCCGACACTCGCGAGCAGCACGGCGACCTCGTTGCCCAGAATCGGACGCGAGAACAAAAAGCCTTGCATCTTGTCGCACGAGCGGGCTTTCAGGAAATCGACATCGATCGCGTGGTATGACTCGGCACGCTCGCGCCAGGGCGGTTCCGCGTCGCGCTTGCCGATCATCGGCGCCGGGTACGCCAGACCGGCGTCCCGCGCGAATGCCTTGTTGCAGCCAAAGTAGCGCGAGACCCGGTCTTTCCAGAACACGCGCTGCGGATGGAATATTGTCAGGCCTGCTTGAAGGGTCTTGTCAGGCCTACTTAAACGGTCCCATTCAGATCCGCGTTAACTGACATTGCCGGTTTTGCGCCGGCATACTCGATTTGCCCCGACCGGCATTGGCTGGTTTGCGCCGACCCGCGTTGCTTGCGCCTGCGCCAGCCGGCATTGCCCCAGTTTGCGTTAAACGACATTGCCCAGACGTGCGCAATGGCTTCTCAGATTAGGCCGAACGACTTCATCGCAGGAATGAAATCGTGGTTTGCCACCGGCTTTCGCGACAGCTTGGCCAGCACATACCGGTGAAACGGCGGCAGCGTGGCCCAGCGGGCGACACTGACCGGGGCCACCCCGGCCAGTGAGCATTGCTTAAGCAACGCGTCGGGCACCGCATCGGTACGCTGCCATGCGGGCGACATGTCCGGCGCCGGCATGGGTGACTCGCCGCTGAGATGGGTCCGCAGCATCTCGGCAAGCGCCTGGTCGAAGCGGCGCTCGATCTGCGGATCGTCGTCCAGCGGAAAGCGCGCCAATAGCTCACGATCCGCGTGGGGCAACGCCTGCCATTGCGTCAGCGAGATGCGCACGCCAAAGCGATCCAGATTGTAGCGGACCGCCAGCGGGATGTACGTGAGGTTTTCACAAGATGAAACCTCGAAGTCGAGCAATAGCGGAGTATCGAGCAACGGCATGGTCGTGAGCATCCGAAAAAAGCGGTGAGTGGCACGGAATATCGGCAACGACATCGGTAGGTCGCCCGCGGATGCACCGCATGCAGCCGGCATCGCGTGTTTCAGGTATTGTAGGACGATTGAATCTTTATCCCTTCATTGCTCCTTATGCCTCTGCCTACCGAGCCGCGCGCTACCCACCCGCGCGGCACAGACGCCGGCGCCAATGCCAATACCACCAGCAATACCGCTGCTGGCACTGCCGATATTACCGGCACCAGCACCGCCAGTACCAACACCGATACAGGCTCGAGCCCCCGCACCGGGGTCGACATCGACAACGATACCGGAAAATCCGGCTTGCTGGAGCGACCCATACTGCGCACGATAGCCGGCGGGCGGCGGGTAGAGCACGATGTTGTCGCCGACGAAGTACCGGTGGCGCTGGTATTTAACGGGATCTCGCACGCTGTAATGATGTGCACGCCGCGGGACCTGGACCTGCTCGCGGTCGGCTTTGCGTTGACCGAGGGGATCGTATCGTCAGGCAGCGAAATCCATGACATTGAGGTGCTGATGCACGACGAGGGCTACGCGCAGGTGCAGCTCACGCTGGTGCAGCACGCGTTCGCGTCGCTGAAAGACAGGCGCCGCGCCCTGGCCGGACGGACCGGTTGCGGCGTGTGCGGCATCGAAAGCGTGCAATTGCTCGACCTGGAGCCGGAGCACATTGAGCATACTGGTTTCCTGCAGCGTCTGGCCGCGGATGCGCTTGCGCGCGCGGTGCGGGAATTGCCGGCGCACCAGCCGCTGATGCAGGCGTGCGGCGGCGTGCACGCGGCCGCATGGTGCGATGCCCGCGGTACGATCCGCTATGCGTTCGAGGACGTCGGCAGGCACAATGCGCTGGACAAGCTGATCGGACAACTCGTGCTCGCCCGCGAGGACATGCGCGACGGCTTTGTGTTCCTGTCGAGCCGAGCCAGCTATGAACTGGTGCGCAAATGCGCGCGCGTGAGCGTGCCGATGGTGGCGACGATCTCCGCGCCGACCGCGCTCGCCGTGTCGATCGCGGCCAAAGCCGGCATCCGGCTAGTCAGTTTTTGTCGCGAATCCGGCTACGTCGAGTACAGCGCGCCGGCACTGCCCCGCTAGATGAGCGCGGCCGGCGGCGAGCCGTGGCGGCGCCGTGCGATATTGCAGCCGTCGTCCAGCGTAGCAGTCACTCGAACGGCGTGAAGTCCGGCTTGCGCTTTTGCAGGAACGCGCTCATCGCTTCGCGCGCCTGCGGTGAGCGCAGCATCCGGCCGAATTGCTCCGCCTCCTCGGCAATGCGTTGCGCGACCTGCGCCTGCGTATCCTGCTTGAGCAGCATCTTGGTCACGCGCAGCGACGACGCGGGCAGCGCCACGAGCTTCGCCGCCTGCGCCAGCGCGAATTCGTGCAACTGCGCGAGCGGCAGCACCCGGCTCACGATGCCGATCGCTTGAGCCTCATGCGCATCGAATGGCTCGCCGAGCAGCAGCGTCTGCGCAGCGCGCTGGTAGCCAGCCAGCCGCGGCAGCAACAGGCTCGCGGCCGCCTCGGGACACAACCCGAGTTGTGTGAACGGCAGCGAGAAGCGCGCGTCGTCGGCCGCATAGACCAGGTCGCAATGCAGCAGCAGCGTCGTGCCGATGCCGACCGCCGGGCCCGACACCGCGGCAACGATCGGCTTGGCCGCCGTGCTGATCTGCTGTAGGAATTGGAACACCGGAGCATCCGGCCCAGACGGCGGCCGCTGCATGAAGTCCTCTAGGTCATTGCCTGCGCAAAACACCCCGTCATGGCCGCGAATCAGAATCGCGCGCACCAACGCATCGTCGCGAGCCTGCGCGAGCGCGTCGGCCATTGACTGGTACATCGCGGCAGTCATCGCATTTTTCTTGTCCGGTCGGTTCAACTGGAGGGTCAGCACGCCGCGCGCACGTTCAATGACGATATCCATCGTCCGATGTCTCCTCGGTTGACCGATCGCACACGGCACGCGGGTAGGGCGACCCGGCACGAACCGTCGCACAAGCGGCGAATAAAAAACGGCTCGCCAAGCACTGCCCGCGAGCCGTCCACGCGCCGCGCCAATTATGCATCCCGACGCATCGGCGCGTTATACCCGTTCGAGGATACCGGCGGCACCCATGCCGGTCCCGACGCACATCGTCACCATGCCGTACTTTTGCTTGTGCCGACGCAGCCCATGCACGAGCGTGGCGGCGCGGATCGCCCCCGTGGCGCCCAGCGGGTGGCCCAACGCGATCGCGCCGCCCAGCGGGTTCACCTTGGTCTGGTCAAGCCCCAGTTCCCCGATCACCGCCAACGCCTGCGCGGCAAACGCCTCGTTCAATTCGATCCAGTCGATGTCCTGCAGCGCCAGGCCGGCGGCCTTCAGTGCGGCCGGAATGGCTTCCTTCGGACCGATACCCATGATCTCCGGCGGCACGCCGCGCACCGCAAAACTCACGAAGCGCGCCAGCGGTGTGAGGTTGAATTGCTTGAGGATCTTCTCCGACACCACGACCAGCGCACCGGCACCATCCGAGGTCTGCGAGCTGTTGCCGGCCGTCACCGTGCCCTTGTTCGCGAACACGGTTTTGAGCTTGCCGAGCCCTTCCAGCGTCGTGTCGGCACGGGGCCCTTCGTCCAGCGCGATCTCACGCGCGTTCACGATGATCTGGCCACTCGCCAGATCTGGCATGCGGTCCGTCACCGTGTACGGCGCGATCTCGTCGGCAAATTCGCCCGCCTGCTGAGCGGCCAACGCCTTTTGGTGCGAGCGCAGCGAGAACTCGTCCTGCGCCTCGCGCGACACTTCCCAGCGCTGAGCCACGCGCTCGGCGGTCAGCCCCATCCCATAGGCAATGCCGATATGCTCGTCGGCATCGAAGATATGCGGCGACAACGAAGGCTTGTTGCCCAGCATCGGCACCATGCTCATCGACTCGCAGCCGCCGGCGAGCATCACATCCGCTTCGCCGACACGGATGCGATCAGCCGCCATCGCCAGCGCGGTCAAGCCGGACGCGCAAAAGCGGTTCACCGTAACGCCGCCAACGCTGGGCGGCAAGCCGGCCAACAGCGCGCCAATACGCGCGACGTTCAGGCCCTGCTCCGCCTCCGGGATCGCACAGCCGACGATGGCATCCTCGATCAGCTTCGTATCGAGTGCCGGCACCTGCGCGAGGGCCGAGCGGATCGCGTGAGTCAGCAACTCATCAGGGCGCGTATTGCGCAAAGCACCGCGCGGCGCCTTGCCGATCGGCGTGCGGCTGGCCGCGACGATGTAGGCATCTTGCACTTGTTTGCTCATCTCAAGACTCCTTGTCGGGCCGCGTTAGTTGCGCACCGGCTTGCCGGTCTGCAGCATGCCCATAATCCGTTCCTGCGTCTTCTGCGTGCCGAGCAGCGCAACGAACGCACGGCGCTCGAGCGCGAGCAGCCACGCCTCATCAACGGTACTGCCCGCTTCGACGTCCCCACCGCAGATCGTCTCGGCGATGCGGCAGGCGATCAGGAAATCGTGTTCGCTGATAAAGCGCCCGTCGCGCATGTTAACCAGCGACGCCTTGATGGTTGAAATTGCCGAACGTCCCGCCACCGGGATCGCGTTGGCCGGCAGCGGCGGCCGATAGCCGGCCGCTGCCAGCGCGCGTGCTTCGTGCTTTGCGGTGTCGAGCAATTCGTGCACGTTAAAGACAATCGTGTCTGACGGCTTCAAATAACCGAGCATGCGCGCCTCGTGCGCGGACGACGACACTTTCGCCATCGCCGCCGCCTCGAAGGGCTTTTGCAAGAACTGCAGCAGATTGCCCGTCGCCCCTGCGTCGGCCGCGGCCTGAGCCGCGCGCAGCGCCGCCTCCTTAAGCCCGCCGCCGGCCGGCACCAGTCCCACGCCGACTTCGACCAGCCCGATATAGGTCTCCACGTGGGCGACGCGCTTGGCACTATGCAGCAGCAGTTCACAGCCGCCCCCCAGCGCAATGCCCGACGCGGCCGATACCACCGGCACGTTCGCGTACTTCACGCGCAGCATGCCCTGCTGAAATTTTTGCACGAATGGCTCGATGCCCTTGGCGCCGCCCATCATGAACGCGGGCATCGCTTCCTCGAGATTCGCGCCCGCGGAGAACGGGCCGCCCGGCGCACCGAGCTTCAGCGACGTCGGCTGCCAGATCACCAGCGCCTTGTATTGCTGTTCAGCAACGTCGATCGCCTGCGTGATTCCATCGATCACGCCCGGCCCGATCGTATTCATCTTCGACTTAAACGACAGAATCAGCACATCGTCCTCGCCGGCCCGCTCGTCGACCCATGCGCGCACCGCGTCAGTCTCGAACACCGTCTTGCCATACGTGCGCGGATCGTTGCTGGCCTCGCCAACCAGCGGTGCGCGGAACACCTGCTTGCGATAGACTGGCAGCGTGCTGCGCGGCACGAACGTGCGCCGCGCTGGCGACCACGAGCCCTGTGCGGTATGCACGCCGCCTTGCTCCCCAACTGGGCCCTCCAGCACCCATGCCGGTAGCGCCACGTCGGCCAATGCCTTGCCGGCGCGGATGTCTTCCTTGACCCATTCGGCAACCTGCTTCCAGCCGGCGGCCTGCCACCCTTCGAACGGCCCCTCAGTCCAGCCAAAGCCCCAGCGGATCGCCAGGTCGACGTCACGCGCGTTATCGGCGATCGATTCGAGGTGCACAGCAATGTAGTGGTACACATCACGGAAGATCGACCACAGGAATTGCGCCTGTGGATGCGTGGACTCGCGCAACAGCTTCAACCGCTCGGCGGGCGCACGCTTCAGGAGGCGGGCGACGAGCTCGTCGGCCTTGGCGCCACTGTCCACGTACTCGCCGATCTTCGCGTCCAGCACCTTGATGGCCTTGCCTTCCTTCTTGTAGAACCCCGCACCGCTCTTTTGCCCGAGCGCGCCCTTAGCCACCAGCGCGGCGAGCACCGGCGGCGTCTGGTAGATCGGGAAGAACGGATCGTCGGCCAGGTTGTCCTGCATCGTCTTGATGACGTGCGCCATCGTATCCAGGCCAACCACGTCGGCGGTACGGAACGTGGCCGACTTTGCGCGGCCTAGCCGTGAGCCGGTCAGGTCGTCGACCTCGTCAAAACGCAAGCCGAACTTGGCTGCCTCGGCGATCACTGCGAGGATCGAGAAGATGCCGACGCGGTTTGCAATGAAGTTCGGTGTGTCCTTGGCGCGCACCACGCCCTTGCCGACCACGCTGGTGAGCACGGTCTCGAGTTGATCGAGTATCTCCGGGCGCGTATGCTCGGTCGGAATCAGCTCGACCAGATGCATGTAGCGCGGTGGATTGAAAAAGTGCACGCCGCAAAAACGCGCTTTCAGGTCATCGGAGAAGCCTTCCGAGAGCCGAGTAATCGACAGTCCCGACGTATTGGTCGCGAAGATCGCCTTCTCGCCGATATACGGGGACACCTTCTTGTACAGATCGTGCTTCCAGTCCATGCGCTCGGCGATCGCCTCGATTACCAAGTCGCACTCGCGCAGCTTGTCTAAGTCGTCCTCGTAGTTGGCGACGACGATATGCGCGGCATCGCCCTTCACGCCGAGCGGCGCCGGCGACAGCTTTTTTAGGTGCTCGATCGCGTTGAGCGCGATGCCGCTCTTGGGTCCCTCCTTCGCGGGCAGGTCAAACAGCAGCACCGGCACCTTCGCGTTGATTAGGTGCGCCGCGATCTGCGCGCCCATCACGCCGGCGCCCAGCACCGCCACCTTGCGAATGATCAGATTGCTCACGTGTCTCTCCAATTAGAGCCAGCTCCCATCCATTAAAACAGCGCTTCGTCGATCTCGGTCAGCGGCTTGGCTCCGGCACGCGCGGCGCGGATCGTGAAGGCCGTCTCGGGTAACAGCTTCGCAAAGTAGAACCGCGCGGTCGCGAGCTTGGACCGGTAGAATGGGTCGCCGCTACCTTGCTTGTCCAGCGCCAGACGGGCCATGCGCGCCCAAAAGTACGAGAACACTAAATGCCCGACCGTGCGCAGGTACGGTACCGCCGCGGCGCCAACTTCGTCCGGGCTCTGCATCGCCTTCATGCCGATTTCCATCGTCAGCTTCTGTACCTTTTCGCCGATGTCCGCCAGCGGATTGACGAACTCCTGCATGTCGGGGTTGATGCCCTCGGCCTGGACAAAATCCTGCACGAGCTTGCCAAACTTCTTCAGCTTCGCGCCCATGTCGCCGAGCACCTTGCGCCCCAGCAGGTCCAGCGACTGAATCGTGTTAGTGCCTTCGTAAATCATGTTGATGCGCGCATCACGCACATATTGCTCGATGCCCCACTCAGCGATATAGCCATGGCCGCCCAACACCTGCATGGCGTTGTTGGTCGCCTCGAACGCGTTGTCGGTCAGGAACGCCTTGATGACCGGTGTGAGCAACGCAACCAGGTCGGCCGCATCCCGGCGCACCGCCTCGTCCTCGTGCGACAGTTCCTTGTCGATCTGCAGAGCCGCCCAGTACGTGAACGCGCGCCCCGCCTCGACGTAGGCCTTCTGCGTCAACAACATGCGTCGCACATCCGGGTGCACGATGATCGGGTCGGCCGCCTTGTCCGGCGCCTTAGGACCGCTAAGCGAGCGCATCTGCAGCCGCTGCCTCGCGTAGGCGAGCGAGTTCTGGTACGCGACTTCGGTCAGCCCCAGGCCTTGCATGCCCACGCCGAGCCGCGCCGCATTCATCATCACGAACATCGCATTCAAGCCCTTGTTCGGCTCGCCGACCAGCCAGCCCCTGGCATCATCCAGATTGATTACGCACGTCGCATTGCCATGGATGCCCATCTTGTGCTCGATCGAGCCACACTTGACGCCGTTGCGCTGCCCAGGCTCGCCGTTGTCGTCCGGGATGAACTTGGGCACGATGAACAATGAAATGCCCTTGGTCCCCGCCGGCGCGTCCGGCAACCGCGCGAGCACCAGGTGGACGATGTTGTCGGCGAGGTCGTGCTCGCCGCTCGAAATAAAGATCTTCGTGCCGGTAATCGAGTACGAGCCGTCGCCGTTGGGCTCGGCCCGCGTGCGCAAGATCCCAAGGTCGGTGCCGCAATGCGGCTCGGTCAAGCACATCGTGCCGGTCCACTGACCGGATACCAGCTTCGGTAGATACCGCTGTTGAAGCTCCGGCGTGCCGTGCGCGTGCAGGCATTCGTACGCGCCGTGCGACAGGCCAGGATACATGGTCCATGCCTGGTTCGCCGAATTGAGCATCTCGTACAGCGCGTTGTTCACGAACGCGGGCAAGCCCTGGCCGCCATAGGCCGGATCGCAGCCCAACGCCGGCCAGCCGGCCTCGATATACTGCTGGTACGCTTGCTTGAAGCCCTCGGGCGTGGTCACCACGCCGTCGCCGACATACGTACAACCCTGCTGGTCGCCAACCTGGTTCAACGGAAACAGGACCTCGGAGCAGAACTTGCCCGCCTCCTGCAGCACCGCATTGATCGTATCGGCATCCAGATCCGCGTGCTTAGGCAGTTGCTTCAGTTCGGCTTCGACGTTCAGCAATTCGTGCAAGACGAATTGCATGTCGCGCAACGGTGCAGCGTACTGTCCCATGACTCTCTCCGTTTTGAGTAAGGCACCGGCGATGCGCGGGATGATCTGCCCGCGTCAGCGACCAGCGTCGCTTTGATACGACACAAAAACTTTGTCGAGCACCCGCCACGCAACCTCGACCGCATCCGGCAAGCGCAGGAAACGCGCATCGTGGTGCAGCCCGAGCGTCACGCTGTACAACTCGAACAGCATCAGCCGCGGGTCGGTATCCGTACGCAGATGCCCTTCATCCTTGGCTTGCAAGATGGCACGGATCAGCGTGCCGCGCCAGGTACTGACGCTGCGCGCGAGCTCCTCGCGCACGGCGCTGGCGGCTCGATCATCGTACTCGACGGCACCACTGATATAGATGCAACCGGTGGTAACCTCCTGAATCCGCTTCTCCATCCATCGGCCAACCAGCGCCTTGAGGCGCGGCAATCCGCGCGGCTCCCGAATCGCCGGGAAGAACACTTCCTGTTCGAAGCGCTGGTGGTATTCTCGGATCACCTCGACTTGCAAATCCTCGCGCGAACCGAAGTGCGCGAACACACCACTTTTGCTCATCTGCATGCGCTCGGCCAGCAGACCGATTGTCAACCCCTCAAGCCCGTCCCGGCTCGCCAGGTCCAACGCAGCATCCAAGATCGCCGCACGGGTTTGTTCGCCTTTTCGCATCGCCATTTTTTTACCGTTCATTCATTGCCCCGCAAAATAGAACGGCCGTACTATTATTGTGGGGGACCGCCCGCGGAAACAAGCTTTTTATTAGAAACGAGTTTCTAACAAGCACGACCGTGCTGTACAGCTGATGACCGGTCATCCACGTGATGATGTGATTCGATGTCCGTGCTCCGGTCCCGCGCGTTTGGGGTGCTGCGTGGCGCACCGTCGAACCCGCATGTGCGCCATTTCAAGTGATTTTGCGAACCGGATCAAGAACAGCCCATCTTGCGGCACAATAACGACAGACCATGCTCGTATCCGGCCATGCCGCCGGCTCAGCCGTTTAGCATTGATCGATGCCGGCTTTTACTTGGATTGCATCATCAATCGTAGCTGCCGATGGTGAGCAGCTTCATTGCGAGCCAATATCCGTTATACGCGATCCAGTTCGCCACCCGCACCAGCCACGGCCGCGATGCGTAACGCTGCGGGTCGATGGCGCGCGATTGCTCCACAGCCTCAAGAATGGCAGCGCGTATGCCGGCCACCTCGGGATGCCGGAACAACACTAGGTTTGCTTCATGGTTGAGCACCAGCGACAGCGCATCGAGGTTGGATGATCCGATCGTGCCCCAAACGCCATCGACCACCGCGACCTTGCCATGCAGCATCGTCCGGTCATATTCGGCAATCCGGATACCCACGCGCAGCAACGACTGATAGAGAAACGGCACCGCGTAGTCCAGCGCGACAAATTCGTTGCGTCCGATCACCAGTGACACCCGCACGCCACGGCGTGCTGCGCGGACCAACTCGCGGCGCATCCGGCGGCTGGGCACGAAGTACGGGTTAGCCACCAGGATCTCGTCACGCGCCTGCCGAATCGCCAGCCGATAGGCACGCTCGATCGCACGCCGATTATTGACGTTATCGCGCGCGACGAACGCGACCTGCGGTACGTCCGCCGGCGTGCCGAGCGCCCCGAGCGCACGGCGGCGTGCCCGGGCGGTACGCGGCGTGGCGTCGCCGGGATGAGCGCGGCCAGCAACGGTTGAGCGGCGGGCCGCCGCGGCATCGGTTGCTGGGGCGCTGCCCGGCCCGTGCGCGTGCGCCGGACGTTCGTCCGGCACCGCCGGCGGCGGTGGAATCCGAGCTTGCTGGATACGTCGCCATTGCAGGTCGAACGCCTCGACCAGATCCACGACGGCGGGACCGATCACCTCGGCCGAATAGTCCCATCGGGCAAACGGCAACGGGTGGCCCGCCTCCAGCCGGTCGTCTACGACGTTGTGTCCGCCGCAAAAACCATAGCGCCGATCGACGGCAGCCAGCTTGCGATGGGTGCGGGACAATCCGAAGCGGACACTGAAGACGCCCGGATTATAGATACGGTGCTCGATGCCGGCATCGTGCCATGCATGTAGCAATTCACTGCGCGGGGTGCCGATGCCGTCGGTAATCACCCGCACGCGCACGCCCCTCGCGGCGGCACGCGCCAGCGCCGCGCTGACGCGCGCGCCGCAGGGATCGTTGCAGAAAATATACGTCTCGAGCGCGACTTCGTGTTCGGCCGCGTCAATCCGCTCGATTAACGCATCGAACAACGCGGTGCCAGATTTAAAGATCCGCACGTCATTGCCGGCGGTAAAGCGCAACCGAGGCTTACGACGGCCACCCAGCATCGTCTGTCGAAGCTGAACCAGACGCCCGATGGTGGCCACCATTGCCGCGCTCCGCTCAACTGGCAGCGAGTCGCCCCGGCAACTGCAGGATCGCGTCGCGATTGGATGCCGAAAAACAACGCGCTGCGGCGTCCCGATAGGGCAGCCACGCATACGCGACGTGTTCGCGCGGTGCCAGCGTGATATCGATGGATTGCGGCACGCAGAGACTAAACCAGTGCTCGATATTGTGCTTTACGCCGGGCGCATAGCGATGGCGCCATTGTGGATAGATTTCGTACTCGATCGCCTGGCGCCAATCGAGCAGCGCGTCGGCCGGCACCTGCGCCGTGCCGACCGTGATGCCGGTCTCCTCGAACACTTCGCGTGCCGCGGTCCGCGCCAGCGGCTCGTCGGGCGTGTCCTTCGAGCCGGTCACCGATTGCCAGAAACCAGGGCGATCGGCGCGTTCGATGACCAGCACGTCCAGCGTGGCGGTATGAATCACCACCAGCACCGACTCCGGGATCTTGAACGGCCGGGACATCGGCAACTTGCGCCGCGCGCCGAACTACGCGTTCGCCGGCTCGGCGTTGCGCAGCCGGATATGCAAGTCGCGCAATTGACGCTCATCCACCTCGCTCGGCGCTTGCGTGAGCAGGCACTGCGCACGCTGGGTCTTCGGGAACGCGATCACGTCGCGAATCGAATCCGCACCGGCCATCATCGTGACGATCCGGTCCAGGCCGAATGCAATGCCACCGTGCGGCGGCGCGCCGTATTGCAATGCGTCGAGCAAGAAGCCAAATTTCGCACGCGCTTCCTCTGGACCGATCTTCAACGCGCGGAACACCTTGCTTTGCACGTCTTCACGATGGATCCGCACCGAACCGCCGCCAATTTCCCAGCCGTTGAGCACCATGTCGTACGCTTTGGCAAGGCAACGACCCGGATCGACTTCCAAATATTCGAGGTGTTCGTCCTTAGGGCTGGTGAACGGGTGATGCGCAGCCACCCAGCGATTGTCCTCGTCATCGTACTCGAACATCGGGAAATCGATGACCCACAGCGGCTTCCAACCCTGCTCGACCAGTCCGGCATCGCGGCCGAACGCCGAGTGGCCGATTTTCAGCCGCAGCGCGCCGAGGCTGTCGTTGACCACCTTGGCGCGGTCCGCGCCGAAGAAAAGGATGTCGCCGTCCTGCGCGCCGGTGCGCTCAAGGATCGCCGCAATGCACGCATCATGCAGGTTCTTCACGATCGGGCTTTGCAAGCCATCGCGCCCCTTGGCCACCTCATTGACCTTGATCCACGCGAGACCCTTTGCACCATAGATGCGCACGAAGTCCGTATAGCCGTCGATATCGCCACGCGTCAACTCCGCCCCGTTGGGCACGCGCAGTGCGGCCACGCGGCCGTCCTTCGTGTTCGCCGGCGTGCTGAACACCTTGAAATCGACGTCCTTCATCACGTCGGTCAACTCGGTGAATTCTAGCTTCACGCGCAGGTCCGGCTTGTCCGAGCCGAAGCGGCGCATTGCTTCCGCATGCTGCATGACCGGGAATGGATCGGCGAGCTCGACATCGATCGTCGTCTTGAACACATGGCGAATCATCGCCTCGAACAGGTCGCGGATCTCCTGCTCGTTCAGGAACGACGTCTCGCAGTCGATCTGCGTGAACTCCGGCTGCCGGTCCGCGCGCAGGTCCTCGTCGCGGAAGCACTTTGTGATTTGATAATACCGGTCGAAGTTGGCCACCATCAGCAGCTGCTTAAACAGCTGCGGCGACTGCGGCAACGCAAAGAACATCCCTGCGTTCACGCGCGATGGCACCAGATAGTCGCGTGCGCCTTCCGGCGTGCTCTTCGTGAGCATCGGCGTCTCGATATCGATAAACCCCTGCTCGTCCAAGTACTTGCGCGACTCCATCGCGACACGGTAACGTAGACGCAGGTTGTGCTGCATCTGCGGCCGGCGCAGGTCCAGCACGCGATGCGTCAGACGCGTGGTCTCCGACAGGTTTTCGTCGTCCAGTTGGAACGGCGGCGTCACCGATACGTTGAGTACCGTCAGCTCGTGGCACAACACTTCGATCTGGCCACTGGTCAGGTTCGCGTTGAGGGTGCCTTCCGGGCGCGCCCGCACGATGCCGACCACACGCACACAAAACTCATGCCGCACCCCTTCGGCGGTCTTGAACATGTCCGGCCGGTCTGGGTCGCACACCACTTGCACCAATCCCTCGCAGTCGCGCAAGTCGATGAAGATGACACCGCCATGGTCGCGGCGCCGATGCACCCAGCCGCAAAGCGACACCGATTGGCCCAGCAGTTTTTCAGTCACCCGACCACAATATTCAGATCTCATCGACATGATGTTCGTCTTTCGTTCGTAAAGATGGGCGTCGGCGGCGCGACCGGCCTCATGCCGGCGCACGGGCGGCGCCCGCAATAATCAGAGCAGCGGCTCGATGGGGCGGCGCGGCGGCGCGACGTCCGGCACCGGCGAGGCGACCGGGGCCACTACGCCCATTGACACGATGTACTTCAGCGCGGCGTCCACCGTCATGTCCAGCTCCACCACCTCGTTTCTCGGCACCATGAGGAAGAAGCCCGACGTGGGATTCGGCGTGGTTGGCACATAGACGCTGACATGATCGCCATCCAAGTGGTTGGCGACGTCGCCGCCTGGGATTCCGGTCAGAAAACCAATCGTGTACGAGCCCTTGCGCGGATATTCGATCAGCAACGCCTTGCGAAACGCATTGCCGCTGGACGACAACAGCGTGTCAGATACCTGCTTGACACTCGTGTACAACGGGCCCACGACGGGAATATGGGCCAGTAGCTTTTCCCACCAGTTGACAAGCGTCTGCCCGATCAAGTTCTGAGTCAAGAGGCCGACCACGAAAACGAACGCAAGCGTCAGCACCGCACCCAGGCCGGGCAGGCGGAAGCCGAACAGGCGCTCCGGCTGCCACGCCTCGGGCAGCAACAGCAGCGTCTGGTCCATCGTGCCAATGATCAGCCCTAGCACCCACAGGGTAATCGCCAGCGGCACAAGCACCAGCAGCCCAGTCAGGAATACGTTCTTCAGCTTCTTCTTGGTCGTCTTGATTTTCATGGATCGATGCTCAGGCAGACGTGCCCGCGTTGGACGACGGCGCCGCGCTGCCTGTCACAGCCGGCGCGGTGGACGCACCGGACGTGGATGCACCAGCGCTGGCCGCGCCGTCCGCGCTGCCCGTCTCCTTCGCGACAGGCGCCGCCTTCGCGTCGCCTTCCCTGCCCCCGGACTTATTATGGCCGCCCGGGTTACCACCACGGAAATCGGTCACGTACCAGCCGGAGCCCTTCAACTGGAACCCCGCCGCGGTGACCTGCTTGCGCAACGTCTCGCGGCCGCACTTGGGACACTGGCTCAGCGGTGCATCGCTGAGTTTTTGCAACACGTCTTTCTCAAAGCCGCAGGACTCGCAACGATATGCATAGATCGGCATCGCCCCATCACCCCTAAAGAATCTCGCAAAGCCTTGAATTATAGCCGGAAATAATTATGTCTTACGCACGCCGACGCCAACTCATCCAGCGCTCATGCTGGCCGAACACCGGTAGCGAATCGCTGAACGGGCGCTCGTCCACCCATTCAAACGACGGGCTCAGTAGCTTGAGCAGCACGTCGCGTTCGATGCCAAACGGCGGGCCCTTCGGCGTCGCACCGACAAAGAAAAACTCGGCAAGCAACGCACCCGGCGGCACCAGCGCCGTTATCCGGGCAGCATACCCGGGCCAGCATCGCGGCGGCATCGAGCACAGGAACGCGCGTTCGTACACCCATTGCGCCATCGCGGCACGCGCCGCCGCTCGATGAGTTCATTGGGACCTCCGATATACGACTAGATACCGCCTACGGACGCCAGCCAGAAGTGGGCCAGCAACGTGCCGGCGCCGACCGCCACCCCGAATACCAGCAGCCCTTGCAGCAAACGGTTGGTCCGTCGCTGCTCGGCTAGTATCCGCCGCATCAGATCCTCGGTCGCACGCGGCGGCTGATCATGATGTCGGGACAGCAAATGATGGACCAGGCGCGGTATCTGCGGCAGCGTCTTGCTCCACTGCGGCGATTCGATCTTTAGCCGTTCGACCCAACCGCGCCAGCCAATCTGGTCGTTCATCCAGCGCTCGAGATACGGCTTGGCCGTCTTCCACAGATCGAGTTCCGGATCAAGCGCGCGACCCAGGCCCTCGACGTTGAGCATCGTCTTTTGCAGCAGCACCAATTGCGGCTGGATCTCGACGTTGAAGCGCCGCGATGTCGAAAACAGTCGCATCAGCACCTGGCCGAGCGAAATGTCCTTCAGCGCGCGGTCGAAGTACGGCTCGCACACCGCGCGGATCGCGCTCTCCAGCTCCTCGACCCGCGTGTGCGGCGGCACCCATCCGGATTCCAGGTGCAACGTCGCGACCCGGTGGTAGTCGCGTTTGAAAAACGCAAGGAAATTCTGCGCCAGATAGTTCTTGTCGAAATCCGACAACGCGCCGATGATCCCGAAATCCAGCGCGATATAGCGACCGAAATGGTCCGGGTCCAAGCTCACTTGGATGTTGCCGGGGTGCATGTCCGCATGGAAGAACCCGTCGCGAAACACCTGGGTAAAGAAGATCTCCACGCCTTGCCGCGCAAGCTTCGGGATGTCAACGCCGGCCGAGCGCAGCGTGTCCACCTGGCTGATCGGCACGCCGATCATCCGCTCCATCACGATCACCGTCGACGTGCAATACTCCCAGTACATCTCCGGCACCAGCAGCAGGTCCAGTCCGGCAAAGTTGCGGCGCAGCTGGCTCGCGTTCGCCGCCTCGCGCATCAGATCCAACTCGTCGTGCAGGTACTTGTCGAACTCCGCCACCACCTCGCGGGGCCGCAGCCGCTTGCCGTCGGCCCACAGCCGCTCGGTCCAGCGCGCGATGTCGCGCAACAGCGCGAGATCGGAGTCGATCA
The DNA here is from genome assembly GCF_021733735.1 of Mycetohabitans sp. B2. Classification (NCBI taxonomy): domain Bacteria; kingdom Pseudomonadati; phylum Pseudomonadota; class Betaproteobacteria; order Burkholderiales; family Burkholderiaceae; genus Mycetohabitans; species Mycetohabitans sp. B2. The sequence goes on from NZ_JAHKSP010000048.1 coordinate 75,991, forward strand.
CCGGCAGCATGCCTGGACGCAGCACCTTGATCGCCACGGGCTTGCCGGCGTGCGCGCCGCTCCTCAAGCGCGCGAAGTGCACCTGCGCGATCGAAGCGCTGGCCACCGGCACCCGTTCGAACTCGTCGAACAGCACATCAACCGGCTTGCCCAGCGACTTCTCGATCAACGCGATCGCCACCGCAGAATCGAATGGCGGGACCTGGTCCTGCAGCTTCGCCAGCTCGGTCGCAATATCCACCGGCAACAGGTCGCGCCGGGTGGACAGGACCTGGCCAAACTTCACGAAGATCGGCCCGAGGCTTTCCAGCGCCAGGCGCAACCGCTGCGCGCGCGGAATCCGGTTCGGACGGCCGAACGTCATCACGCGCACCAGCAGCTTCACGCGCCAGTCGGCAATGTGTCCTAGCATCACTTCGTCGAGCCCGAAGCGATAGACCGTAAATAGTATTTTGAAAAAGCGCAGGATTCGCATGGGCGGCCGGATCAGTGCAGGTCGTCGGCCGAACGGGAGCGTGCCCCCGTGGATAACGCGGCGGCGCCCGGGCGCGTCGCGACGCTGCGCTCGGCGCGCTCGATGCGCTTCTCAACCCGGGCCAGCGTGTCGCGCGCGCGCGCAAGCTCATCGCCGAATTGCTCAAACCGTGCGCGGCGCACCAGTTGCGGATCCTCGTCCAGCAGGTATTCGGTCAGCGAACCGACCCAACCCCGCCCAGCGCGGCGCGCGTAGGCCGAGACGGCTCGCGCCACCGACGCCATGCGGTGCGCGGGCACATCACCGACCAGACGCGCGAGGTCCTCCTCGGCATCCCAGCGCAAATGCTCCGCGAGCTTCGCGATCGTCGCCGCAAATTCCGCGTCACCCTCGATCCGCACGTGCTTCAGGATCGCCGCCTGTCCACCTGCAGCGAGCACGGACAATGCCGACGGCGGCACCGTGATCGTCACGTCGACCGGCGGGGGCATGGGCGCGTGCGGTGCCGACGCGTCGTCCCGCGCCGCGTGCAGCACCTCGGCCCGCACGTTGCGCGACCCGCCGGGCGCGGCCGGTGCCGGCGCAGCGGCGCCGGCGAGCGGTCGCTGTAGCACGGCGACCGTGCCATCGCCCTGCACGGCCCACTCAAGCACGAGCGGAGGCAACATCAGCCTTGCGGTTTTCCCCGCGTACGGGAGCAGGCGCTCGCGCGCCCACGCTTCGCGGATCAATAAATGGTTGACGAGGGCAACGAAGGACTTGGCGGCAATGGTCATCGGAGCAGAAAGAAAGCCCGCGCAAGCGGCGCTCGCGCGGGCTGTTATTGTAACGTCCGTTGCGGCGCTTGCTTGCGCCGCCCGATTCCGCGTAGCCGGATCGTCAGGACAGTTGCTGGATGCCGGCTAGCACCCAGCCTTCGCCGCTGCGCGCGTTGCGGCTCAAGTTCCACATTTCGGCGAACGGCTCGGCCGCAGCACCCTGAGTCTCGCGCAGCAGACCATGGAAGCGCACTGACGCCACGTACTCGTTGCCGCCACGATCCTCGACGCCGACCAGATCGGCATTCAGCTGCACCACGTCGGTGCGGTTTTCACCGTGGCGCGAATCGAAATCCAGCTTAATCTCGGCAAACATTTCGGGTGTCGTGAACTCACGGATATCGTCGAGATTGCCGGCGTCCCAGGCCGCCTGCAGCCGCACAAACGCCACCTTTGCCTGGCGAATGAATGCGTCGGCGTCGAAGCCGGCTGGCACTGCGGGGACGTCAAGCACACTAGGATCCGCGGCAACGCGGGCCTGGCCATCGGGCGCGACCCCCGCCTGGCCCATGCCGCCCGTTGCAGGCAACTGTGACGGTGCAGCCGCTGATGCGTCATATTGCCGCAGTGACGCGCCGGAAGGCGACTCGAAGCCACCGTGCGCATAAGCGGTCGCAGGCCGCGCGTTGCGATTCGCGAACTTACGGAACAACCACAGACCGACGAGCGCAACCAGAGCAATCAGGATCACGTTGCTCAGTACACTGGCCAACGCGCCGCCGAGCCCAAAATGCGACAACAACGCCGCCAGCCCAAAGCCGGCGGCCAAGCCCGCGAGTGGCCCCATCCAATTACGCTTGGGCTGGGCCGCCGCGGACGGCGGGGTTTGCCCGCGGGCCGCCTGCGCGCCCTGTGCACCCTGCGACGGCTTGCCCTGCAGCGGCGCGTTCGGCTGCGCGGGCGGCGTCGCCTGCCGCGTGATCTGCGACTGCTTGCCAAATGAGCGGCCGCCGCCCATGCGCTTTGCGTCGACATCGAATGCGCTGAGCGAGCCAACGGCCAACAGGCCGGCTGCCGCAATCGCGCCGAACCGACGGCTTATGCGCGCGCTGAGTCGCGTTGCGCCGGTAGGGGGCAAATGGGGGGAATGACTGGAAAAACGTGACTGAGCCGACATCTGATCTCCTGAACGGTCGCTAGTATTTGGTGGCGGCATGCAGTGCCACGACGCCACCTGACAGATTGTAATATTTGACGGCGTCTAGTCCAGCTTGTTCCATCATTGTTTTCAGCGTGTCCTGATCCGGGTGTAGCCGAATCGACTCGGCCAGGTACCGATAGCTGTCGGGATCGCGCGCCACTTTCTCGCCAAGCCACGGCAGCACCTTGAATGAATACACATCGTAGAGTTTCTTCAGCGGTTGCCACACTTTGGAGAACTCCAGCACCAATAGCCGGCCGCCAGGCTTGAGCACGCGGCGCATCTCGGCGAGCGCGACCTCCTTGTGGGTCATGTTGCGCAGCCCGAACGCGACACTCACCACGTCAAAGTAATGGTCGGGAAACGGAATTTTTTCCGCATCGCACAATAGCGTCGGCGTGATAATGCCCTGATCGAGCAAGCGGTCGCGCCCCACGCGCAACATCGACTCGTTGATGTCGGTATGCCATACCTGCCCGGACGGTCCGGCCTGCCGGACAAACGCTTGGGCCAGGTCGCCCGTGCCGCCCGCCAAATCCAGCACGCGATAGCCGGGACGCACCGCGGCCTGGGCGATGGTGAAGGCTTTCCACATGCGGTGCAGTCCGCCCGACATCAGGTCATTCATCACGTCGTAGCGGGAGGCCACAGAATGGAATACTCCGGCGACCTTATGCGCCTTCTCGCTCTCATCGACGGTCTGATAACCGAAATGGGTCTTCGTCATGGCGGCGGTTCCTTGCGTGAAAGAGCGCGGCATGCGCCGCGGTAATGCGTGTATAGATATCAATGGCGGTGGCTGTTGCGCGCGCGCGACGCTTCACCCATCGGCGCGTCGCGGTCCACGCCGGCGGCCGCCAGCTTGTCGAGATAGGCTTGCCAGTATTCGGCCTGCCGGGTCGCAAGATCGTACAGCAGATCCCACGAATAGATGCCGGAATTGTGCCCATCGGAGAACGTCGGCTGCAACGCATAGTGGCCGACTGGCTCGATTGACACGATCGTCACGTCGCGCTTGCCGGTCTGCAGCGTTTCCTGGCCCGGGCCGTGCCCGCGCACCTCGGCCGACGGGGACCACACCCGCAGGTACTCGAAAGGCAGCCTGTAGCATGCACCGTCCGCATAGCGCAGTTCTAGCACGCGCGATGCCGCATGCACGACGATGCCGGTCGGCACCGGCGTATCGGGAGATAAACCTGCCATCGACGACTCCGTTTCGGTTCAGCCTAATTCGCGCTGCAACGCGTCACGCACTGCGGCGCCGACGCCAGCCGCCGCCGCAACGCGTGCGGCATGCTGCCGCGCGCACGGCTCGCGGCGCCGGGCAGCCCACACGGGTGCCGGAAAGTGAGGATCGTCGGCAAAGCGCGGGATCACGTGCCAGTGCTGATGAGCGACCATGTTGCCCAAGCTCGCAATATTGATCTTGTCCGGATTCAACGTCGCGCGCAATGCGCGCTCGAGCGCGGCCAGCGCACGCATCAGGTGCGCGCGCTCGCCATCCGACAGCTCGCTGAACTCGGTGACGTGCGCGTTCCACACAAGCCGGCAAAATCCCGGATAGTCCGGCTCGTCGCGTGCCTCGATCACCCGCAGCCACGCGTCGCGCCACCATACGGCGCCCTCCTGCTGCGCACAGAACACACACGACGCCACGTCGCGCGCCGCGGCGACGGCCGACGCAGGCGTACCGGCGTTCATACGAGCACCCGTTCAATGCCGCCGCTGTTTGCCCGTTGCACGTAGTCGGCCATCCAGTTCTCGCCGAGCATATGGCGGGCCATCTCCACGACGATGTAGTCCGCTTCGATGCCGGCGTCTTCGTTATAGCGCGACAATCCCTGTAGGCACGACGGGCAGCTGGTCAGGATCTTCACGTCGCCGTCGAACGCGGCGCGCGGCGCGTGCGCACCGCCGCCCGTCACGAGTCCGGCGGGCACATCGGCTGGCGCGCCGGCGCCGGGTGGGGCTGCCGCAATCGGAATATCGCGCAATTTGGCCGCCCCCTTGCGGATTTCCTCCTCCTTGCGAAAGCGCACTTGCGTGGACACGTCCGGACGCGTGACCGCGAGCGTGCCCGATTCGCCGCAGCAGCGATCGTTCTTCTCAATCCGGTAGCCCTGCTTCTGGCTGCCGACCAGCTCGTTGACCAGCTTCACCGGGTCCACGGTCTTGATCGGCGTATGGCACGGGTCATGATACATGTAGCGCACGCCGGACACGCCATCCAGCTTAAGGCCCTTTTCCAACAGGAACTCATGGATATCAATGATGCGGCAGCCGGGGAATATCTTGCCGAATTCATAGCCGGCGAGCTGGTCGTAGCAGGTCCCGCACGAGACGACGACCGTCTTGATATCCAGGTAGTTCAACGTGTTCGCGACCCGGTGGAACAGCACGCGATTGTCCGTGACAATCTTCTCGGCCTTATCGTACTGCCCAGCACCGCGTTGCGGGTAGCCGCAGCACAGGTATCCTGGCGGCAGCACGGTCTGCACGCCCGCCTCCCACAGCATCGCCTGCGTGGCCAACCCGACCTGCGAGAACAAACGTTCCGAGCCGCAACCGGGGAAGTAGAACACCGCCTCCGTGTCCACTGTCGTGGTCTTCGGATTGCGGATGATCGGCACCACCTTATTGTCCTCGATGTCGAGCAACGCGCGCGCCGTCTTCTTCGGCAGATTACCCGGCATCTTCTTGTTCACGAAGTGGATCACCTGTTCGACCGCCGTGGGGCGACCGGTGGTCGCCGGCGGGCGCTGCGTTTGCTTGCGTCCGAGCGCCTTGAGTACGTCGCTGGCCACGCGCTGCGCCTTGTAGCCGATGTCCATCATCACCACGCGCGCGGCGCGGATCGTCTGCGGATGGGTCGCGTTCAGGAAGAACATGCCCGCAGCCTGCCCGGGATTGAATTGCTTCTTGCCCATCTTGCGCAGCAGGTTGCGCATGTTCATCGTCACATCGCCGAAGTCGATCTTGACCGGGCACGGCGTCACGCACTTATGACATACGGTGCAGTGGTCCGCCACGTCATTGAACTCGTCCCAATGCTTGATCGACACGCCGCGCCGCGTCTGCTCCTCATACAGGAACGCCTCGACCAGCAGCGAGGTCGCCAAGATCTTGTTGCGCGGGCTATACAGCAGGTTCGCGCGCGGCACGTGCGTCGCACACACCGGCTTGCATTTGCCGCAGCGCAAGCAATCCTTGACCGAATCGGCGATCGCGCCGATATCGGACTGCTGCATGATCAGCGACTCATAGCCCATTAGCCCGAAACTCGGCGTATACGCATTGCGCAGATCCGCGCCTTCCAGCAGCTTGCCCTTGTTGAAGCGGCCCTGCGGGTCGATCTTCTGCTTATACGCGCGAAATTCAGCGATTTCCGCGTCGGTCAGAAACTCCAGCTTCGTAATGCCGATGCCGTGCTCGCCAGAGATCACGCCGTCCAGTGATCGGGCCAGCGCCATAATCCGCGCCACTGCCGTGTGCGCGTCCTGCAGCATCTCGTAGTTGTCCGAGTTCACCGGGATATTCGTATGCACGTTGCCATCGCCGGCATGCATGTGCAATGCGACGAACACGCGGCCGCGCAGCACCCGCTTGTGTACTGCCTGCGCCTCGTCCAGGATCGGCTTGAACGCCCCACCGTTGAAGATCTGCCGCAGTTCGGCGCGGATCTCCCGCTTCCACGAGATCCGAATCGTGCGGTCCTGCGCGAGATCGAACACACTCGCGTCGGGCTGCACATCGAGCCGGTGCGCGAATTTCTCGGCCAACGCCTCGCAGCCCAGCTCGAGCAGCCGCTGGCGCGCCTGTGCGAGCGGCGCGTCGAGATTGTCGCGCACATACTGCCAACGGGCGCGGACTTGGCGCAGCAACGCCAGCGCCTGCGCGACACGGTCCTCCAGCCACTCCGCGCTGGGAATCTCGTTCGCGTCATCGCTCTTGCCCAGCGGCAGATTGCCCGCGGCGAAGAACGCCTCGAGCGCATCCACCAGTTGCAGCTTGTTCTTCAGCGATAGCTCGATGTTGATCCGCTCGATGCCGTCGGTGTACTCGCCCATCCGGTCCAGCGGAATCACGACGTCTTCGTTGATTTTGAACGCGTTGGTATGCTTGGCAATCGCCGCCGTGCGCGACCGGTCCAGCCAAAAGCGCTTGCGCGCCTCGGCCGAGACCGCGACAAACCCCTCGCCGCTCTTGCCGTTGGCCATGCGCACGACTTCCGATGCCGCCTCGGCGACCCGGTCCGCATCGTCACCGACGATGTCGCCGATCAACACCATTTTCGGCAATGTGTTGCGCTTGGATTTGGTCGCGTAGCCGACGGCGCGCAGATAGCGCTCGTCCAAGTGCTCCAGCCCAGCCAGGATTGCGCCGCCCGCCTTCGCGGTCGCGAACAAGTGCGCCTTGATCTCGACGATGCTCGGGATCGCGTCGCGCGCCTGGCCGAAGAACTCTAGGCAGACGGTGCGCGTATGAGCCGGCATCTTGTGCAGCACCCAACGCGCCGACGTGATCAGTCCATCGCAGCCTTCTTTCTGCACGCCGGGCAGACCCGCGAGGAACTTGTCGGTCACATCCTTGCCCAGCCCCGCCTTGCGAAAGCGCCGGCCCTCGATGGTCAGCGTCTCGCTGCGCAACAATTTTTTGCCGGGCGCTGCGCTGCCGTCATACCAGCGCAGCTCGAAAGTGGCGCTCGGTACGTCGTGGATCTTGCCCAGGTTATGGCCGACGCGCGTGACCTCGAGCCAGTTGCCATCCGGGTCGACCATCCGCCACCACGCGAGATTGTCCAGCGCAGTCCCCCACAGCACGGCCTTCTTGCCGCCGGCGTTCATCGCGATGTTACCGCCGATGCACGATGCGTCGAGTGAAGTCGGATCCACGGCAAACACATACCCGGCCTGCTCGGCGGCCTGCGTGACGCGCCGCGTCACGACGCCGGCCCCAGAGAAGATCGTCGCGACCTTGCCTGACACACCCGGCAGTTCGGTCAGCTCGACCGGGCCAAGTTGCTCGAGCTTCTCGGTATTGATGACGGCGGAAAACGGTGTCAGCGGCACCGCTCCGCCGGTATAACCTGTGCCGCCGCCGCGCGGGATCACCGTCAGACCCAACTCGAAGCAAGCTTTCACCAAGCCAGCGATTTCCGCTTCGGTGTCCGGCGTCAGCACGACGAACGGATACTCGACGCGCCAATCGGTCGCATCGGTCACGTGCGACACGCGCGAGAGCCCGTCGAAGCGGATGTTGTCCTTTTCGGTCCAGCGCCGCAGCTCGCGCTTCGCACGGCGTCGCAGCGCGGCAATCTGCTCGAACTGCGTCGCGAACGCGTCCACCGCGCCGCGCGCGGCCGTGACCAGCGAGCCAACGCGGGCCGCGCGTCCATGGCCCGCGTCGTCGCCGTGCTCACGCAGATCGGCATGCCGGCGCTTGTCGATCTCGTTGAGCCGATGGTTCAGCGCGTCGATGAGCATCGCGCGGCGCTTCGGGTTGTCCAACAGATCGTCCTGCAAGTACGGATTACGGTGCACGACCCAAATGTCGCCGAGTACTTCGTACAGCATCCGTGCCGAACGTCCGGTGCGCCGCTCGGCACGCAACTCGTCCAGCATGGGCCACGCATCGTCGCCAAGCAGGCGGATGACGATCTCACGGTCGGAAAACGACGTGTAGTTGTAGGGAATCTCGCGCAAGCGCGACTCGGTATCCAGCGCGACGGCGGCAGCCGCGCCATGAGGATCGAAGGCTTGAGGTGCGTTCATGTTCTGCAATTCAGTTGGCCGGTGCGTCCAGGCTGTCGCGGCACTGAAGCGCCGACGGCGCGGTGACGCGCTGTTGTCTGCAAGGTCTGGGGGGTGGGAAGCCTGACGAGCGCCTGTTCTGTCGCCACGAGCTCTTGTGGACCAGCATGGATGGCGCGAGGCTTCGCCGGTGTCACCGGCAGCGGCACGATCGCGAGCTACGCGCGAGCTGCTCGATGGCCGACGGCGCAGGCCAGTGGCAGCGCGGCTCAACGGTCGAAAAAGCGGTTCGGGTCTGCCAATGCATCGTTCGATCCTGATTCCAGACCCGGATTGTACTGCAACCGCAGGCGGCGCGTTGTCAGTGCGCGCGGCCGCACCGGATGCCTCACATCTGGCCGAATTGCACGATCAACTCGGGACGACCACCAAAATATACGGCCGGATCGGCCGCGTACACGTCGTCGTAGGAGAACGCGTACGCGCGTGCATCGATGCCGAACGCGTGCAGCAACTTCGCGTACCAGAAGATCGGCATGCGCGGCGTAGCCACGCCATTGCCCGCGCCGTTGTAGAACCGTGCCGGATCGATCCATGACACGCAACCATCGTCCAAGTGCATGACGCCGCGACAGATCGACATCGCAATGGCGATTGCCGCTGGATCGCTGGCCCAATGCGCGCCGTCGCCGGTCTGCGCGCCGGCGTTGCCAGCCAGCAGGAATCCCCAGTCGATCGGGCCAACGGACGAATCCGTATTATGAAACAGCGACGGATCGCCACTGGCCGGGGAATAGTCAGGCTGCCCCCAGCGCGCGCTGGGCCGCGGCAGCGTCGGAACGCGGTACGGCACCGTGTACGCCGCATCGGTGAACAGTGACAGCGTCATGCCGTCGGGCTCGACGCGGCCGTAGAACACCTGCCTGTCGGCCAGATCCTTGCCGTAGAAAGAAAAGCGACGATTCGGCCGCCAGCACAACTCGTTCACGTAACGATCCCAGAAGTGCGTGAAGCGCTGCGCCGCGGCCAGCCGCGCGGCATCGTCCCTCCCCCAGTCGGCGAACCTGGCCTGCTTGGGCGACAGTATCCGCGTGAGCCGGCCATCGCTCGCGCTCACCCGCAGCGCCTTGAAGATGCTCGGGTTGCCGAACGGCTCCGCCGCGTCGAGCATCGGTATCGAATCGAACGCGGCGATCATATCGGCGCGCCGGTGTGGATAACCCACCACGCGCCGTGTCCCAGTGTTCGCGTCGATGGCCGAGATCGTGAAGGGCACAGACCAAAAATCGTCATTGGTCAGGTGGAAGTTCGGGTGATCGGCGGTATGCAACTCGAACTTGTCGTACAGCACCGGATTGTCCGCGCCATTGGATGGCCCGTCCGCGCCGAATGACGGCATCGCGTCGAATCCGCGTCCGAACGCGAAATACACGCGGCCGCTGGCTAGTGGTGGGATGGTCAGCGTCAGTGGCTGGCCGCCGTCGCGCCGCAATGCCGCCACGCTGAATGTCATCGTCGCGCTGTCGAGCCGGAAATCGGCTGCGTTTCCCGTCGGATGAAACGTGCCGTGCACCGGGTCAACATAACCGAACACGTCTGGCGCCCATGGCGCGCGGCCCAGCACGGCAACGAATATTTCATCGGGCCGAAACGAAAAATGGTCGGGAAACACCAGCAGCACCGTGGTCATCGACGCGGGGCCCGTGGCGTGCGACGCGTCCTTGATCGACACCGGCAAGCGGGCACTGCCGCCGCTGCCCGAGCCACCAAAGCGCGTATTGCCACCGACCAACGCGGTCGTGGCGACACCCACGCCAACTGACGCGGCCAGCGCGCCGAGCCTCATGACAGAACGGCGCTTGCGATCGACGCGGCCGGCCGGGCTACCCATCCGAGTGCTGGTTTTCCGACGCTGTCCTCTGAAGGAAAAAAACATTCGACCCCGTGATATTGGTGCATTCCGGGCGGCCGAGCCGCCGGATGCGGCCCACCGCGCCACCTGCATCTTGTAGTGCATTCGGGCCGCGCCACGCTAGCCCATTGCGGCTGTGCGCTCGACATTGTCCGATCGAGTAACGGCGCATTGGCGCGAAGCCACGCAACGGCGCTCTAACCGGCCGTTGCGACACTCAATGCACACCGGCGCACAAAAGCAACGCCGGATAGCGCTATGATTGACTCTTTTCCCGCCAATTTCAATCCACGCCACTTGCAGAACTGCCATGCCCTCGCCCGATTACCTGAAGAAAATCCTGACCGCCCGCGTCTACGACGTGGCACGGGAAACTGAACTCGAACACGCACGCAATCTGTCGGCTCGAATTCAGAATGCGATTTATCTGAAGCGCGAGGACAACCAGCCCGTCTTCTCGTTTAAGTTGCGCGGCGCATACAACAGGATGGCGCAATTGCCGCGCGATGCCTTAGCGCGCGGCGTGGTGACCGCGTCGGCCGGCAACCATGCACAAGGGGTCGCCTATTCGGCGGCCCGGCTCGGCTGCAAGGCGGTCATCGCGATGCCGGTCACAGCGCCGCAGGTCAAGATTGATGCGGTGCGCGCACACGGTGGCCCGACGGTGCAGGTCGTGCTGCACGGCGAATCGTATTCCGATACCTACACGCATGCGCTTCAGATCCAGCAGCAGCACGGGCTGACGTTTATCCATCCATTCGACGATCCAGACGTGATCGCCGGCCAGGGCACCGTCGCAATGGAAATCCTGCGCCAGCACCAGGGTCCGATCGACGCGATCTTCGTGCCGATCGGCGGCGGTGGCCTAATCGCCGGCGTCGCGGCATACGTCAAGGCGCTTCGCCCGGAGATCAAGATCATCGGTGTACAAACCGACGATTCATGCGCGATGGCACGCTCGATCGCAAAAGGCGAGCGTGTTACGCTCAGCGAAGTCGGCCTGTTCAGCGACGGCACGGCAGTCAAGCTCGTGGGCGAAGAGACGTTTCGGCTCGTGCAGCAATACGTCGACGATTTCGTGACCGTGGACACTGACGCGCTGTGCGCGGCGATCAAGGACGTTTTCCAGGACACGCGCAGCGTGTTGGAGCCGGCCGGCGCGCTAGCCGTGGCCGGCGCCAAGGCCTATGCTGAACGCGAAAAGCTGGAGGGCCGCACGTTTGTCGCGATCACCTCGGGCGCGAACATGAACTTCGACCGGATGCGTTTCGTTGCGGAACGCGCCGAGGTGGGCGAGGCACGCGAAGCGGTGTTCGCGGCGACAATCCCCGAGGAGCGCGGCAGCTTCAGGCGCTTCTGCGAGTTGATCGGCGCGCGCAACGTCACCGAGTTCAACTATCGGGTCGCCGACGCTGAACAGGCGCACATTTTCGTCGGCGTGCAGATCCAGCGTCGCGACGAGTCGCAGCTGATTGCCCAGACCTTCGAGAAACATGGCTTTGCCATCGTCAACCTGACCAACGACGAGTTGTCCAAGCAGCACGTGCGGTACATGGTCGGCGGCCACTCACCGCTGGCCCGCGATGAGCGCCTATACCGGTTTGCGTTCCCAGAACGCCCGGGCGCGCTGATGAAGTTCCTGTCGTCGATGGCGCCCGACTGGAATATCAGCCTGTTTCATTACCGCAATGGCGGCGCCGACTACAGCTCGATCCTGGTAGGCTTGCAAGTGCCGATGAACGAAGAGGCCCAGTTCCAGCAGTTCCTGGCGGCGCTGGGGTATGCGCATTGGGACGAAACGGCCAACCCGGCGTATCAATTATTCCTCGCTTAAGTCCAAGCCGCAACATGACACCCGACCAATCCCTTTTGGGCAAACCGGTAAGCTATGCCCAGCAGTATGATCCGACGCTGCTGTTTCCGATCGAGCGCCGGCAAGGCCGCGACGCGATCGGCGTGCCGGCGGTGCTGCCGTTCTTTGGCACCGATATCTGGAACGCGTACGAGCTGTCCTGGCTCAACGAGCGCGGCAAGCCGCAGATCGCGCTGGCCACGTTCCACGTGCCGGCGGAATCGCCCAACATTATCGAATCCAAATCGTTCAAGTTGTACCTGGGGTCGTTTGCGCAGACGCGTATTGCGTCGATTGACACGTTGCGCGAGACAATCCACCGCGACGTCTGCGCATGCGCGGGCGCGAACGTGTCGGTACGGCTCACGCCGCCGGCCGAGTTCGCGACGCTGGCGCTGGACGAGCTTGCAGGAACGTCGCTGGACCGGTTGGACTTAGACACGGATAGCTATACGCCCGACCCGTCACTGCTGAGCGCGGACACTCACCAAGCGCCGGTCGATGAAACGGTGTTTTCGAATCTGCTCAAGTCCAATTGCCCGGTGACCGGGCAGCCGGATTGGGGCAGCATCCAGATCCGGTACGTCGGCCCGCCAATCGACCACGCCGGCCTGTTGCGCTACATCGTGTCGTACCGCAACCACACCGGGTTTCACGAGCAGTGCGTGGAGCGCATCTTCATCGACATTCAACGCGTGTGCAAGCCGATCAAGCTGGCGGTCTACGCACGCTATACGCGACGCGGCGGGCTGGACATCAACCCGTTACGCACCAATTTCAACCTGCCATTGCCGGACAACGCGCGAACCGCGCGCCAATAAGCCGTGCGGCCGTGCCCCCATCATGCATCGCATGCACGCTCACGCAGGCCGTGCAGGTCACGGCGCGACGCCGGCAACGAATACTCTTTAACCGATGGCGCTGAAATCAACAATCTACAAGGCCGAACTGCAGATCGCCGACATGGACCGTCATTACTATGCGGACCATTCGCTGACGCTGGCCCGGCATCCGTCCGAAACCGATGAACGGATGATGGTGCGCCTGCTGGCGTTCGCGCTGTATGCACACGAACGGCTCGAGTTCTGCAAGGGGCTGTCCGATACCGACGAGCCGGACCTGTGGCAAAAGGACTTGACTGGCGCAGTGCAGCGATGGATCGAAGTCGGCCAGCCGGACGAGCGGCGCATCGCGAAAGCGAGCGCGCGAGCAGACGACGTGGTCGTGCTGGCATACGCTGGACGCACGTCCCGGATCTGGTGGGACGCGATCCAGGGCAAGGTCGCGCGACTGCGCAATGTCACCGTATTGAGCCTTGCTGAGGGCGTCGCACCGGCACTCGCGACGCTGGCCGAGCGCACAATGCGGCTGCAATGCACGCTCCAGGACGGCGACGTATGGCTGGGCAGCGCTGTCCATCAGCCGGTACAAGCCGAGATGGTGCGCTGGCTGCCCGTCTAAGACACGCAGTCTGCAGCAAGCGGCGCTGAGCCGGGCCGCGTCGCATCGTTGCGCGCGTCGGATACCGGGTCCCGTGGCGAAGCCTTGCCGGCGCCTGGGGTCACCGGTCGGGCGTCTTGTACGCGACGCAGTCGATCTCGACCCGACAGTCGATCACCATGCTCGAGACGACGCATGCGCGCGCTGGCGGATGCTCGCCGAAATACTCGCGAAACACCTTGTTGAACGATGCGAAGTCGCGCGGATCGTCCAGCCATACGCCGCAACGCACGACGTGTTCGGTGCCATAGCCGGCCTCCTGCAAAATCGCGAGCAGGTTCTGGATCGCCTTGTGCGATTGCTCGACGATGCCGCCGTTGATGACCTCCCCGTTGTCCATCGGGGTCTGGCCGGACACATAGAGCCAACCGTCCGCCTCGACGGCCCGGGCAAACGGCATGCGCTGGCCGCCGGTTCCCTGGCCGCCTTCAATTCCGTATCGTTTCATTGCAATTGCTCCTCAATGGCTGCGGATTAATGGGATGCGCGCGGCAATCAATACGGCTCGGCGTCGTAGCCAGCGGGCTGGCCGCGCACGACAAAGCCCCCAGCGCGTGCACCGCTCGGCGTGCCGTCGCGATACGCGAGCACGCCATTGACCCACACGGCATCGATGCCTTGCGCCGGCCGACGTGGATCGTCAAAGCTCGCGACATCGCGCACGGTCTCTGGGTCGAAGAGCACGAGATCGGCGTGATAGCCAACGCGGATCTCGCCGCGCCGATCCAGCCCGAAGCGCCGCGCAGACAGGCTCGTCATCTTGCGGATCGCTTCCTCGAGCGGCAGCAGTCGCTCGTGCCGGACATAATGGCCAAGCACCCGTGCAAACGCGCCCCACAACCGCGGATGCGGCAGCGGATCATTTGGCAGGCCGTCCGAGCCGACCATCGTCGCGGGATGCGACAGGATTCGCCGCACGTCCTCATCGCTCATGTTGTGGTACACAGCACCGGCCGGTTGCAGGCGCCGCGCCGCCTGCGCATCGGACACGCCCCACTGCGCGGCGATTTGCCTGAGCAGCTTGCCGGCCGCCTCCGGGTGCGGCGCCGACCAGGTGATCGTGATGTCGATGTCGCCACTTGCCTGCTTCACGTCCAGCGTAGATGAGCTACGACTATACGGATAGCAGTCGCAGCCAACCGGCTGGCACGCGCGGGCGCGGCTTAGCGACGCGAGCACCTCGGTACTGCGTCCCCAGTTCGACGGTCCCGCACACTTTAGGTGCGAAATGACGACCGGCACGCGTGCGTGCCGGCCGATCCGGTACGCCTCGTCCATCGCGTCCAGGATCGCGTCGAATTCGGTGCGCATGTGTGTCGTGTACACGGCGCGCGCGGCCGCCAGCGGCTCGGCCAGCGCCATCACCTCGTCGGTCGGTGCGCACACCGCCGAGCCATAGGCCAGCCCCGTGCTTAGGCCAAGCGCGCCTGCCGTGAGCGCCTCGCTCAGTTGTACACGCATCGCGTCGATTTCGTCGCGCGTGGCGGCGCGGTCGAGACGATCCATCTGATTGTTGCGCAACGCAGTATGACCAACGAGCGCAGCGACATTGACAGCAGGCCGAGCCGCATTCACCGCGTCCACATAGTCGGCAAAGCGCGGATAGACAAACGCATCGCGCTTGCCCAACAGGTTCATCGGATCGGGTGGCTCCCCGCGCAACACCACCGGCGATGCGCTGATTCCGCAGTTGCCCACGATGACCGTCGTGATACCCTGCGACAGCTTGGGCAGCATTTGCGGCGCCTCGATCACATGCGTATCGTCATGCGTATGCACATCGATGAAACCCGGCGCGAGCGCATGACCGCCGGCGTCGACCACCTCCTCGGCCCGCCAATGGGTCAGGCTGCCGATCGCGACAATGCGCCCGTCGCGCAACGCGACGTCGCGCGGCAGCGGCGCAGCGCCTGTGCCGTCATATAGCTGTGCGCCGATGATCAACGTATCGGCCGCTTCGGGACGCGAGTGCATGGTTCAGTCTCCCAGAGGTTGCCGCTCGCTACCGCCGCGATACATGTCGAGCGCATACTTAGTACGCCGTAATAGGTCGCGGCTCACGTCGCTTTGCCGCACGGCCAGCTCGGTGACGAGCACGTCCAAAGCCATCATCATCGCGTAGCGCGACGCCGACGGCTTGTAGATGAACTCGGTTTCTTGCGCAATCAGCGGTATCACCGTCTGAGCAATGCTGGCCAGCGGCGATGCGGGCGCGGTGATCGCCACCACGCTGGCGCCATACTCGCGCGCGATCTGGCAGCTGGCGACGATCTCGGGCAATTGCCCCGTCGCCGATAGGGCCACCACCGCCGTATCGGCCGACAGCGTGCTGGCCACCATCCGCTGCAACGCTGCGTCCTGGTAGGTGGCGACAGGCCGCCCTAGCCGCACCAGCCTGAAGCGCAACTCGTCGGCGAGCGCAGTGGAGCCGCCGCCCATACCGAACACATAGATCATCCGCGCCGCCAGCAACACATCGACCGCCTGTGTCACCGGCGCGGCATCCAGCAACTGGACATTGGCCACCAATGTGGCGCAAATCTCGTCAAGAATACGCGCCGCGAGCGAGCCGTGCGCGCCACCGCGCATCTCGCGCAAGAAGCGCTCGCCCACGGCACCGGCCGAAGCCAGCCGCCACTTCAACTCGCGAACGTCGCGGCAACCGACAGCCTTCGCAAAGCGCGTCACCGTCGCGATGCTGACGCCGGCGCGCCGGGCCAGTTCGCCGATGCTGGCCCGCGTCGAGCCGCACAGGTCATCCAGAATCAGGGCCGCGACCTTGCGCTCGGCCTCGCGCAACGCGGGCAGGCGCTGGGCGATCCGCGCAACGACGTCGAACACCGGCGGCTCAGTCTGGCGCATCGCGATGGCTTGTTACTAATTAACATGTCACGCTCATCGTACTTTTTGTACACTACCCAGGTCAACCCCAGTATTTTGGGTTTATCGTTGCCAGCACCCCGATCGTGATAACGCCACCCACGGAGCCCGTATCCCGATGAAAGTTACAAATTATCTGCAAGCGACGATTGACCCGTTGTCCAAGGGATTGGGCGTGCTGCCAAGCGCGAGTGTGCCGCTGCGCGACGCGGCGCGACTGGCGTGGAACCTGTTGGCCGAAGACGTCAGCCTGCCGGCGGCGGTGCTGTACCGTGAACGCGTCCGGCATAACCTCGCTTGGATGCAGCAATTCGTCGATCAATACCAGGTGAAACTCGCGCCGCACGGCAAGACGACGATGGCACCACAGTTGTTCCGCATGCAGTTGGACGGCGGTGCGTGGGGTATCACGCTGGCCACCGCCCATCAGACGCGCGCCGCCTATCATGGCGGCGTCGCCCGGGTACTGATGGCCAACCAGTTGGTGGGCAAGCGCAACATGGCGATCATTGCCGAGTTGCTGACCGATCCGGACTTCGAGTTCTACTGCCTGGTCGACTCGGCCGAGAGCGTCGACCAACTCGGCGCGTTTTTCCAGCATGCGCACCGTCCGCTGAACGTGCTGATAGAGCTTGGCGTGGCGGGCGGACGCACTGGCGTGCGCGACGCCGCACAGCGCGAGGCGGTGCTTGCCGCATTGGCAAGGTGGCCCACAAGCCTGGCGTTGGCGGGCATCGAGCTCTACGAAGGCGTGCTGTCCAATGAATCATCCGTGCGCACGCTGTTGCGCGAAGCAGTCACGCTCGTGCGCGAACTGCTGACGCAGCGTCGCTTCGCGCGCATGCCGGCCTTGCTCTCCGGCGCCGGATCTGCATGGTACGACGTGGTCGCCGACGAGTTCTCCCACGCGGGCGACGCAGCGCACGTCGAAGTGATACTGCGTCCCGGTTGCTATTTGACGCACGACGCAGGCCTTTACAAAAAAGCGCAAGCGCAGATCCTCGCGCGCAACCCGATTGCCCGGCGCATGGGCGAGGGGTTGCTGCCAGCGCTGCAACTATGGGCGTATGTGCAATCGGTGCCCGAGGCGGACCGCGCGATCGTCGCGCTCGGCAAGCGCGACGCGGCGTTCGACGCCGGCCTGCCGGTGCCGGCACGCCACTACCGACCGGCTGACGGCACGCGCCCGCCGCGCGAGGTAAGCGCCGAGGACGGCTGGGAAGTCACCGGGATGATGGACCAGCATACCTATCTGCGGATTAAGCTCGGGTCGGACATCCGCGTCGGCGACATGATCGGGTTCGATATTTCGCATCCATGCCTGACATTCGACAAGTGGCGCAACCTGCTGATGGTCGATGACGCGTATAATGTGGTCGAGGTCATCGAGACGTTTTTCTAATCATTCGATGGCAGGCATGTCGCCGCGCTCGGCCGGGACTGGCGGCTCGCCATGCGTCACGCAACGCTCGATGTCCTTGAGTGCTTCCTCGAGCGCATGCAGCGCATCGTCGGACAACGCCCCGAGCGCACTTGCAAGAAACGCGTTGCGGCGCGGCAGCCCGTGCTCGACAGCCTGACGCCCCGCGTCCGTCAGCACGACATTGGTCAACCGGTTGTCCCGCTCGTCCGTACTGCGAGCGATCCACCCGAGGCTTTCGAGTTGCTTCAACTGCCGGGTCAACGCGCCCGGGTCGATGCTGAGCCGTTCCACGAGCCGCTTTTGCGACAGGCTCGGTCCGCCGTGCGGCGCATCGTCGCGGCTTGCCGCCCTTGTGCCCTGCTCGACAAGCCGTGCGTGGTCGTAGAGTGCGAGTAGGATCCGCCAGCGGGGCAACGGCAAACCGACACGCGATTCGAACGCGGTCATGAATGCACGGTAGGTCCGGCCAAATTGTTGAAATATCGCGATTCGCTCTTGCAGTTTCACGGCCTACTCCGTCATTGTCGGCTCATGCTTGGCGGAGTGCGCCAGTTGGATGGGCGGCACGCGCCGGGCGTACCACACCGCCCATACCGCAACAAGCGCGGCAAGCGCGATGCCCAGATGGATCGCCCCCACCAATGCCTCACGCGCGCCCTCCAAGAGCGCGGCACCATCGTGCCCGGCCGCACCGACCTGCTGGATCAGCTGCTGCTGGGCTTGCCGGTTAAGCAGCACTTGTGGATCGCCGAACGCGTCGAGCCAAGCGCCGGCATGGTTGCGTGCCAGCGTATCGCGCACTGCGTTCACATACCAATGGGACACCAATGTTCCGGTCACTGCGGTGCCGAGCATGCCGCCGATCATGCGCAATGACTGCAGCAACGCCGTGGCAATCCCCAGATGCTCGCGACCGACGCTTTGCTGCACGAATACCGTCAGGTTCGGCGTCACGAAGCCCAGCCCGAGTCCGCCGAGCGCCATGAATACCATTAGCAACGCCTGCGGCATCGCCCGCGTGGACACCGCCACGCTCACGCATGACAACGCGAGCAGCGCAAAGCCAACGTGCAGCAGCGCATTGGGATGACGGATCCGCGTCACGATGCGCCCGTTTAGGATGCTGCCCAGCGTGATGCAGACCACCAGCGGCGTGACGACGAGGCCCGCATCGCGGGGCGACAGGCCGAAACCGCCCTGGAGCAGCAACGGTACATAGAACAGCAGCGAGAACATCGAGAAGCCCACCAACAGCGACAACGTAAAGAGCACGGACAAGCTTCGATGCCCGAACATGTCGATGGGCAGCATCGGCTGCGCTACGTGCCGCTCCCACTTCCATAGTCCCACCGCGCACAGCGCGCTGACCACGAGCAGCGCGCCAGTGCCGCACGTCAATCCGTGCTTGGGCAACAACTCGACGAATAGTTGCAGGCCGCATAACGAGGCCGCGATCAACACCGCGCCAAACCAATCCAGCCGCATCCGACCCTGGTGCTGCGCCAGCCGTAAATGCGGCAAACAACGCCAGACAAAGCACAGCGACAATAATCCGATTGGCAAATTCACGTAGAACACCGCGCGCCATCCGCAATACTGCGTTAGGAATCCGCCGAGCGACGGGCCGACCGCATTCGCGATGCCGAACGCCGAACTCAACATCACTTGCCAGCGCAGCCGGACGTGCGCATCGGGGAACAAATCCGGAATACAGGCGAACGCCGTGCCAACTAGCATGCCACCGCCCACCCCTTGCAAGGCGCGCGCGAGCACGAGAAACAGCATGTCGTGCGCGAGCCCGCACAGCACCGAGGCCGCCGTGAACAGAATGATGGATGCAATGACGAACGGCTTGCGGCCGTAGTAGTCACCCAGCCGCCCGAAAATCGGCACGGTAATCACCGACGCCAACAAGTACACAGTCGCGACCCACGCGTACAGGTCAAAGCCTTTGAGGTCTGCCACGATGGTGGGCAGCGCGGTGCCCACCACGGTCTGGTCGAACGCGACAAGCATCGTCACAAACGAGAGGCCCAGCATCGCAAGCAGCGATTCGCGAAACGGCAGTACCTGCCCGCTCGAATGTTGAGCGGAAGAGTCAAATGGCATCTTTGCGTATACAATAATTGCCTTATCAATTGATTGAAATTATAGCAAGGAAAGCCGCTCTAACAAATTCGCACGGATGGCCACGGCCGTCGTCGAATCGTCTTTTTGTGTTCCGGAGTTCAATGCAATGTCACATGCGCTCACTGCCCCATCGAATGCGACCATGCAGGATGCCGACCTGAAGGCGTTGCACAGCGCCAGGCAACTGTTAGAGCGCCCCGGCCTAGCGATCAAGCTGACCAGCTTGCTCGGCGCGCCGTTCGAGGCATTGCTGTCGCGCCTGCCGGCCGGCGCCAACGATAAAGTGTTCGATGCGACTCATATCGCACTGCGCCGCTGCCTGCGCGCCGCGCTGCACAGCCTGGGCCACGGCGACAGCGCGTTGTCGTTGTCCACCGACTACACTCCGGCGATGGCTGATGCGGGGGCACGACCCGCCACGCTTGAGGCGATTGCGGCCCCGCGGCCGCGCAACTGGCTGCATAAGGTCGCGGTGGCAACCACGGGTGCGGCCGGCGGCGCATTCGGGCTCGTCGCACTGCCGATCGAGCTACCCGTCACGACGACCTTGATGTTCCGCTCAATCTGCGACATCGCTCGGAGCGAGGGCGAGGATCTGTCCACACTCGACGTGCAACTCGAATGCTTGTCGGTGCTTGCCATGGGCCACACCGCAATTGGGCCAGGCCGCGCGGAGATGGGCTACTTCTTCGTGCGAGGCGCACTCGCGCAAGCGGTATCGAAGGCCTCCTCCGACGTCGCGGCCAAAGGCTTCGTGCATGGCATGGCTGCCCAGGCGTCCACTGCATTGGCCCGGTTGATCAATACCGTCGCCGCGCGCTTTTCGGTTCAGGTCGGCGAGCAAGTCGCCGCCAAATCCGTGCCGGCGCTCGGCGCGGTACTTGGCGCGCTGGTCAACGCGGCATTCATCGAGCATTTCCAGAACATGGCCCACGCGCACTTCACGGTACGCCGGCTGGAGCGACGCTATGGCGAGCCGACGGTGCGGGCCGCGTATGATGCAATTGCGCGGCATGCGCCATGATGGAAACCACGCGCATCGCGTCACACCACAACGCGCGTTATGAACTGTGCCGCCTCCCGCAGCGCGCGTCGCGCCTCCGGAAGAAACGGCGCATAGATCTGCCATACGTGCGGCATATCCGGCCATATCCGGAACTGCGTCGACACGCCGACCTTGCACGCATTGTGCGCGACGCGCACCGAGTCATCGAGCAGCACCTCGGTGCTACCCACCTGGATGAACAGCGGCGGCAATCCATGCAAATCCGCGTAGACCGGCGAGGCCAGCGGATGGACCGGCGACGCGTCGCCCAGGTATAGCTTCGCCGCGCGACTGATCACCGGCCCGGCAAACATTGGGTCCTGTCCATGATTGGAGGCGATCGACGCGCCAGATGCGGCCAGATCGGTCCACGGCGAGAACAGCACGGCCCCGGCTGGCAGCGGCTCACCCGCATCGCGCAGCGCAACCAGCGTGGCCAATGCGAGGCCGCCCCCCGCTGAATCGCCGGCGATCACGATAGAACTAGGCGCGTGCCACGCAAGCAACGCGCGGTAAGCTGCAAGCGCGTCGTGCAGCGCGGCCGGAAACGGATGTTCGGGGGCAAGCCGGTAGTCCAGCGCGAACAACGCGGCCCGTGCCCGCGCCGCCAACGCGAACGTGATCGTGCGATGCGTGCGCGGCGAACAGAAGTAGTAGCCGCCGCCATGCAGATAGAGCACCATCGGGCGCCCGCGGTCCGGCACCGGCGGCTCAGGCTCTAGCCATTCGCCGGCGAGCGGCGCACACCCACTGCCATAGCGCTCGCGCAGCCGGAATCCGGCCGGCACCCTGGGCGTCCACAGACGCTTGTCGAGCTGCGCGCGCACGCGGCTCACGCTGATATCCGGCAGTTCGGTATACGGCCGGAAATACCGGCGCAGTCCCCACGACACGACGACGCGTTGCCAACTCACCGCAGCCTCCCGTTACATGCGGGCCTCATCATAACGGCGTTGCAGCGCCAGCGCGTGGGCAACCGGCTCTAGCGCGCTCCCGCTCATGCCCGCACTACACGGACACGCAGGCCGCGCGCTCATACTAATGGAAATCGCCCCGTCTGGCTCGTTAGCAAAACCTCGCGTGGATCTTGTCCATCACGGTGCCCGGCCCGATATCGAGCCAGACATTGCTTGTCGGCTTGTAGACGCCGGCGGGCGATCCGTCGGCACTCTCGTAGCAGGATTCGACCAGTCGCCATTGCTTGGCTTGGCAGTTCATCTGATAGCGACTGATCGATACCGCCACCGCGGCGATCGCGCCCGGCGGCTGCGCCGCGTCCCGCCACGTGGTCCGTGTCGAATAGGCGAGGTAGCCATCCGGATCCTTGTGTGCGCTGTCGGCGTCCAATTCATATGACAGGTCGCGCGCGCTCGACAGGGTCATCCACTGGACCGCTTGCGCCGGGCTGCCCGCTATCCCAATGCCCATTCCAATCCCCGCGCCGCACGCAAGTGCGAACCTCCAGACCCCACGCATTGTTGTTCTCCACAATGACTGCAGCCAGCCGGCCTGGGCCGACACGATATGATCCACCGTATGTAGCGAATCATCAACGGGTGTTATGCTGGATAAGAAAAAAGCGAAGTCAAATCAATGACTTCGCTTAAGCTGATTACAAAATCAAAAAGAGATCTATCCTAGAACGGAATATCATCGTCCATCTCGTCGAACCCACCGCCGGCAGGCGCGCTGGGCCGGCTTGCACCGCCGCCCGCACCCTGGCGTGCGCCACCCGACGCGCGCCCGCCACCGGCGCCGCCGCCTTCGCCCCGCGAATACCCACCCGATGCGCCGCCGCCGAAGTCATCGCCACCGCTGCCACCACCACCTGAGCCGCCACGGCCGCCCAGCAACTGCATGCTATCCGCGACGATTTCGGTCGAGTAACGGTCCTGGCCGCTCTGATCCTGCCATTTGCGGGTACGGATACGCCCTTCGACGTACACCGGCGAGCCCTTCTTCAAGTATTCGGCGGCGATCTCCGCCAAGCGGCCGAAGAACACCACGCGGTGCCACTCGGTCAGTTCCTTGAATTCGCCCGATGCCTTGTCTTTGTATCGGTCCGTCGTTGCCAGACGAATGTTGGTCACCGCATCGCCGCTTGGCAGGTAGCGCGTTTCCGGGTCGGCGCCGAGATTGCCGACAAGAATCACTTTGTTGACGGATGCCATATGCCTTTCTCCAGTTTGATTCGATACGCGTTACATGAGGCGTCGGATGCGCGGTCAATGCGCGCCGCGGCTGCCCGCTGGCGACGGCACCCTCATCGGGGCCGCGATTATAAGCCAAGCGAACACCAGCACGGAACAGGCCAGGAATACCGACGCATCACCATGCAGCTTGAGCAGCCAGCCGCCCATCACGCCACCCAGCGCGAGCCCAAGCGCCTGCGTCGTGTTATAGACGCCCATCGCGGCGCCCTTGCGCGTGCCCGGCGCGAGCTTCGATACCATCGACGGCTGCGACGCTTCCAGCACGTTGAACCCGGTAAAGTAAACGAGCAGGATGGCGGCTACCGCCATCATCGCATGGCCGACCTGGGACAGCGCAAGCTGGCCGATCAGAATAGCAACGATGCCCGAGAGCATCACGGCCTTCATCTGGCCCCGCTTCTCGGCCGCAATAATCGCCGGCACCATCAGCACGAACGCCAGTGCCATGACCGGCAGATAAACCTTCCAGTGCGACGCGACCGGCAGCCCGGCGCCGACCAGGATCCGCGGCACGACGACGAACAGCGCGGTCTGCGTCGCGTGTAGCGCGAACACGCCGAAGTTCATCCGCAGCAGTTCGCGGTGATGCAGCACCTCAGCGAACGGCGCCTTGACGTGCACCGGCGGTGACGCCGGATCGGGCACGATCCACAGCACCACTGCGATTGCTAACATCGATAGTACGCCGATCGCCGCGAATAGCCCACTCATGCCGATCACCGCATACAGCACCGGCGCGCCGACAATGGCCACCGCAAACGAGACGCCAATGCTGCCGCCGACCATCGCCATCGCCTTCGTGCGATGATGCTCGCGGGTCAGGTCGGCGATCAGCGCGAGCACGGCCGACGAAATCGCACCCGCGCCTTGCAGCGCGCGGCCGACGATGATCCAGTGGATCGTGTCCGCGAGCGCGGCCACTGCGGCCCCGAGCGCGAAGATCACTAACCCGGCAACGATCACCGGCTTGCGCCCGATGCGGTCGGATAACCATCCGTAGAAAATATACAACGCTGCCTGCGTCACGCCGTAGACGCCCAGCGCGATACCGACGAGCACCGTGTCGTCGCCGCCCGGAATCGTGTGGGCATAGACGGAGAACACCGGCATGATCATGAACAAACCGAGCATGCGCAACGCGAAAACCGACGCAAGTGAGACGGTCGCGCGCAACTCCGGCGCGCTCATTCGGGAAGAAGAAGCGGACGACGTGGACATCGAGGTGAATTCCCGTCCATGCATGCACCCTGACCGGGTGTCAGACCTGCCCGTTGGGCGCTGGTACGGCGGTGAGGAAAAGTCGTTATAGTAGCAGGTTTGGCAGCAACGCCAGCGAAGCCGGCACCATCGCTCAATGGAAGAGATCCGCATCCGTGGGGCCCGCACCCACAACCTGAAAAACGTCAACCTTGATCTGCCGCGTCACAAGCTGATCGTGGTCACGGGGTTGTCGGGTTCCGGCAAGTCGTCGCTCGCCTTTGACACGCTGTACGCGGAGGGGCAACGACGTTATGTCGAGAGCCTGTCCGCGTATGCGCGACAGTTCCTGCAGTTGATGGAGAAGCCGGATGTCGACCTGATCGAGGGTCTGTCGCCGGCCATCTCGATCGAGCAGAAGGCGACGTCGCACAACCCGCGCTCCACGGTCGGCACCGTCACCGAAATCCACGATTACCTGCGACTATTGTACGCACGGGTGGGCACGCCGTACTGCCCGGATCACAGCATCGCACTGCAGGCACAAAGCGTGTCACAGATGGTCGACGCCGCGCTGGCCCTGCCCGAGGACACGAAGCTGATGATTCTCGCACCGGTCGTGGTCAACCGTAAGGGCGAGCACGCTGAGCTATTCGAGCAGATGCAGGCGCAGGGCTTCATCCGCTTCCGAGTGCGCTCCGGTGGCGGCACCGCGCACGAAGGCGCCGCGCAAATCCATGACGTCGACGCGCTGCCTAAGCTGAAAAAGAACGACAAACATACGATCGACGTCGTCGTGGACCGGCTCAAGGTGCGCCCAGACACGAAGCAACGGCTCGCGGAGTCGTTTGAGACCGCGCTGCGGCTCGCCGACGACCGTGCGATCGCGCTGGAGATGGACAGCCACACCGAGCATCTGTTTAGCTCGAAGTTCGCGTGCCCGGTCTGCTCCTACTCACTGCAGGAACTCGAGCCACGGCTGTTCTCATTCAACAATCCAATGGGCGCATGCCCGGAATGCGACGGCCTGGGGCAAATCACCTTCTTCGACCCGAAGCGAGTGGTCGCACATCCGTCGCTGTCGCTGGCCGCCGGCGCAGTGAAGGGCTGGGACCGGCGCAACCAGTTCTATTTCCAAATGCTGCAAAGCCTGGCGGCATTCTACGAGTTCGACATCGAAACAGCATTCGAGGACCTGCCCGAGGCGGTGCGCCAGTCCGTACTGTACGGTTCCGGCGAACAGCTCATCCCATTCTCGTACATGAATGAGCGCGGTCGCGCGTCGGTACGCGAGCATCCGTTCGAAGGCATCATCCGCAATTTGGAGCGCCGCTATCGGGAAACCGATTCGGCGGCGGTGCGCGAGGAACTGGCCAAGTATCAGAACAACCAGGCGTGCCCCGCATGCGAGGGCACCCGGCTGCGGCGTGAGGCACGCCATGTGAAGATCGGCCCCGACGGCAACGCGCGGGCGATCTTCGAGGTGAGCGGCTGGCCGCTGCGCGACGCGCTAGGTTACTTCCAGACGCTGAAGCTGGACGGTGCCAAGCGCGAAATCGCTGACAAAGTGGTCAAGGAAATCATCGCACGCCTGATGTTCCTGAACAACGTCGGGCTCGATTATCTGTCGCTGGAGCGCAGCGCGGACACGCTGTCCGGCGGCGAGGCGCAGCGCATCCGCCTCGCGTCGCAGATTGGCTCAGGCCTGACCGGCGTGATGTATGTGCTCGACGAGCCGTCGATCGGGCTGCATCAGCGCGACAACGACCGGTTGATCGGGACATTGAAGCACCTGCGCGATCTAGGCAACTCCGTCATCGTCGTGGAGCATGACGAGGACATGATCCGGATGGCCGATTATGTGGTGGACATGGGCCCGGGCGCCGGCGAGCACGGCGGCATGGTGGTCGCACGCGGCACGCCGCAGCAAATCGAGAACGACGCCGCCTCGGTTACCGGCCAGTATCTTTGTGGCGCGCGGCGGATCGCGGTACCACAGCAGCGGCGCGCACCGGACGAGCGCCGACTGCGGATTGTGCAGGCCTGCGGCAACAACCTGAAGCATGTGACGCTGGACCTGCCGATAGGCCTGCTCACCTGCGTGACCGGTGTATCGGGCTCGGGCAAGTCCACGCTAATCAATGACACGCTGTACCATGCGGTCGCGCACCATTTGTACGGCTCGGCGGCCGAGCCCGCCCCGCACGAGGCCATCGACGGACTGGAGCATTTTGACAAGGTAATCAACGTCGATCAGTCGCCGATCGGCCGTACGCCGCGCTCGAACCCGGCCACCTACACCGGCCTGTTCACGCCGATCCGGGAGTTGTTCGCCGGCGTGCCGGCGGCCAAGGAGCGCGGCTATGATCCGGGACGATTTTCGTTCAACGTCAAGGGTGGGCGCTGCGAGTCGTGCCAGGGAGACGGCGTGCTGAAAGTGGAGATGCACTTTTTACCCGATGTCTACGTGCCATGCGACGTGTGCCACGGCAAGCGATACAACCGGGAGACGCTCGAAATCCAGTACAAAGGCTGCAGCATCAGCGAAGTGCTCGACATGACAGTCGAACACGCGTATGAGTTCTTCCGCGCGGTGCCGGTGGTGGCGCGCAAGCTCAAAACGCTGCTCGACGTGGGGCTCGGCTACATCCGGCTGGGCCAGTCCGCGACCACATTGTCCGGCGGCGAAGCACAACGAATCAAGCTTTCGCTGGAACTGAGCAAGCGCGACACGGGTCGCACGCTTTATATCCTGGATGAGCCGACGACGGGCTTGCACTTCCACGATATCGCGCTGCTGCTGGAAGTCATTCACCGATTACGCGATCATGGCAATACGGTTGTCATCATCGAGCATAATCTTGACGTGATCAAGACGGCGGATTGGGTCATCGACCTCGGACCGGAGGGGGGCGCCGGCGGTGGTCAAATCATCGCGCAGGGCACGCCGGAACACGTGGCACAATCAAAGGCAAGCTTTACCGGCAAGTACCTGGCGCCCCTGCTCGGCGCACGCCAGACGCGGGCCTAACGCATGCGCCAACGCCCGTGCGGACAAATAGTAGTAACGAGGATTGGGGATGGCAACAGAATATGAAGCGGCGCGCCCGAGCGATGGCGACGACGGATGCGGCTCGGCGCAGGGGCCACGTCCGGTGCAGCCGCTTTCGGCGCGCAACGTGACTCCACCGGGCCCTGCGTCGTTGTCCCGGCTCGCGCCGGTGGATATCGCCAGCTACCTATTCATGATCGCCGCGATGGTGCTAGTCATCGAGCTGAAACTGCTCGGCGCGCTGCTGGCGGGGCTACTCGTTTATCAGGTCGTGCACCAAATCTCGCCGCGCCTGGAGCGTCATCTGTCCAGCCAGCGCGCGCGGTGGTTCGCGGTCGTGTTCGTCGCCTGCGCGGTGGTCGCCGTCTTCACCGGCATCTCGTTGGGCATCGCACAGCATCTAGAAAAGCACGTCACCAGCATGCAAGCGCTGTTCGAGCAGGTGATGCGGTTCTTTGATCAGGAGCGTGCGCGGCTTCCGGCTTGGGCGTTGACGTATCTGCCGAGCAACGCCGCCGAGATTGAATCGAAGATTACTGTCTTGCTGCACTCGCACGCGACGCAGCTGCAGGAGGGCGGCAAGACGGCGATGCGCGGCATCACGCACGTGCTGCTCGGCATGATTCTCGGCGCGATCGTGGCCGTCGGCGCGCAGCATCACGCAACTCGCGCGCCGCTGTCCGCAGCGCTGGTTACGCGGGTGTCGCGCTTCGCCGACGCGTTTCGGCGGATCGTGTTCGCGCAGATCAAGATTTCAGCGGTCAATGCGTTCTTCACTGGCCTCTACCTGCTTGTCGCACTGCCGCTGTTCCATTCGCGGCTACCGCTGTCCAAGACGCTGGTGATCTTCACGTTTGTGGTTGGCCTGTTGCCGGTGGTCGGCAACCTAATCTCGAACACCGTGATCGTGCTAATCTCGCTGGCTTCCGGGATCGGCGTCGCGATTTCGTCACTCGCGTTTCTGGTGGTAATCCACAAGCTCGAGTACTTCCTGAACGCGCGTATCGTCGGCGGCGAGATTGAGGCCAAGGCGTGGGAACTATTGATCGCGATGCTGGTGATGGAAGCGGCGTTTGGGTTGCTTGGCGTCATCGCGGCGCCCATCTTCTATGCCTACATCAAGCGTGAGTTGGTGCTCTCCAAGCTGATTTGAGCGCGCGGGCGGCGCACGCCGCTGCACCCAGCCCGCTCGCGGTGCACGACGCATTGGCCAGCGCCCGTGCTTCGTCAGCACCGATGTGCTGAGCGTGTCCGTGGGCGTTGCACTGAGTCAGCGAAATACCACGGTCTTCGTGTCGTTGAGCACGATGCGGTGCTCGACGTGCCACTTCACCGCCCGCGCAAGGGTCACGCATTCGACGTCCCGACCCACGGCCGTCAGTTCGTCGGGCGTCATGCTATGGTCGACGCGTTCGACTTCCTGCTCGATGATCGGACCTTCATCCAAATCCGTGGTCACGTAGTGCGCGGTGGCGCCGATCAGCTTCACACCGCGGTCAAACGCCTGGTAGTACGGTTTCGCCCCCTTAAAGCTGGGCAAAAACGAATGATGGATATTGATGGCCCGGCCGGCCAGCTTCTCGCACAGCTCGCCCGACAGAATTTGCATGTAACGCGCCAGCACGACAAGGTCCACGCCGTGGTGCTCGACCAACTCCAGGACGCGGGCTTCCTGTGCCGCCTTGGCCTGCGGCGTGCCGTCGGCCAGCGGTAGATAGTGGAATGGGATGTTGTAGCTCGCCGCGAGTTGGTAGAAGTCCTGGTGGTTCGACACGATCGCCGGGATCTCGATCGCAAGCTGACCGGTGCGGTAACGGAACAACAAGTCGTTCAGACAATGACCGATCTTGGACACCATGATCATCACGCGCGACTTGGCGTTCGCATCGTGCAATTCCCAGCGCATGCCGAATTGCTCGGCCAGCGTCGCAAAACTGGCGCGCAGCGCGTGTAGGCCGGGATCGCCGCCCACCTGCTGGAAGTGCACACGCATGAAGAACTCGCCGGTGCGACTGTCGCCGAACTGTGCGGAATCTAGAATATTGCTGCCTCGCTCGAACAGGAATCCGGACACCGCATGCACGATGCCCGGCCGGTCGGCGCAGGCGAGTTTGAGAATGAAGCTGTGTTCGGTGGCCATGCCATCACCCCTTGTTTAATTCGTCACCGGGTAATACGGTTGGACAGGTCTGCCGGTGTCAGCCGACGCAGCGGCACTCAATCGCCGGGCGCCTGCAGCAGTACGTCGAAAGCGCCGCATTCGGCGGAATCGAGCCAGCCGCGGCGCAACAGGCAATCGAGCGTCGCCAGGCTCGCATCGACGGTCATCCGGCCAGCGCGAACCACGTCGAGCAATTGCATGCGCGATACCAGCCGGTGCTCGGCGACTTCCCCGTCGGTATTGCGCGGCGCGAAATCATCGGGCAGCAGCAGATCGTAGACGAACAGTTGCTCGGCCTGCGTGCCCTCGTCGATTTCCTGCAAAACGTGAATCGTGCGCCCCGCGCTGGCCGTGCGCACGAGCAACGCATCGACGCCGGATTCTTCGTACGCTTCCTTCACCAGCGTGTCGAACACCGGCAGCCCCCAGCCGATTCCGCCGCCAACCAGGCTGTCGAGCATGCCGGGATCGGTCGGCTTCGTGTCGCTGCGGCGCGCGATCCAGAAATACGGCTCATCGTCCGCGCCGCGCGGCGCAACCGGCGAGGCGGCTTTGCCGAGGCGCAGCGGCGGCACCTCGCGGTCGGGGCCCTCCACCACGCCGTTCAGATGGACGGCGTATGTCGTCGTGCCAAAGAAGCGCGACGCCGCGCGTTCAATGAATGCGAGCGGCGGATCGTCAAATGCATTGCGGATTGCATAGGTCTCGTTGCGCCATGCGCGAATCAAGCCGTGCGCGGCCAGCGCACCAATGACTGAGCCCAGTGCGGCGCTACGCGCCTGGACGGTATCGAATGCATCGGCCAGCATGACGCAGCGCTCGCTGATAATGAACACGTCCGGCCAGTGCGTGAGCCAACGCACGTCGCCCGCGCGGATCCAGCCGACCGGCTGCTCGCCGATCACGAATCGCAGATGCTGGTCGCGCCGGAAACGGCGCGCGGCGTCAATGCAGCCCCAAGTCATCGCCGATGCCCTTTGCGCGTAAAACCGACGATTCTACCGCGTCTTCCACTGCGCAACGCGGCAACCCGGGCGCCAGCGCAATGAAGGCGGCGCGCCCCTGCAACACGTTCCGCGAGAGCACTGACAGGTGGTCCAGGCCCGGCGCGACGGTGATTGCCACAGACGTGGCGACGAGCAGCGGCAATTCACGCATCGCCTCGCTCCAGCCAATGATGGCCGCAGCGGCTCAAAACGTGCACACGGTATAGAGCGGCGCCCCGGCATTGCGCAGCAGCGTTGAGCCTCCCAGCCCGGGCAGATCGATGATCGCTGCACACTCGACGACGCCTGCGCCGAGCCGCTCCAGCAGCGCGCGCCCGGCCATCATCGTGCCGCCCGTGGCGATCAAGTCGTCGATGAGCACGATGCGCTCACCCGGGCGGCATGCATCCGCGTGGACTTCGACCGTCGCCTCCCCATACTCGAGCGAGTAGGACGCTGACACAGTCGTGAACGGCAGTTTACCTTTCTTGCGGATCGGAATGAAACCCACGTTCAGCTCGTAAGCGAGGATCGGTCCGATGATGAATCCCCGCGCATCAAGCCCTGCGATGTAGTCTAGCCGCTGGTCGATATAGCGCTGCACGAACAGGTCGACCAGCACTCGCAGGCATTTCGCGTCCTGCAGCAGCGGCGTGATATCGCGAAATTGCACGCCAGGCCGCGGCCAGTCGGGCACAGTACGGATATGCTGGCGGATATAGGCGGCAGGGTCAGTCAGCACCGCCGGTGGCGGCGCAGCGCGCTCTTGCATGGTGGTCTCCCTTGCGGATCGGGCGCCGGGTGTTAAGCCCGCGCCGGGTTTATTCGGATGTCATTCGGCTGCGTGCCGCGCTAGGCCGGCTGCGTCGCCGCACCACGCCGCGCGCGCAGCAGCCGCTCCTCGGCCAGCGCGAGCGCGTCGGGCAAGCCGCGCAGCACGACGATGTCACGCGCGCGCAGTTTCGTGTCGCGATCGGGCTCGACACCTCGTATACCATGCCGGCGGATCGCGGTAACCTCGATGCCCATTTCGAACAACCCAAGCTCGTCCAGGCTCTGGCCAACCGCATCGGCACTTTCGTCGATCGACACCGATTGTAGCCTCACCTGCTCGATGCCGTCCTCATCCCGGTCGTCCGCGCCGTGGAAATAGCCGCGCAACAGGCTGTAGCGCTTGTCGCGCAATTGCTCGACGCGCCGCAACACGCGGCGCATCGGCACGCCGACCAGCACCAGCGTATGCGATGCGAGCATCAAACTGCCTTCCACGATCTCTGGGATCACCTCGGTCGCCCCCGCGGCCAGCAACCTGTCCAGGTCGGCGTCGTCCACCGTGCGCACGATCACCGGCAGGGTTGGCTCCAGCTCATGTATGTTATGCAACACCTTCAACGCCGAAGGCGTATTCGCATAGGTGATGGCGAGCGCCGCCGCTCGATGGATACCGGCGGCCAGCAGCGATTCCCAGCGCCCCGCGTCGCCGAACACGACCTGCTCGCCGGCCGTCGCCGCGGCGCTCACGCGGTCCGGATCCAAATCCAGCGCGACATACGACAGGCCCTCATGCTCGAGCATCCGCGCCAGGTTCTGCCCGCTGCGCCCGTAGCCGCAAATGATCACGTGCCCTTGCTGCTTGATGCTTTGCGTCACGATGCGCGTCATCTGCAGTGACTGCATTATCCATTCAGTCGAGGACAGGCGCAGCACGATCCGGTCCATCGCATTGATGACGAACGGCGCCGCCAGCATCGACAGCAACATCGCCGCCAGGATCATTTGCATCAGCTCGTCCGAAACCAGGCGTTGCTCACGGATCAGGTTCAGCAGCACGAAACCGAACTCGCCGGCCTGCGCGAGCGCAAGTCCAGTGCGCATCGCCACGCCGGGCATCGCGCCGAACAGGCGAGCTAGGCCGGTGACCAGCGCCGCCTTAAGCAGCAACGGACCGACCAAGAACAACAGCACCATCAGCGGGTGCTGCCATAGCACCCGCGGGTCGAACAACATGCCGGTAGTGATGAAAAACAAGCCCAGCAGCACGTCGCGAAACGGCTTAATGTCCTCCTCGACCTGATGCCGATAGGGCGTCTCGGAAATCAGCATGCCGGCAATAAACGCGCCGAGCGCCTGCGACAACCCAAACGTCTCAGTGATGAACGCAGCGCCCAGCGTCATCAACAACACATTCAGCATGAACAGTTCCTGCGAACGTCGCCGGACCACCACGTTGAACCAGCGAGTCATGAACCGCTGGCCGACAAGCAACAAGATCGTCAGCACCACGGCGGTCTTGATCGCAGCCCATCCGAGCGCGATCGCCAATCCCTTCGGATCGGCCCCGAGCGCGCCGATTACGAGTAGCAGCGGCACCACGGCCAGGTCCTGGAACAATAGGATGCCGAAGATGTTGCGCCCGTGCGCAGACTCGAGCTCGAGCCGTTCAGCGAGCAGCTTGCTGACGATCGCAGTCGAGGACATCGCCAGTGTGCCGCCGAACGCGACGCTCGCCTGCCAACTTATGTGCAGCCAGGCGCGCGTGGCCAGGCCGGCGAGCACGGCCAACGCGATTGTGGCCAATACCTGCGACAGGCCCAGCCCGAACACGATCGTGCGCATCGAGCGCAGCTTGGCGATCGAAAACTCCAGCCCGATCGAGAACATCAGGAACACTACGCCGAATTCGGCTAGGTACTGTACCCGCTCCGAATCGCTCACCATGCCCAGCGCATGGGGGCCAACGAGCATGCCCACGCTCAAGTAGCCGAGCATGGGCGGCAGGTTCAGCATGCGAAAGATCACGACCCCGGCCACCGCGGCCAGCAATAGAAAAAGCGTGAGTTGGAGCGGCGATGTCATGCGGGCCCTTGCGTCGGTCCTTTCAGTGGTCGGCATCGACGTAAGCAAAGCCGGGCGGTAGCGACCGGCGCACACACAGCAGCGCCCTCAACGCTTCGGGAGCCACGCCGCCGGGTGCGCCGCGAGCTAAATGCGCGTTTGCTATACTCCGCGCATGATAGCGAAAATCAATGGCGCCCGGGCATTGCAGCTGGCGCAGCATGTGCTCGACATCGAGGCAGAGGCCATCCGGGGCCTAAGTACGCGCCTGAACGGCGAGTTTGTCGTCGCGGTGGAAATGTTGCTGGCCTGCAAGGGGCGCGTGGTGGTCTCCGGCATCGGCAAGTCAGGCCATATTGCGCGCAAGCTGGCGGCCACGCTGGCGAGCACCGGCACACCCGCGTTCTTCGTCCATCCGGCTGAGGCGAGCCACGGCGACCTGGGCATGGTCACTGCCGACGACGTGTTCATCGGTTTGTCCAACTCCGGCGAATCGGAGGAGTTGATTGAGATCCTGCCGCTCATCAAGCGGCTCGGCGCAAAATTGATTGCGGTGACTGGCCGGCCGGAATCGAGCCTGGCCAAGCTGGCCGACGTGCACTTAAATGCGCGCGTGGAGAAGGAGGCATGCCCGCTGAACCTCGCGCCCACGGCCAGCACCACAGCCGCGCTCGCGCTTGGCGACGCACTGGCGGTGGCGGTGCTCGACGCGCGCGGCTTTTCCGCCGACGATTTTGCGCGCTCGCATCCGGGCGGCACATTGGGCCGGCGCCTGCTGACCTATGTGCGCGATGTGATGCGCACCGGCGACGAGGTGCCGCGCGTGACGCTGTGCGCGACGGTGCGGGACGCGTTGTTCGAGATCACCGCAAAACGGCTAGGCATGACTGCGATCGTGGACGGGAATTCGCGCGTGGAAGGCATCTTCACCGATGGTGATTTGCGCCGCGTGCTAGAGCATAAGGGTGACATCCTGGGCCTGCCGATCACCGACGTGATGACACACAAACCGCGCACGATCAGTGCCGGACAGCTAGCGGTCGAGGCCGTGGAACTGATGGAGCGATTCCGCATCAACCAGATGCTGGTCGTGGGCGCCGATGGCATGCTGATCGGCGCGCTGAACACACACGACCTTTTCTCTGCCAAAGTCATTTGATCCGACCATGGCCCTAACCGCAATCGAACGCGCCGCGCGCGTCAAGCTGATGATCTTTGACGTGGATGGCGTGCTAACCGACGGCACGTTGTACTTCACGCCGGACGGCGACGCAATGAAGGGCTTCAACTCGATGGACGGCCATGGGTTGAAGCTGCTCGAGCAGGCCGGCGTCGCGACCGCGATCATCACCGGGCGCCAGTCGAAGATCGTCGAATTGCGCGCGCGCGAGATCCGCGTGTCATATCTGTACCAGGGGATCAGCGACAAGCTCGTCGCGTTCGGCAAGTTGCTAGATGCCGCCGGCGTCACCGCCAACGAATGCGGGTACATGGGCGACGACTGGCCCGATCTGGCGGTCATGCTGCGCGTCGGTTTTGCCGCCGCGCCGGCGGGCGCGCACCCCGAGGTACGCAGTCGCGCGCACTGGATCGCCACCGCCCACGGCGGTCACGGCGCCGCTCGCGAAGTCATCGATACACTGCTGCGCGCGCAGGGCCGGTATGACGGTCTGCTCGCGGCGGCGTGCGCAGGCTGAGCGATGCGCGAGATGCACGTGTCCGCCTGGTTGCCGCTCGTGATCATGGCGGTGCTCGCCGCCGGTACGTACTGGCTGCTGCAAAATACGCTACCGCGCCCGTCGCAGGGGGTATCGGCGGACAAGGCGCATACGCCGGACTATTTCGCCGACCACTTCTCGATTTCAATGCTGGACGAAAGTGGCGTGACGCAGTACCGGATCGCGGCTGCGTCGATGGTCCACTACGAGGACGATGCGGCGACGCATGCGACGCTGCCGGCAATCCGCGCGTTCGCGCCGGGCCAGCCGGTCGTCACTGCCACCGGCAAGCGCGCTGTCATTAATGCGGACGGCTCGATCGTGGACCTGTACGACGACGCGCGCATCGTGCGCGACGCAGGTCCGACCGATCCGCGGATGCAAGCCGACTCCGAGCACTTCCGCGTGCTGACCCACGACGACATCATCGAAACTGAAAAGCCGGTTAAACTACTGCGCGGCCTGTCCCAGATGACGGCCAATGGCATGATCTACAACAACGTGACCCGGGAAATGCGTCTGCTCGGCCAGGTACGCGGCATGATTGCCGCGTCCGACACGGCGGCGGGCGGACCGTTCGGTCAATGACGGGCACCTCTTTCTCGCACGACGCGCATGAACCCAATGTATGACCGCCCCGTGCCTGCGCGCACGCTGCATCCGAAGCGCTGCGCCGGGGCAAGCGGCGCCCGCACAGCGGGCGGGCGGATCGTGTCGACGCTGGCCGTCGCGCTTGCGCTGTCGCTGCCCGTCGCGCACGCCGAGCGCGCGGATCGCGACAAGCCGCTCAACATCGAAGCGGACAACATGACGTACGACGACCTCAAGCAGCTGACGGTCTTCACCGGCCACGTCGTCGCGACCAAAGGCACGATCCTGATCCGTGCAGACCGCGTAGAGGTCAAGCAAGATCCGCAAGGCTACCAGCACGCCACCGGCACCAGCAACGGCAACACGCCATCGTATTTCCGGCAGAAGCGCGACGGCATGAACGAATACATCGAAGGCAACGCGGTGCGCATCGACTACGACGGCAAGCAGGATCTGACGACGTTGACCACGCGCGCCGTCGTGCGGCGCCTGCAGGGGTTGTCCAAGCTCGTCGATGAAGTGCGCGGCAGTGTGATCACCTACGATGGCCAGAAGGACTTTTACACCGCGCAGTCGGGCAAGGATGTCGCGGGACCGGGCAATCCGAGCGGACGCGTGCGCGCGATGCTCACGCCCAGCACGGGAGGCGGCGCGCTGCCCCAACCGGCCAGCGACGTGACGCTGTCCCCCTCCACGACGCGGCAAGAAACGTCGCAGCCATGAACGCATCGGCTCTCTCCGTGTCCGCCCCGGCTGCGGCCAGCACGCTGTCGGTGCGCAATTTGCGCAAGCGTTACGGCGCGCGCACCGTCGTCAAGGACGTGTCGCTCGACGTGAAAAGCGGCGAAGTGGTTGGGCTGCTCGGACCGAACGGTGCCGGCAAGACGACCTCGTTCTACATGATCGTCGGACTGGTGCCGCTCGATGCCGGCGAGATTATGCTCGACGACACGTCGATTAGCCTGCTGCCGATCCACAAGCGCGCCCGGATGGGGTTGTCCTATCTGCCGCAGGAGGCGTCGGTATTCCGCAAGCTGTCCGTCAACGAGAACATCCGCGCGGTGCTGGAGCTGCAACTGGACGAGCGCGGCAAACCGCTGTCCAAGCAAGCGGTATCGGCGCGTGCCGACGCGTTGCTCGAGGAGCTGCAGATCGCGCACTTGCGCGACAATCCGGCGATGTCGCTGTCCGGCGGCGAGCGGCGCCGTGTCGAAATCGCGCGCGCGCTCGCCACCCGCCCCAGCTTTATCCTACTGGACGAGCCGTTTGCCGGCGTGGACCCGATCGCCGTGCTGGAAATCCAGAAGATTGTGCGCTTTTTGAAGGAGCGCGGCATCGGCGTGTTGATCACGGATCATAACGTGCGCGAGACACTCGGCATCTGCGACCACGCGTACATCATTAGCGATGGCAGCGTGCTCGCGGCCGGCGCGCCCAAGGAAATCATCGCGAACGAGAGCGTGCGCCGCGTGTACCTGGGCGAACATTTTCGTATGTAATGCCTTCACTGGGGCGGCTTCCGCCTCAGTCAGCATCGAGCTGGCGACGACGACGCGCCAGCGCTTGGCTCGCGCGCGCCGACTCGTTCCCCCATGCACAAAACGGGCCAACGTGTTTCCTCAAGGTTCCGCCGACGTGGCAAACTGTCTACAATGAAAAATAATTTGCCATGAAAGCAAGCCTCCAACTCCGTCTATCACAGCATCTGGCGCTGACTCCGCAATTGCAGCAGTCGATCCGGCTACTGCAGCTGTCGACGCTCGAATTGCAGCAGGAGGTCGCCACGGCGATCGCACAGAATCCCTTGCTGGAGAACGAGAACGACTGGATCGCGAGCCCGTTGCGGGTCGCCGCGGACGGCTCACTGGTGCCGTCGCAAAGCAGCGCGCTGCCCACCGGCATGGCCGAGGCGCCAGCACCGGTGCCCAGCGGCGTGAACGGCGAGCGCGCGCAAAGCGCGGAGCCGGCCGCCGTCGACGAATACGACGGCATGAGCAGCGACAGCGGCACCGACACGGCGTCGTGGAACCTAGACGACTATGTGCGCCCCGGTGGCACCTCCGACGACGACGACATGCCGCCGCTGCAGCTGCACGAATCCACGGTCAGCCTGCGCGAGCATTTGAGCACGCAGTTGCGCCTGACCCAGGCTAGCCCGCGCGACCGCGCGCTGGTCACGTTTTTGATCGAGTCGCTGGACGACGATGGCTACCTGAGCGCAAGTTGCGACGAAATCCTCGCCGATTTGCCGGCCGAGCTTGAGGTAGACGCCGATGAGCTGAACGCGGCGCTCGCGCTGCTGCACAGCTTCGATCCGGCAGGAGTCGGGGCGCGCTCAGCGTCCGAATGCCTGAAGCTGCAATTGTTGCGGCTGGAGCCGAGCGCCACGCGCACGCTGGCGCTGGAAATCGTGTCGAACTATCTAGAGTTGCTGGCGGCGCGCGACTTCACGCGTCTGCGCAAGCACCTGAAGGCCAGCGACGACGCGCTGCGCGACGCGCACGCACTGATCCGCTCGCTCGAGCCGTTCCCCGGCGCCGCGTACGGCAAGGCCGAGGCCGACTACGTGGTGCCGGACATCATCGTGAAGAAAACCTCGCAGGGATGGCAGGCGGAATTGAATCCCGAAGTCGTGCCGCGGCTGCGGGTCAACCACTTATACGCGAACATCCTGCGCAGCAACCGAGGCGACCCGAGCAGCGGTTCGTTGCGCCAGCAACTGCAGGAAGCGCGCTGGTTGATCAAGAACATCCAGCAACGTTTCGACACGATTTTGCGCGTCGCACAAGCGATCGTCGAGCGTCAGCGCAGTTTTTTTGCGCATGGCGAGATCGCGATGCGCCCCTTGGTTTTACGAGAAATTGCTGATACGCTGGGCTTGCATGAGTCGACCGTATCGCGGGTCACGACTGGGAAGTACATGTTGACGCCCTTTGGGACGCTCGAGTTCAAGTACTTCTTTGGCTCGCATGTATCAACTGACACGGGGGGCGCGGCGTCATCGACCGCTATCCGCGCGCTTATCAAGCAACTGATAGGAGCCGAAGACCCAAAATCACCTCTTTCAGATAGCCGGATCGCTGAACTGCTGGCCGAACAAGGCTTCGTGGTCGCACGTCGAACTGTGGCGAAATATCGCGAAGCGCTGAAGATTCCAGCTGTTAGCATGCGTAAGTCGTTATAGCCTACTGTATGTTGCGGTGGGCGTTTACCGGCCGCGGCGCTTAGATAAGATATGGTCAGGAGCCGGCCGATATCGGCCCGCCACGCCTTTTCGTCAAGACGGGGTGCACGCCACAAGCGGGACGAGACTCGAGCGGCGCCGGATCATGCCTTTGCGCCAGCGGCTATTGAGCACGGAGAGGCAGCTATGAACCTGAAGATCAGTGGACACCACCTGGAAGTCACGCCCGCCCTACGCGAATATGTGGTCGCGAAGCTCGAACGAGTACTCAGGCATTTTGACCAGGTGATCGATGGCACTGTGCTACTGGCCGTGGACAATCACAAGGAAAAGGAAAAACGGCAAAGGGTGGAGGTCAACCTGCACCTGAAGGGCAAGGACATCTTTGTCGAGAGCGCGAATGGCGATCTGTACGCGGCGATCGACATGCTGATCGACAAACTCGACCGTCAGGTACTGCGGTACAAGGACCGGCTGCAAGGTCACCAGCACGAGGCGATCAAGTACGTGCCTGTTCCCGAGCAACCGGCATCCTGAGCGCGGCTCGGATCCGCGTTAGCCAAGCCGCCCGCCGCTGGGCGGCTTTTTCGTTACCCGCACGCGTTGTATCGCGTTGGCCGAACCTGCGTTTGCGCGTTGCACTATGCGCAACTCGCTTGATCTATAATATTTTGGTTACCATAGTTGACCCCTATAAAATCATCAGCCGGAAAGCGTTTGCCGTGAGTCGTCGCGCGGCCCCCGGTGCTGGCCGACAGCCCGTGCGCGATACAACTGCTTTTCGCCTGTCCATATGAATCGTCTAGCTAAAATCCTGCCAATTGAGAATGTCGTGCTGGGTCTGTCCGTTACCAGCAAGAAGCGGGTTTTTGAACAAGCCGGCCTGATCTTCGAAAATCAAAATGGCATTGCCCGCAGCGTCGTCACCGATAACCTGTTTGCGCGCGAACGGCTCGGCTCGACCGGTCTGGGCGAAGGCGTGGCGATCCCGCATGGGCGCATCAAGGGGCTGAAGCAGCCGCTGGCGGCATTCGTGCGGCTTGCCGAACCGATTCCGTTCGAGTCGCCGGACGGGCAGCCGGTCCAATTGCTGATCTTCCTGCTTGTGCCAGAACAGGCAACGCAGCAACATCTCGAAATCCTGTCCGAGATCGCACAATTATTGTCGGACCGGCACGCGCGCGAGAGCCTGTCCACTGAGCCGGACCGTGACGCGCTGCACCAACTGCTGACTCAGTGGCAACCCTGATCCCCGCGACGCGTGCGTTTCCAACACAATGGATTCAGGCGCATGCGCACCGCACCGCGATGAGCCGCGCCGCGCGACGCAACCCGAGAAGGCCACCATGGATACGTCCAGCATCAACGCGCAAAGCATCTTCGACGACAACGCCGCTTCGCTGAAGCTGAGTTGGCTGACGGGCCATGAAGGCTGGGACCGCGGTTTCTCGACAGAAACCGTCGCCAATGCGACCTCCAGCGCCGACCTGGTCGGCCACTTGAACCTGATCCATCCGAACCGGATCCAGGTGCTGGGCGAAGCCGAGGTCAACTACTACCAGCGGCAAAGCGATGAGGATCGCTCGCGCAACATGGCCGAGCTGATCGCCCTTGAACCGCCGTTCCTGGTCGTAGCCGGCGGCGTAGCGGCGCCGCCGGAGTTGGTGCTTCGCTGCACGCGCTCCTCGACACCGCTGTTCACCACGCCAATGTCCGCCGCCGCCGTGATCGACAGCCTGCGGCTGTACATGTCGCGTATCCTTGCGCCGCGCGCAACGCTGCATGGCGTGTTCCTTGACATCCTCGGCATGGGGGTGCTGTTGACTGGCGACTCGGGACTCGGCAAGAGCGAGCTGGGGCTGGAGTTAATCAGCCGCGGCCATGGGCTGGTCGCGGACGATGCGGTCGACTTCGTGCGGCTCGGCCCAGATTTCGTCGAAGGCCGCTGCCCGCCGCTGCTGCAGAACCTGCTGGAGGTGCGTGGCCTCGGGCTGCTCGACATTAAGACGATTTTCGGCGAAACCGCGGTGCGTCGAAAAATGAAACTCAAGCTGATCGTGCAACTGGTGCGCCGCCCCGACGGCGAATTCCAACGCCTGCCCCTAGAAAGTCAGACGGTTGACGTACTGGGCTTGCCGATCAGCAAAGTTACGATCCAGGTTGCGGCCGGCCGCAACCTCGCCGTGCTGGTCGAAGCTGCCGTGCGCAACACGATTCTGCAATTGCGCGGCATCGATACGTTACGCGATTTTATGGAGCGCCAGCGGCTCGCGATGCAGGATCCGGACGGACAATTTCCAGGCAAGCTGATCTGAAGCGGCCCGAAGCGCTGCGGCGCTGCTATGATGAAACGCATGAACCCTGACTTGATGCGAATCATCCTGATCACCGGCATGTCCGGGTCCGGCAAATCGGTGGCACTCGCGGCGCTCGAGGATGCCGGCTACTACTGCGTCGACAATCTGCCGCCACGGTTTCTGCCGGAACTCGTGGCATTCCTGTCCCGGGAGGGCCAGGCGCGGCTCGGCGTCGCGATCGACGCGCGCTCGGCGCGCTCGCTAGACGAAATGCCGGAAATCATCCGTGAACTCGGCCGCACCCACGACGTTCGCGTGCTGTTCTTGAATGCGAGCACGCAAGCACTGATCCAGCGGTTCTCCGAGACGCGCCGCAAGCACCCGCTATCCGCGTCAATGGCGAACGACACGCTCGATGGCACGCAGACTTCGCTGGCCGATGCGATCGAGCACGAACGAGAGCTGGTGGCCAATCTAGCGGAATTTGGGCACCAGATCGACACCAGCAGCCTGCGCGCGAACACGCTGCGCGCCTGGGTCAAGCAGTTCATCGAACACGACCACAGCGGTCTCGCGCTGATGTTCCAGTCGTTCGGCTTCAAGCGTGGCATTCCGCTGGACGCCGATCTGGTATTTGACGTGCGGACCCTGCCTAACCCCTATTACGACCGGGAACTGCGGCCGCTGACGGGACTCGATCCGCCGGTGATCGACTTTCTTGCCGCCACGCCGCTGGTCGGCGCGATGATCGACGATATCGCCGAGTACCTATCCAAGTGGTTGCCGCATTTCCGCAACGACAATCGCGCGTACTTGACCGTGGCGATCGGCTGCACCGGCGGGCAGCATCGCTCCGTCTACATTGCCGAGGCACTCGCCGCGCGCTTCGCAAGCGACGCAAACGTGCTGGTGCGGCATCGCGAGATCGCCGGCGTGCACGGTGGCAGCGCGCCGTTTGCCAGCACATCGGCCCGAGCGCCCGGCTAGCCGCGCCAACCGAGCACGAAACGTATGCCAACCGTCCCATCCGATACCCTTGCCGAGCTGCCTCTGTTCCCGTTGCGCACGGTGCTGTTTCCTGGTGGCCTGTTGCCGTTGAAGGTGTTCGAAGCCCGCTACCAGGACATGACCCGCGACTGCCTGCGCAATCAGGCGCCGTTTGGCGTATGCCTGCTC
Organism: Mycetohabitans sp. B2; assembly: GCF_021733735.1. Taxonomy (NCBI): domain Bacteria; kingdom Pseudomonadati; phylum Pseudomonadota; class Betaproteobacteria; order Burkholderiales; family Burkholderiaceae; genus Mycetohabitans; species Mycetohabitans sp. B2. The sequence continues at coordinate 118,327 of NZ_JAHKSP010000048.1, forward strand.
AAGAGCGGCAGCGAGGTGATCCAGCCGGATGATCCGCCGGTGCCCGAATCGATCGGCTGCCTGGCCGAAATCGTTGATTGCGACGTGGAGCGTTTTGGCCTAATGCATATCCGCACCCGAGGCACGCGCCGCTTCCGGTTGTTGTCGCATCGGACCGAACCCGACGGCTTGCTGCGCGGCCAGGTGCAGTTGCTGCCCGAGGATCGCCCGCTAAGCGGCGACGAGCGCATCGCGAAGTTCGGCGCGTGCGCAGAGGTGCTTGAGCGGATCGTCGCCACGCTGTCCGAGCGTGACCTGGGCAATTTGCCCTTCATCGAGCCGTACGCGTTCGACGATCCGAGCTGGGTCTCCAACCGGCTCGCCGAGGTCCTGCCGATCTCCGCGCGCGCGCGGCAAAAACTGATGGAAGTCCTCGATGCCGGCGCGCGGATCGACGTCGTGCATCACTACATGCTGCAGCACCAACTGCTGTAGCCCAGGCTACAACAACGTTCCGTCCAGCGCATTGAGCAGCTTGCGCACCGGCGCGGGTAGGCCATAGTCGCCGATGGCATCCAGCCGCACCCATGCAGTGTCCGCCTGCGCGTCGCGCACGGCAGCCCGCGGCTCACCCACCAGTTGCGCGAGCCGCGGCTCAATTTCGAGGCGAAAATGCGTGAACGTGTGTGCCAGCGGAGCAAGTGGCGCCAGTACAACCGGCGCACCGCCGAGTTGCGCCGCGCGCGCGGCGAGCCCGTCCACGTCCGGCGCCTCGGGCAAGCTCCAGAGCCCACCCCAAATACCCAACGGCGGGCGTTTCTCGAGCAGCACCTGATCGGCACTGCGCAGCACCAGCATCATCGTGCGGCGCGTCGGCACAGCCTTCCTGGGCCTGGCGGCCGGCAGTTCGCGTTGCCGGCCCGTCAGGTTGGCCACGCATGCGTGTGCGAACGGGCAGCGACCGCAATCAGGCCGGCTGCGTACGCACAGCGTCGCCCCCAAGTCCATCAGTCCTTGCGTATACGCCACAATGGGCTCGACCGGTGCGCCATCGCGCTGACGTACGTCACCTGATGCGTCATTGGATGCCTCACCGGACGCCTCGTCGGATACCTCATCCGCCGGCAACAACGACTCGGCCAGCGCCCACATCGCGGTCTCCACGCGCTTGTCGCCCGGAAAGCCGTCAATCCCGAAAATCCGCGCGAGCACGCGCTTGACATTGCCGTCTAGTATCGGCGAGCGCACGCCGAACGAGAATGCAGCAATGGCCGCCGCCGTCGAGCGGCCAATTCCCGGCAGCGCCGCAAGTTGCTCCACGGTCTGCGGGAACGCGCCGCCATACTGCTGGACGACGACCTGCGCGCACCGGTGCAGATTGCGCGCGCGAGTGTAGTACCCCAGTCCACTCCATAGCGCCATCACGTCGTCAGCCGCGGCAGCCGCCAATGCGTGAACGTGCGGAAAGCGTGCGAGGAACCTCGAATAATACGGAATCACCGTCGAGACCTGCGTCTGCTGCAGCATGATCTCGGACAGCCAGACTCGATACGGGTCCCGGCTGCGCTGCCACGGCAACTCGTGCCGCCCATGCGTGCGCTGCCATGCAATCAGGCGCGGCGCGAAATCAGCGGGTTCTATGTTGGCCTCCAAGGAATCGATTCAGCGCTGACAGCGCGTACAGTAATAGGTCGAGCGCTGCCCTTGCACGATGTGCCGGATCGGCACACCGCAGGCATGGCAAGGCCGGCCGGCCCGATCATAGACGAAATAGTCGAGTTGAAAATAACCGCTCTCGCCGTGGCTGCCGACGAAGTCGCGCAACGTACTGCCACCCTTGTCGATTGCCGCCGCCAGTGTCGCGCGAATGGCGTCGGCCAGCAGTTCATAGCGCGGCAGCGACACGCGTCCCGCCGGCGTACTCGGCCGAATGCCGGCGCGAAACAGGCTCTCGGACGCATAGATGTTGCCCACGCCGACGACGATGTCGCCAGCCATCAGCGCCTGCTTGATCGACACCGTGCGCCCGCGCGTGCGACGATGCAGCAACGCGCCCGAAAATGCGCTCGAAAAAGGCTCGACGCCAAGACTGGCCAGCAATGGATGCTCGAGCACGTCGCCCGACGCGCGCGGGTGCCACAACACCGCACCGAAGCGGCGCGGGTCGCGAAAGCGCATCACGAACTCATCGAAGACCCAGTCGATATGATCGTGCCGGGCGGCGGGCGGCAACGCGGGCAGGTTGCGCAGCACGCGTAGCGTGCCGGTCATCCCCAGGTGCACAATGAGCCATCCGTCGTCCAGCTCGAACAGCAGGTACTTGCCACGCCGTTCCACTTTGTGGATCACGCGTTGCTCAAGCTCGCGCGCCAGCGTGGCCGGCACCGGCCAACGCAGCGCGAAATTGCGCACCTCGACGCGCTGCACGCGTCGTCCAGCGACATACGGTTCGATTCCGCGTCGCGTCACTTCAACTTCCGGCAGTTCTGGCATGTCTAACAGGCAGGCGGGTGGACACACCGTGGTCCACGCCCGCTATTGTAGCCACCGCGTTACAATCCATCGAAACATTGACTGGATTTCCATGAACCTGCTTCTTGCCAAGCTGCTCCACCGGGGCCCGGCGGCGGCCGCCGCGTTGCTCGCCGTCTCGCTCGTGCTCGCACGGCCCGCCGCCGCGCAGGACAACGACTCGCCGGAGTTGACCGATATCATCAGCACGCCAACACCCGATGAGCAGAAGGCGCTGCCGCGCCTGCCGCTGACCAGCCAGGTAGTCTACCAAGTGCTGGCCGCCGAGATCGCCCTGCAGCGCAACCAGCCCGCGCCGGCCTACCAAACTTACCTGGCATTGGCCCGCGACACGATGGACCCGCGCTTTGCGCAGCGCGCCACGGAAATCGCGCTGCTTGCGCAAAGCCCAGTTGACGCACTGAACGCGGCACAGCTGTGGCAACAGTACGCGCCCCAATCGGACCGTGCCGCGCAAATCGATGCCTCGCTGCTGGTGCTGGCTGGCAAGCCCGAGGAAGCCAAGCCGCTGCTGGAGCAGCAATTGGCGAAGGTCGCGCCGGATAATCGTGCCAATGCGCTAATCGGGCTGCAAATGCTGCTGGCGCGCGGCCCGAACCGCACCTCGGGCCTGCATGTGCTGCAGAATTTGTTGCGTCACGACATGGACAAGCCCGAGGCTAACTACGCGATCGCCCGGCAGCAGGCGCTTACGCAGGACCGCGATGGCGCGCGCCAATCGCTGCAAACCGCGTTGAAGGAAAAGCCCGACTTCCTGCCCGCGATGCTGCTGCTCGCGCAACTCGGCCCGCAGGATCGCGCGCAGGCCACGCAGCGGCTGTCGCAATACGTACGAAAGAATCCACAGGCGCGCGAGGCGCGGATGTCGCTCGCCCAGTTGTATCTGGCCGGCGACCGGCTGGACGACGCGAAGGTCGAGTTCGCGCGATTGGCCAATGACGGCAGCCACGACCTGCTGCCATTAATGGCGCTCGCGCTGATCGAGATCCAGCAGCGGCACTGGCCGAGCGCGAAGCAATATCTGCAACGGTACGTCGCGGCCGCGCAAAGCCAGCCAAACGCCGATCCGGGCCAGGCATACATCTATCTAGCGCAGATCGCGCTTGAGCAAAAGGATGATCAGGCGGCGTCGCAATGGCTGGACAAGATCCTCCCCGGCAGCACGCAACACCTGGCGGGACAAATCACGCGCGCGCAGCTCATCGCCCGCGACGGTAAAGTCGACGACGCGCGCTACCTGCTCGCCGGGCTCAAGGCGGCGACGCCGCGCGAAGCGGCACTGATCGCGCGCACCGACAGCGCGATTCTGTTCGACGCCAAGCGCTATGCTGAGGCCGAGGCGCGGCTCGCGCAAACGACTCAGGCGTTCCCGGACGATCCGGACCTGCTCTACGACTATGCGATGGCCGCCGAGCGCAACGGTCACTACGACGTAATGGAAAAGCAATTGCGCGATCTGATCCGGCTGCAACCGGACAATCCGCAAGCTTATAACGCACTCGGCTATTCGCTCGCGGAGCGCAACGAGCGGCTGGACGAAGCCAACAAGCTGATCGAGAAAGCATCGTCGCTGGCACCAAATGATGCGTTCATCATGGACAGCGTCGGCTGGATCAAGTATCGGCTCGGCGACAAGTCTGATGCGGTGAAGGTGCTGCGTCGCGCGTACGACTTGCAGCCGAACGCGGAGATCGGCGCGCATCTGGGCGAGGTGCTGTGGGAAAACGGTGATCGCGACCAGGCCCGCGCGGCGTGGCGCGACGCACGGAAACTGGAACCGCACAACGACACGCTGGTCAAGACGCTGAAACGTTTCCAGATCGACGACCTGTGATGAACCGAATTCCGCTACTGGCCGGCGTGCGCGCCCAGCCTGTTCGTTGTGTTTCGTCTGTTCGCCGCGTGTTGCGCGGCGTCGCTAGCGGCCCGCGGCAGCCGCGCGCCCTGCGCCACTGGTGTGGCGCGCTCGGGCTCGCTGCGCTGCTGGCCGCCTGTGCGACGCCACAGCGGCCCACTGTGCCCGTTGCCGGCACAGCAGGCGGCGCGCAGGCCAGGCAAACCGTGCACACGTACCATGGACGCTTCGCGGTCAGCTACGAGGACCAGAATGGGCAGCCGCGCAACGCGTACGGCAATTTCGATTGGCAGGAAACCGGCCAGACCGTCAAGCTGCAATTGCTCAGCCCGCTCGGTCAGACGCTGGCCATCATCGCGTCGGCGCCAGGATTGGCCACCCTCGAGTTGCCCAACAAGGCGCCACAGACGGCACCAAGCGTATTTGAGCTGATGCAGGACACGCTGGGCTTCTCACTGCCGCTCGAAGGGCTGCGCTACTGGTTGCAGTCATCCGTGTCGCCAGACTCGCGCGCGTTGACGTCGACCGACAGCGCCGGCCGCCTGAGCCGCGTCGAGCAGGACGGCTGGACGATTGAATACTTGGCGTACGCCGACGCGCCGGCAAGCCGCGTCAAGCGCGTGAACCTGACGCGGCAGGCGCCACCGCTGTCGGTCAAGCTCGTACTGGACCAATAAGCCGCGCACGGGCATGCACGGCGCGATGAGCCCCCCATGACTGAAACCGAAGACATGCTGCGCGACTGCGCAGCCCCTGCGAAGCTGAACCTTTTCCTACATTTGACCGGCCGCCGCGAGGACGGATACCACGAACTGCAGACGGTGTTCCAGTTGCTGGACTGGAGCGACATGCTGCATTTCCGGCGCCGCGACGATGGCACGGTGCGCCACCTGCGGCCATTGGACGGAGTCCCCGAGCAGGCTGACTTAAGCGTTCGAGCGGCGAAGCTGCTGCAACAGCACAGCGGTTGCCGCTACGGTGTGGAGATCGACATCGACAAGCGCCTGCCAATGGGAGCCGGCATCGGCGGCGGCAGCTCGGATGCGGCAACCACGCTGCTCGCGTTGAACCGGCTGTGGCGGCTGCATCTGCCGCGTGCGACGCTGCAAGCCCTGGCACTAGAACTGGGCGCCGACGTGCCGTTCTTCGTGTTCGGGCGCAATGCATTTGCGCAAGGCGTGGGCGAGCAACTGCAACCGGTTCAGCTGCCGGCACGCACGTTCCTGGTGGTTAAACCCGCAGTGCATGTGCCGACCGCTGAAATTTTCCGATCCGATGCATTGACAAGAGACACCAAACGCATCACAATTACGGACTTTCTTGCACAGCAAAACATCGCTGAGGACAACAAGGCAAGCGAGACGGGTTGGCCGGATCATTTTGGCCGAAACGACATGCAGCCGGTTGTCGCAGGAAAATACGCAGAAGTGGCGCAAGTGTTGGATTGGTTTTCGACAATCGCGCGCGCACGTATGACGGGATCGGGTGCGAGTGTATTCGCAGCATTTCCCAGCAGGGCGGAAGCGGAGTTGGCGCAAGCAAAGCTCCCCGTCAGCTGGCAAAGTGCGATAGCATCAAGCCTGGACCGCCATCCGCTGTACACTTTCGCGTCATAAAAGGTTTCGCCGCGTCGGGTACGCGAGTCCCGACCAGGCAGACGGTTCGTGTAGGGGAGTCGCCAAGTTGGTTAAGGCACCGGATTTTGATTCCGGCATTCGAGGGTTCGAGTCCTTCCTCCCCTGCCAGTTACCCATAGCGCGGGCATGATCTTGCCCTAGCGCCACACGCTCCATCCCATGCCACGCCCTCCGAGTAGCAGGTGCACGATGAACAGTGACGGCCTGATGGTATTTACTGGCAACGCGAATCCCGCGCTTGCGCAGGAAGTCGTCAAAACCCTGGGTATTCCTCTTGGCAAGGCAATGGTCAGCCGCTTCTCGGACGGGGAAATCCAGGTCGAGATCCAGGAGAACGTCCGCGGCAAGGATGTGTTCGTCTTGCAGTCGACCTGTGCGCCGACGAACGACAACCTGATGGAGTTGATGATTATGGTCGACGCGCTCAAGCGCGCATCGGCCGGACGGATCACGGCGGCCATCCCCTACTTCGGCTATGCGCGGCAGGACCGCCGCCCGCGTTCGGCGCGCGTTGCGATCTCTGCGAAGGTCGTCGCCAACATGCTGGAAATCGCCGGTGTCGAGCGGATCATTACGATGGATCTGCACGCCGATCAGATCCAAGGTTTCTTCGACATTCCGGTTGACAACATCTACGCGACGCCGGTGCTGCTCGGCGACCTGCGCAAGCAAGCGTACGACAACCTGCTGGTCGTGTCGCCGGACGTCGGCGGCGTAGTACGCGCGCGCGCGCTGGCAAAGCAGCTGAATACCGATCTGGCGATCATCGACAAACGCCGCCCGAAGGCAAACGTCGCCGAGGTGATGAACATCATCGGCGAAGTCGAGGGTCGCACGTGCGTGATCATGGACGACATGGTCGACACCGCTGGCACGCTATGCAAGGCCGCACAAGTGCTGAAGGAGCGCGGCGCGAAGAAAGTGTTCGCGTATGCAACGCACCCGGTGCTGTCCGGTGGCGCGATTCAGCGCATCGCGGACTCGGCACTCGACGAGCTGGTCGTGACGGACACGATTCCGCTGGGCAAGGATGCACTGGAATGCTCGCGGGTTCGTGCACTGTCATGCGCCGGCCTGCTGGCTGAAACGTTCTCGCGGATTCGCCGCGGCGACTCGGTGATGTCGCTGTTCGCTGAACATTGAGCATGGCTGTATTCCGGCAAGGCCACCCTCGAGTGGCGCTGCTGGGCCCGCGGTGCGCAGTCACGAACGCGCGCCGCGTATTTCGGGGCCGACTGAATCCGTGCCGGATTCGACGGCCCCGTTTTGATGACCCGGGCAGTTTGCCCGGACCCACTGCCTGGTCGCGGGCAGTCATTGGAGAGACAATATGAAAGTAGTCGCTTTCGAACGTAGCCAGCAGGGAACGGGTGCGAGCCGCCGCCTGCGCAATGCCGGCAAGACGCCGGGAATCGTGTACGGCGCTGGCACCGAACCGAAGTTGATCGAGTTGGACCATAATGCGCTGTACCACGCGCTGAACAAGGAAGCGTTCCATTCGTCGATTCTCGATCTCGAGATCGCCGGTGCGACCGAACAAGTGCTGCTGCGCGACGTGCAGTACCACCCGTTCCGTCGGCTGGTGCTGCACGTGGACTTCCAGCGTGTCGACGCAAAGACGAAGATCACGGTGAAGGTTCCGCTGCACTATATGAACCAGGAAGGCTCGCCGGCGGTGAAGCTCGGTGGCGGCGTGATCACGCACGTGCTGAACGAAATTGAAGTATCGTGCCTGCCGGGCAACCTGCCCGAGTTCATCGAAGTCGATCTGGCCAACTTCGAGTTGAACCAGTCGTTGCACGCGAAGGATGTCAAGCTGCCGGCTGGTGTCGAACTGACGCCGCACGTCGAGCAGGAAAACCCGGTGATCGTGTCAGCGACGCTGCCTGCGGGCGCGGTGTCGGACGAAGCAGGTGAATCGTCGGAAGGCGGGACGCCGGCCGCATAACGCGGTACGGACACTGCATACGGGGACGCAGCACTGCGTGCCCGTCACATCATAGAATCGATCCTCTCGATCCGCTGGTACGATGCGACGAAGTCGGATCAGCGGGACGAAGTAACCCGCCGAGGCCATGCCCGGCGGGTTTTTTTTAACCGAATTCACGAGCGGCACGACCATCATGATCAAGTTGATCGTCGGACTCGGCAATCCAGGCGCCGAATATGCAGCCACGCGGCACAACGCAGGATTCTGGTTCATCGACCAGCTCGCACACGAAACAGGCGCCACACTACGCGACGAACGGCGCTTTCACGGCGCCTATGCGAAAACGCGCCTGCACGGCGCGGAAATTCACTTGCTGCAACCCCAAACGTTCATGAACCGGTCCGGGTTGTCCGTGGTGGCCGTGGCACAGTTCTTCAAGATCCTGCCCCAATCCATCCTTGTCGTTCATGATGAGTTGGATTTGCCGCCGGGCGTCGCGAAGCTCAAGCTAGGTGGCGGCAGTGGCGGACACAACGGCTTGAAGGATATTTCCGCTCATCTGTCGACGCAGCAATATTGGCGTCTACGTATCGGCATCGGCCATCCGCGGGACCTGATTCCAGAGGGCGCGCGCGCAGGCACCCAACCCGACGTGGTCAATTTCGTGCTGAAACCGCCGCGCAAGGAGGAGCAGCAACGCATTGATGCAGCCACCGACAAAAGTCTCGCGGTGATGCCGTTGATCGTCAGCGGGGAGATGGAACGCGCGATGATGCAACTGCACCGCGCTTAAGCACGATAGAGAAGCCGCAACGGCGGCACAGGACGATTAGATTGGCGCGGGGTGGCTCAGCGCTCACCGTCGGCGCGCTCATCGACCGTCATCAGCGCGCGATACTTGTCCATTAGCTGCTCGCGGGTCTCGACCCGCTCGGGGTTCACCGGGATACATTCGACGGGACACACCTGAACACACTGCGGCTCGTCGAAATGACCGATGCACTCGGTGCATTTATCCGGATCGATCAGATAGATTTCCGGCCCCATCGAAATCGCGCCGTTCGGGCACTCGGGCTCGCAAACGTCACAATTGATGCACTCGTCGGTAATCATCAAAGCCATACGGCCACCAACTTTCCGAGAAAAAACAATACATTATAACTTTTCTGGCCTGCTTCTCGGCTGCGCAGCGTTGCGTGTCAGCGTAACGTGAGAATGTCCGGTCCGTGCAAAGTAAGAACGTCCGCTCGGTGGCCTCCGAGCCAGGTGCGATAGACCGCGCCGCTTCGACAATACCGCTGCCGCCGCGTCAGTGAACGCAAGCGGTCCTTCAACCGCCGGCCGCGGCACGAGAGGCCCCGGCGACCTTGTCCTTGAGCCACCTCTCCACTGAAGGAAACACGAATTTGCTGACGTCACCGCCTAACTGCGCGATTTCCCGCACGATCGTGCCCGAAATGAATTGATATTGATCAGACGGCGTCATGAACATCGTTTCGACGTCCGGCAGCAGATAGCGGTTCATTCCCGCCATCTGGAACTCATATTCAAAGTCCGACACCGCACGCAGGCCGCGCACGATTACCCGCGCATTGTTGGCGCGGACAAAGTCCTTGAGCAACCCCGCGAAACTCATCACCTTCACGTTCGGATAGTGACCCAGCACCTCCTGCGCGATGTCCAAGCGCTCCTGCAACGAGAAAAACGGCTTCTTGTTGCGACTGTCGGCGACTCCGACCACCAGCGTGTCGAAAATGCTTGAAGCACGGCGCACAAGATCTTCATGACCGCGAGTGAGCGGATCGAACGTACCGGGATAGACCGCAACTACCATCAATATTCTCCTCTCGCTTAACAAGCCGGCAGCACGATGCGCGGTCGCGCTGGCACTCGCCGCCAATGCCCGGCGGCAAGCGGGACCGGTACAGCGGTGGCCGGCGTGACGTCGCGGTAAAACGCCGCCAGCTCGTTTTTGGAACGCGCATTATTCACCATTTTCGCGCCGCAGCAAATGATAATGCACCGCGCCGGCGCGCGCGTGGCGTACGATGCGCCATTCCTGCAGCGACGGCCAGCCGGGCGTGGCAGCGACGCCCTGCTGCGCTTGAGCGTCCCGCACCGCAGCCAATGGCGCACCGGATTCGACATAGACTGCACCGCCGGGCGCCACCAGCGGCAACACAAGCGTCAGCGCGCGTCCAAGCAGGTCGGCATCGAACGGCGGGTCGAGGAACACGATGTCGAACCCCGCCGGCGCGAGGCCGGCTGCCAGCCGCAACGCATCGGCCTGCACGATGTCGATCGCCTGCGCATCCAATTTTTGCCGGATCGCGCCTAGTTGCGCAGCTGCGCGCGCATCGCGCTCGACCATCACCACACGTTGCGCGCCGCGCGACGCAGCTTCGAAGCCAAGCGCCCCGGTGCCGGCGAATAGGTCCAGGCACACCAGGCCATCCAGTTGCTGGCCCAGCCAGTTGAACAAGGTTTCGCGCACACGGTCTGGCGTCGGTCTAAGCCCCGCCAGATCGAGGACCGGCAGCGGCGTACGTTTCCAGATACCGCCGATGAGGCGGACCTGGTGCGGCGCGTGACGCGTCGCGGCGACGCGACGCGATGCTGCGGCACCGGTGGCACGCGTTTGCGCACCTGCGGAGGCGGCAAACGACGTACGGGCGCGCGTGCGGGACGAATGGCTCATCGATTCATTCCATTAGGCTGTCATGACGCGGGAACGGCCGCCGTCGCCGCGCGCAGCCAGCCAGCCTCCCGCGCCGAGGTTGGGAGAAGGCCACCTTACCATAGCCGGCGCGCAAGCTTAGAAGCGCATGCGGCGCTCTGCTAGAATGTCCAGTCTGCCGCCGGCGCCCTATTGCCGCCGGTGCCCCATTGCCGGCCCCGACGTCGCCCGCCCGCGGCGCGCGTACCGCCACATTGCGAACCATGTTCAGCTTTTTCAAACGATTCAGGAAGGGCGATTCGTCCAGCCAGAAGCAAGACGCGCCCGTAGCGGATTCCGCCTCGCAAACTACCACATCGTCCGGCACGCCGGGCGCGTCTGAAGCGCGTGGAGCGCCGGTCGCGCCGACTGCACCCGCTACGACCGCTGCACCTGCTGCATCTACTGCACCTGCCGCGCCACCGGCACCGGCGTCGGCCCCTAACGCGGCGCCAAGCGGCACGCTGGCCGCAATCGGCGCGCCAGGGCCCGTGCCCTCCTCCGTCGGGCCAGCGCAGCCAGCAGGATCAGTCCAATCGGCAACCTCTACAGCATCCGAGGTGTCATCCTCACCCGAGGCTTCGCCAGCACCGGTACTTTCGCCGACATCTGCGGCGCCATCATCGCGTGCTGGTGCTGACGCGCCCGCGGCTTCACCAGTGCACGTTACTTCGCCAACAGCGGCCGCTGCACCAGCGTCAGCCCCCCCACCAGCCGTCACGGCCACTGCGGCACCCGTCGTTTCGCCCGACACCACCTCTTCTGCAGCCCCGGCGCTCTTTGCTGGAGTCTCGACCCGTTCCGCGTCCGGCATGGCATCGCAACCCGTGCCCGCCAAGCTAGCCGAAACCGCCACGCAACAACAGCAGCCCGTCGGCGACGCGGGCGAAGAGATTGTCGAGATTGTGCCGCCCCCTGCTCCCGAGCCGGCCGCCAAGCGCTCGTGGCTCAGCCGGTTGAAATCGGGGCTGACCAAAACCAGCTCGAGCCTGACCGGCATTTTCATCGGCGTGAAGGTAGACGAGGCGCTGTTCGAGGAACTCGAGACTGCATTGTTGATGGCTGATGCCGGTGTGGACGCCACCACTTACCTGCTCGATGCACTGCGCCAGAAGGTCCGCAGCGAGCGACTGACTGACGCACAGCAGGTCAAGGCGGCGCTGCGCACGCTGTTGATCGAGTTGCTGAGGCCGCTTGAGCAATCGATGGTGCTCGGCCGCGCCCAACCGCTGGTGATGATGATTGCCGGCGTCAACGGAGCCGGCAAGACTACAAGCATCGGCAAGCTCGCCAAGCACCTGCAGTCGTTTAACCAGTCGGTGATGCTGGCCGCCGGCGACACGTTCCGCGCCGCCGCGCGTGAACAGTTGGTGATCTGGGGCCAGCGCAACAACGTCGCTGTGATCCAGCAGGAAAGCGGTGACCCGGCCGCGGTGATCTTCGACGCGGTCGGCGCCGCGCGCGCGCGCGGCATCGACGTGCTGATGGCGGACACCGCCGGACGCTTACCAACCCAGTTGCATCTGATGGAGGAGCTGCGCAAGGTCAAGCGGGTAATCGGCAAGGCGATGGACGGGGCCCCGCACGAAATACTGCTGGTGCTTGATGCGAATACCGGTCAGAACGCGTTGGCCCAGGTCAAGGCGTTCGACGAGGCACTAGGGTTGACTGGAATCATCGTCACGAAGCTAGACGGTACCGCCAAGGGCGGCATCCTGGCCGCCATTGCGCGCCAACGCCCAGTGCCGGTGTATTTCATCGGCGTTGGCGAGAAGGTCGAAGACCTGCAACCGTTCGTCGCCGCCGAATTTGCCGACGCGCTGCTCGGGTAAGCACGCGGCGCAACGCGTGCCCGTCCCGGTTAGCCGCCTGACACCAGCATCAGCGCGATCCAACCCATCACGCAGGCGATCAGCACATCGAGCACGCGCCACGCGACGTCTTTCTCGAACACCGGCCGTAACAGCCGCGCGCCGTAGCCGAGCGCGCAGAACCATACGAGTGACGCGCTCATTGCACCGAGCGCGAACCACAGGTTGGCCGGCCATGGATGGCGGCCGCCGACCGCGCCGAGCAGCACGACGGTATCGAGATAGACATGCGGATTAAGCAGCGATAATGCGACGATCGTGCCGGCCATGCCACCCGCCGACTGCGCACCGTCTCGATCCGATGTATCGAGGTGTCCCGGCCCTTTCCACGCGCTGTACAGCGCGCGCAGGCCATACAGGAATACGAACAGCGCGCCGACGTATTTGACCACCACGAGCAACGCCGGCATCCGAGTCATCAACGCGCCCATGCCGGCGACGCCCGCCGCAATGAGCACGATATCGATCGATGCGCAGATCGCGACGACCATCCCAACGTGCACGCGTTTGAGACCCTGTCGCAGCACATACGCATTCTGCGCGCCGATCGCAACGATCAGACTCGCGCACAATCCGAAGCCCGACGCATAGGTCGATCCGAACACCGGCAATGATTCAGCCCAGCTCATTTGGCATCCGGCTGAGCGGCGGGCATAGCATGGCGGAATGCGTCTAATTGCATCGCGTTGTCGAAGAGGCGCTGGATCGCGGCAAAGGGCGCCAGGTCGATGTTGAAGCGCTGCGCGTTGAAAACTTGCAACACGATGCACAGGTCAGCGAGGGTCGGCGTGTCGCCGATCGCAAACTTGCCGATGCGCGAATCGTTCGCCAACTGCGCGTTAAACGCGCTGAAGCCCGTCTCAATCCAGTGGCGGCACCACGCGTCTTTTTGTGCCTCATGAGCTTGCTCCTACGGCGCGCGTGTCAGACTACACGCAATGTCAGTATGTCGAATCCGTCCAGGCCGCCTTCGAGCACATCGCCCTTCGCCACCGCCCCCACCCCTTCCGGCGTTCCGGTATAGACCAGGTCGCCCGCCGCCAGAGCAATGAACCGCGATAAGTAGGCGATCGTTTCCGGCACTGGCCAGAGCATCGTCGACACGTCCGCGTGCTGTCGCGGCGCGCCATTGACCGTCAGCCACAATTGGCCGGCAGCGACGTGCCCGACCTGCGATACCGGATGGATCGGCCCGATTGGCGCAGACAGGTCAAAGCCCTTGGCCATGTCCCAGGGACGGCCCAGCTTCTTAGCCTGCGCCTGCAAATCGCGGCGCGTCATGTCAAGCCCGAGCGCATAGCCGTACACATGCTCCAGTGCGTGCTCCACCGGGATGTCGCGCCCCCCACGCCCGATCGCCACGACCAGTTCCATCTCGTGATGGACCTCGCCCGACTCAGGCGGATACGGAAATTCGCCTACGGTCCCGGGCGCCACATACAGCACTGCGTCGGCGGGCTTGCTAAAGAAAAAGGGGGGCTCGCGTTGTGGGTCGTGGCCCATCTCGCGCGCGTGCGCTTCGTAGTTTCGGCCAACACAATAGATACGGCGCACCGGAAACACATCGGACGACTGCGCCACCGGCACCGCAGGGTTGGGCACCTCGAATAAATAAGCCATCACATGCCCTCCTGACGCGTGTGAGCACTACATCGGTATCCGCCCGCGGAACGACCGGCGAGGCGCACGCATTAGACGAAACACCCAAGTTTAAACCGGGACCGATCACTGCGGCAGTGACGCGGTCCTCCGAGTACTGCAACCATCGTACGGCTTGCGGCAAGGCAGCATGCAACTGTGTCGGGTTCCGCGAACGTTCAATCACCGAAACGCCCTTGGGGCTACGGGCCGGTGGCGATCTCCAGCCCGGCGCGGCATGCCTTGCGCGCTTGCAAGAAAGCCTCGGATGCGGTACTCAGTGTGGCTCCTGCATTCCCGAAGTGAAGCGGCTGATCGCATCGCACATGCGCTTACATAGCCGGTGCATCGGTCGCCCGATGCCATGACTGAATCGAACCCGTTATCCGACAGCACGCCCGGCGGCGCAAGTTTTCGTTGTGCGCCGCTGATCAAAGAGATCGGGCGAGGAGCGCGCGGCGCGCGCGCGCTTTCGCATGACGATGCCTATGCGCTCTATGCCGCGATGCTTGACGGGCGCGTCTCCGATGTCGAGCTGGGCGCAGTGGTGCTCGCTTACAGAGTCAAGGGCGAGACGCCGCAGGAGCTTGCGGCGATGCTTGCTGCAGCGCAAGCGTCGCTCAGACCACTCGCCACGCGCGGCGATCGCTACCGCCCTGTGTCAATACCGAGCTACAACGGCGCGCGCAAGCAGCCAAACCTCACACCGCTGCTCGCTTTGTTGCTTGCGCGTCGCGGCGTGCCGGTACTCGTGCATGGCGTGACAGTGGACCCGGGACGGGTGACCAGCGCCGAAATCTTTGCCGAATTGGACCTGCCGGCTGCGCGCTCGATCGACGAAATTGACCCGGCACTCGCTCACGCGCGGGTCGCATTTGCGCCGATCGACGTGCTCGCGCCCAAGATGTCACGCTTGCTCGGGCTACGCGCGACACTCGGCGTGCGCAATACGACCCATACGTTGGTCAAGCTGCTGCAACCGTTCGCCGAACCGGGACTGCGGCTGGTCAACTATACCCATCCGGCTTACCGTGACAGCCTGTCAGCGCTGTTCCGCGATTTCCCGCAGGCAGCAGCCGGTGGTGTGTTGCTGGCGCGTGGAACCGAGGGAGAAGCCGCGGCCGATACCCAGCGCCGGGTGCAGGTCGATTGGCTGCATGATCAGGTATGCGAGACACTGGTCGATGCTGAACGTGCATCGACGCAAGCACCCGTGGTCGAAATGCCCGACGCGTTGGATGCGGCAACGACCGCGCGATGGATAACGGACGTACTGGATGGCCACGCGAGGGCACCCGAGGCCATCGTGAAGCAAGTCGAACTCATCGAACGCGTTGCCCGATGGAAGGAATCGGGACAGGCACCGTGCGCGTGAGCGCATCGGCCATTGCGGCCGATCAGCAACGCTGTCCACCTGTGTTGCCTGCACACGCTATGTTCCATGCAACGGCTCAACGCGTAGTGACATGTTTGTGATTCGCTCGCTACGTTGTGCTGGCGTATCGCTGCGGCAGCGTCGGATAGCCGCAGCGACACACGTTTTACTGCTTTGCTGCAAATGATCCTATTGCGCCGCAAGACTAGACGCAGGGACGGCCGGCGCCACACGCATAGCTGCTTTGGCTCGTTGCCACAGCAATACCCGTCACGGCCGATACGGTCAACGCAACCGCCATCATTACCTTCATTACTTTGGATTTCATATCAATCTCCATATTGTTTCGGATAGCGTACTTTTTGTACGCGACATCAATATAGCTTCTGGCATCGTGGCCAAATTACCTCATGCGCGAGTCGCTCACGCGCATTCGCACAACGGCACAGTGTTTCGCATTGGGCCGCAAAATCCTTTCTTCGCGCTGACATTCGGACCGACCTACATCCGGCAGAAACCGCATCAACCCGCCTACCCGCCGCTGAGCAAGCCCTCGCGCAACCCTCGCCGGTCGTTTGACAGCGACCATGCTATCGCCTCATCGGCCGTTCGGCTTTGACCGGACCGCAAGGACGACAACAACGCAGCCCGCGCTCAACGATGAAACCTGAGATGCAGATTTTCCTACGTAAGCTTCGCCGCCCACCCGCTCGACAGCCCCGAATGGCTGCGCTGACCGTCGCGCGTTCCCGGCGCCCTTACCGCCCGGCTGGCATGCCTCGCACGGCAGCCCGCCAACCTTCGTTCGCTCCTTACCCTGACGATGCATCGACGAATCGAACGAGGCTCACCATGCAATCCGCGACCTCTACCCAGTCCACGCCGCAGACGAAAATCCGCCCGCCCCAGGCCGCCGGCTGCGCCGGCGATGCAACGCCGGACATGCGCCTGCGCTCGCGCCGATGGCCCACTCGGTCCATAGCCGACGCGCCGGTGTGAGCACCGATCTGGGTCGCACGCTACTGTTGAAAACCCAGCCCATGGCGGCAAGGAGGATGACGCCCGCCACTGCGGCGACGACCGGCACGCGGCAACCCGCTGCCGCAGTCCGCTTCCCGGCTTGCGGACACGAAGCCCGGTGGCACCGGCTCACTCCACCGCACAGCGCGTCGCATGCCAGACGACCAGACGCCAGTGCCCGTTGTCGTTTGCCTGGACCGCCGTGTAGGCAATCGGGTACACGAGTGCGCCGCTGTTGGCTTCCATCTCGATCAGCACGCGCCCGTTCACCATGCAAATATCGTGGGACAGCGGCACGATCTCCTGGCTCTGCACCTCGATCTGCCGATAGCGCCGCCGGCCGCCGACGATCGAATCGATCACTTGCTGTTGAAAGCGCTTGCGCTCCAGCCCCCGGATCGTCTCAATAACCTTGGCCACCCTCTGTGCCTCGCTTCGAATGCGAAACAGGCCGAGCGTGACGCCCGCTTCAGAAGTTGTACTGCAGATAAAGCTGGGTGAAATTGATACCAGGATTCGGCCGCTTGATACCGCCATTAGACACGTGTTGGAAACGAAATCCCGCCTGGTACTGCTGGCGCTCGCCGAACTGCGCGCCGACGCCGACCATGTCCGCGAACTGGAACGCCGAGGAGACGGTGAAGCGCTCGGCAATGCGCGGGTGCGTCAACAACCGCACGCCCACGCCAGCCTCGACAAATGGGCGAATCTGGCCGCTTTTCTTAATAAAGCGTACGACCGGCGTCACGCCAAACTCGCCGATATTGGAATGTACGGCGCCTTTGTCCGTGTGCCAATAGGACACATGGGCCTCGCCGACCAGTGCAAAGTGCCAGGATCCCGTATCCCACCACGTCAGGTCCGGATCCCATATTAGCGCCAGATCGCCCTTCTTGATGTGGCGGTCTCCGAGCCCGCCGCCGAGCTGAACGCCAAACCGGTCCGCGTGGGCTGCCGCACTGGCAGCCAGCGCCAGCGCCGCTAACGCGGCGCGCGCCACACGCCGCGCTGGCACTGTCGGACCGCGCTTCGTCGTGAACGGATTCATTGCTCTCCAAATGTTAAGCAAGTACTGACAACGTGGTTGGGCCGCCATTTTAGGCCGCCGCCCGGATCGCTGCTCAATACGCCTCTTTGCCGCCCTTTTCGGCTTTCTTTTCGGTTTTATGCCCGGCCCGCGCACCGGAGGAAACTTCTCTGCGCGCCGGCATGTCAATTAAAATAACTATTAGAATAGACTTATCAATAGTTTAAAGGAACCTGCGGCACCATCGGCCGTCAAACGAGTTAGCACTCGGTGAAGTTGAGTGCTAAGATGTAGCGGAATGCCGTTTGCGCGGCAGTGCATGGAGCTGCCCATAAAGGAGTGACACGAGTGAGCAACGCAATGACCCTACCGACCCCTGCAAGCCTGGCGCCGGCTGGCGCGGGTGCGCTGGCGCTCGCCTCGAAGTCGATGCTGCCGGGTACGTTGGGTAATCTCGACGCTTACATTCAGGCGGTCAACCGCATCTCGCTATTGTCGCAGGCCGACGAAACGCGTCTTGCGATCGAATACCGCGAGCAGAACAAATTGGATGCCGCACGTCAGTTGGTGCTGTCCCACCTGCGGCTGGTGGTGTCGATTGCGCGCAACTACCTGGGTTATGGTCTGCCTCACGCGGACCTGATTCAGGAGGGCAACATCGGCCTGATGAAGGCCGTCAAGCGCTTCGATCCGCGCCAGAACGTACGGCTGGTGTCGTATGCGATCCATTGGATCAAGGCCGAGATCCACGAATACATCCTGCGCAACTGGCGCATGGTGAAAGTCGCGACGACGAAGGCGCAGCGCAAGCTGTTTTTCAACCTGCGCAGCCACAAGCAGGGCATGCAGGCCTTCACACCGGACGAGATCGCAGGGCTTGCGAAGGAACTGAACGTTAAGCGCGAAGAAGTGACCGAGATGGAAACGCGGCTGGCCGGCGGCGATATCGCGCTCGAAGGGCAATTCGAGGACGGTGAGGAATCGTTCGCGCCGATCGCCTATCTGGCCGACTCGCGTACCGAGCCGACCACGGTGCTCGCTTCACGCCAGCGCGACCTGCTGCAGACTGAGGGCCTGGCCGAGGCGCTTGAATCGCTCGATGCGCGCAGCCGCCGCATCATCGAGGCGCGCTGGCTGCAGGTGCAGGACGACGGCTCGGGCGGCGCGACGCTGCACGAGTTGGCCGACGAGTTCGGCGTATCCGCCGAGCGCATCCGCCAAATCGAGGCGAGCGCGATGAAGAAGATGCGCAGTGCGCTGCAACAGTACGCGTGAGTGTTTCGTGCCTGCACGCATCGGACCCGGCTTCGGCCGGGTTTTTGTTTGCACCGCGACAAATCGCCACAATACGCGTGTGCGGGGCCGCGTCGCGGTGAAAATGCGGCGGTTTGACGCGTCGCAATAACTGCCCCTCATTACCCCCCACCTATAAAATGGGTTTCGTTGAAGTCGCGCCTACCGCGCAGCACACGAAACACTATGCTCAGCCATGACGTTCGCCACAGCACCGATACCGACCATGCCGGCCCTGCGCAGCGCCCCGGTATGCTGGTCGCGATCCTGCGCCGCCCTGGACTAGCTCGCGAGTTGACACTGGTCGTGATGGCCAAGGTCGCGATCCTGCTCGTCTTCAAGTACACATTATTTAGTCATCCCCAGGCACCGCACATGGAACTGCCGCCGGCCCAAGTCGCGCAAGCGCTGTTGTCGGTGCCCGCATCACATCCGCCCGCTTTAGGTGATCATCATGATAAGTAGCGAAGTCGTCGACCTTTCGCGGCTGCAGTTCGCCATTACTGCGCTGTACCACTTTCTTTTCGTCCCACTGACGCTGGGTCTGTCCTGGCTGTTGGTCATCATGGAAGCCGTCTACGTGATGACTCGCAAGCAGGTCTACAAGGACATGACCCAATTCTGGGCCAAGCTGTTTGGCATCAACTTTGCGATGGGCGTGGTGACCGGCATCACGCTGGAGTTCCAATTCGGCACGAACTGGTCGTACTACTCGCACTACGTCGGCGATATTTTCGGCGTGCCGCTCGCGGTGGAAGGCCTGATGGCGTTCTTCCTCGAATCGACGTTCGTTGGACTCATGTTCTTCGGCTGGGACCGGCTGTCGCGCGTTGGGCATCTGATCGTCACGTTCCTCGTCGCACTCGGCTCGAACCTGTCGGCGTTGTGGATCCTGATTGCCAACGGCTGGATGAACAATCCGGTCGGCGCTGAGTTCAATTACGAGACGATGCGCATGGAATTGACCAACTTGTTCGACGTGGTATTCAATCCGGTCGCACAGGTCAAGTTCGTCCATACCGTATCGGCAGGGTATGTGACGGCGGCGATGTTTGTGCTCGGCGTATCCTCGTGGTATCTGTTGAAGAAGCGCGACGTCGATTTCGCATTGCGCTCATTTGCCGTCGCGGCCGGCTTTGGGCTGGCCTCGACGCTGTGCGTGATCGTGCTCGGCGACGAGTCAGGTTACACGACCGGCGAAATCCAGCAAGCCAAGCTTGCCGCGATCGAAGCAGAATGGACCACCGAGCCGGCACCCGCTGCGTTCACCGTATTCGGCTTGCCGAACCAGGACGAGCAACGCACCGACTACGCACTGCGCGTACCTTACGCGTTGGGGCTGATCGCCACGCGCTCGATTGACGAGCCCGTAGTCGGGCTGCGCGATCTGATCTCTCAGAACGAGCAGCGCATCCGCAACGGTATCGTCGCGTATGGGGCGCTGCAAAAGATGAAGCAGGGCGACACGTCCGATGCAACGCGCGCGGTGTTTGACGCCCACAAGAACAACCTCGGCTACGGGCTGCTCGTCAAGCGCTATGCACCGGACGTGCTGAATGCGACTGACACGCAAATCGCCGAAGCGGCCAAGCACTCAATCCCCCCCGTGGCACCGGTATTCTGGTCGTTCCGGCTGATGGTCGGTCTGGGCATCCTGTTCCTCGTGACATTCGTGCTCGCCTTCTGGTTCTGCGCCACGCGCAGTCTGGCGCATGAGAGCCGGCGCTGGTTCCTGCGCTGGTGCGTCTGGGCGATCCCATTGCCGTGGCTCGCTGCCGAGTTTGGCTGGATCGTCGCCGAAGTGGGCCGCCAGCCGTGGACGATCGCCGGTGTGCTGCCAACGTTCTCGTCAGCCTCCAGCCTGGCGCCATCGGATCTGTATCTGAGCATCGGCGGGTTCATCTTGTTCTACACGGTGCTATTCATCGTCGAGATCACGCTGATGTTCAAATATGCAAGGCTCGGGCCGTCGTCGCTGCATACCGGCCGCTACCATCACGAGCTACCGCAGCAACATGCCGACGCAACAGCTTACGAAACCCAGCAGCTGTCTCACGCAGGGCCAGCCTGATGCCGTGGATCGAAGCCTTTGTTACTGGACAAAATTACTATGTTTGACTATCCAACTTTAAAGGTCATTTGGTGGGTGCTAATCGGCGTCTTGCTGCTCGGCTTCGCGCTCACTGATGGCTTCGACATGGGAGTCGGCGCACTGCTGCCGTTTATCGGCAAGACCGACACCGAACGTCGCGTCATCATCAACGCGATTGGCCCCACCTGGGAAGGCAACCAGGTATGGCTGATCACGGCCGGCGGCGCAATGTTCGCCGCGTGGCCGCTGGTCTACGCCGCGTCCTTTTCCGGCTTCTATTTCGCGATGCTGCTGGTGTTGTTCGCGCTGTTCATGCGACCGGTCGGCTTCGAGTACCGCGCCAAGCGCGACGATCCGCGGTGGCGGGCGAGCTGGGACTGGGCGTTGTTCGCCGGTAGCGCGATTCCGGCGCTGGTGTTCGGCGTCGCGTTTGGCAACCTGCTGCAAGGCGTGCCGTTCCGCTTCGACGACGAGCTGCGCGTGAGCTACCATGGCGGCTTCTTCGCGCTGCTGAACCCGTTCGCAGTGCTGTGCGGCGCGGTCAGCGTCGGCATGCTGGTCGCGCACGGCGCCGCGTTCCTGCGCATCAAGACCGAGGGAGCAATCGCGCGCCGTGCATCGCACGTGTTGCGCATCGCGTCGCTGATCACGGTCGTGCTGTTTATCATGGCCGGCATCTTCGTGGCCACCCGCATTACCGGCTTCGAAATCACCCACGCGGCGCCGCTGGACGCGCTGGCCAATCCGCTGCTCAAGCGCGTGGCCGCCGCGCCCGGCCTGTGGATGGCCAACTACATCGCCTACCCATGGATGATGCTCGCGCCGGCGCTGGGCATCGTGGCCGGCGTGCTCGCACTGGCGCTTGCTTCGTCGCGCTTCACTAGGCTGTGCTTCATCATGACGGGGTTGCTGGTGACCAGCGTGATCCTGACCGCAGGCTTCTCGATGTTCCCATTCATCATGCCATCGTCGCTGGACCCAGCCAGCAGCCTGACGCTGTGGGACTCGACGTCGAGCCATCGCACGCTGGGCATCATGCTAATCGTGGTGATCGTGTTCGTGCCGCTGATCATGCTGTACACCAGCTGGGTCTATCGCGTGATGCGCGGCAAGGTCACCGAACAAGGTGTGCAAAGCAACACGCACTCGATGTACTGAGCGGGCGCTACTTCAATCGACCGATCTGACGGAGCAGAACATGTGGTATTTCAGCTGGATATTAGGTATTGGCGTCGCACTCGCGTTCGGTGTTATCAACGCGATGTGGCTCGAGTCGCATCGCGACGCACAAAGACTTGCAAAGCCTAGCACGGAGAAGTAACGCGCTGAAATGGCTGGTGCCGTCCGACGGTTTTCACCGATCTCGCAAACCTTGACCTTGCCTAAATCGCCGCCGCATGCAGCGTCGGCGTGCGGGCTGTCGGTAGGCAGCAGCGGGAGAAAGACCGCGCGGCGCCCCATTCCGGGCAGTACATCGCGTAGCGCTCGGCCGCATTGCCGCATATGATGTGGAACGTGCGACGGCAACCCATGCGACGTCCAGGTTCGCGAGCCGTTGTCGGTCACGGCAAAAGGGTCGCGCACGACCACGCGCAGCCGGGTCATCGCGATCGGCTCCAGTATGCCGCGCGCGAACATCCGCCGCATGCGCGCCCACTAGCGTCACATAGCCACCAAATGCGTACAACTTGACTTGCGCGTCGGTGCGGGACGCGTCCCGGGGGCCAGTTGCGCGGCCACGAATTCGGGCGAGGCCAACGCCTCGTTAAGCCTAATCGACAACGGCTTCTTCTTCGACGTACGTGGCAGCGAGTGCCAGTTCGCGATCGATCACCACCAGATCGGCCCATGCGCTCCGCTCGATGCGACCCCGGTCAACCAACCCTAAGTAGTCCGCCGCATGACGCGACAGACGTGCCGACACGTCGGCGATCGGCAAACCAATCGAGACGAGATTGCGCAGCGCCTGGTCCATTGTCAAGGTGCTGGCCGCCAGCGTGCCGTCGGCCAGCCGCACGCCGCCTAGACATTTCGTGACACGCTGGCTGCCCAGATGATACTCGCCGTCCGGCATCCCAGCAGCCGACGTGCTATCGGTCACCACGTACAAGCGCGGGATCGCGCGCAACGCGGCTCGGATGGCACCGGGATGCATATGCAGCAAATCGGGGATGATCTCTGCATACGCAGCATGAGCCAGTGCAGCCCCGACCATGCCCGGATCGCGGTGATGCATCGGCGACATCGCATTGAACAAGTGTTCGTTGACCGCAGCCCGTGTGCTGCACGAATTATCCACGCGCGTCAGGAAATCTCCGGCATCCTGGACAGGCTTTCGCGTCGCGAGCCACGGCAACTTACGACAACACTGCGCACGATCGAATCATTGCTTGGCGCCCGCCCGGGCGCCGCGGCGCAGGTGACATGAAGCGACCCGCAACCCAGCGATCTAGGCTGGATCGTGTACCGGCACGGGACGCTGCAGACGCATAGGCACGATGGTGCAACGGGTCGCCGCGTTGATCGCGCAACGGGCCGCAGACTTCGCGCGCTCGCCGGACACCGCACCGCAAGCGTCGCGCCTTAGAACGCGGGCAGGATCGCGCCCTTGAATTGGGTCTCGAGGAACTTGCGAATGTCGTCGGACTCGTACGCGGCCACCAGCTTCTTTACCCACGGCTTGTCCTTGTCCTGCACGCGCACGGCGATCAGGTTCGCATACGGTCCCTTCAGGTCTTCGACCGCGATCGCATCTCTGATCGGCGAGAGGCCGGCGCTCACTGCGTAGTTGTTATTGATCGATGCAGCAGCCAAGTCATCGAGCGAGCGCGGCATCTGCGCGGCATCTAACTCGACCAGCTTGATCTTCTTTGGATTCTCGATCACATCCAGCGGCGTCGCGTTGACGCCGTCCACGCCCGCGCCGGCCTTCAGCTTGATGATCCCGTATTTCTGCAGCAGCAACAGCGCGCGGTTGCCGTTGGACGGATCATTCTGGATACCCACTTTGGCGCCTTCCGGCAGGTCCTTCAACGATTTGAACTTCTTCGAGTAGAAGCCCATCGGCGACACATAGGTCAGGCCCACGTTCACAATCTTGTAGCCGCGCTGCTTGACCTGGCTGTCCAGGAACGGCTGGTGCTGGAAGCCGTTCGCGTCCAGGTCGCCGGCATCGAGCGCGGCATTCAGCTGCACGTAGTCATTGAATTCGATGACCTTGATCTTCAAGTCGTGCTTCGCCGCCACCTTCGCGACCTGCGCCCAAATCTGCGCGTCCGGGCCGCTCATCGTGCCCACGCGCAGCACCGGATCGGCTCGCGCAACGTTCGACAATGCAGCTGCCATCGCGATGATGGACAGCGTTTTCAGTAGTGTTCTGCGTAGCATGGATACTTCCCCTCGATTTTGAGAACGCGATGGTCGCATGGCTACACCGATGAAGTGAACTACCGAATACGCATACGCTTATGCTTTTACGGAGAAATCACCGAAGCACCATCCGATGGGGAGCTAGCCTAGTCGAGCAACAGCTTGATATCGTGCACCCACGGCCCGGGCCCTTGGCCATCTCGCGCGTACAGGCGCAGCTTGCCGGCAGGATCGAACACGTAGCTCGCGGCAGTGTGGTCCACCGTGTAATCGGCACCGTCCTTGCCCGGCACTTTCGCGGAGTACACGCGAAACGACTTGGTCACCTTTAACAACTGCGTCTCGTTGGCAGGACGCAGGCCGATGAACGACGGATGGAACGCCGCGACATACTGTGCGAGCAGCGGCGCACTGTCGCGCTGCGGGTCGAGCGTGACGAACAGCACCTGCACGCGTTTTGCCTGGTCGCCCAATTGCTGCATCGCTTGCGCAAGTTCGGCCATCGTCGTCGGGCACACATCCGGGCAGTGCAGGTAGCCGAAGAACAGCACCACCACCTTACCTTTGAAATCGGCCAGCGTGCGGACGTGGCCGTTGGTATCAGCAAGCGCGAAGTCGGTGCCGAGCTGGCTCGCGCCGGTGATGTCGACGTTCTTGAACGCCGGCTTGTCGCCGCAGCCACCCAAGGCGAGCGCCGTGCCGGCCACGACCGCGGCCACCGCGCGCCGCAACCCACCATGGCTCGCGCGAGCCGCTTCGCGTGGACCGGATACCGCCCGGGCCACCGCCAGATGGAAAAAAGCGCGCGCCGACATCAGAAACCGATCCAACTGCGCACGTAGTGGTCAATCAGCAACGCGACGAACAACAGCGACAAATAGACAATCGAATAACGAAATGTCTTACGCGCGATCTCGTCCGAATAGTCGCGATACATTTTCCACACGTAGCTCAGGAACAATACGCCGAGCACGACCGCGCTGGCGAGGTACAGCACCCCGCTCATATCGGAGACGAACGGCATCAGCGTGACGGCGAACAGCACGAGCGTGTACAACAGGATATGCAGCGCGGTGAAGCGCACGCCATGGGTGACGGGCAGCATCGGCAACTTCGCGCTCTCGTAGTCCTGGCGACGATACAACGCTAGCGCCCAGAAATGCGGCGGCGTCCAGACGAAGATGATCAGCACGAGGATCCATGCGTCACCCGGCACCGCGCCCTGCACCGCCGCCCAACCCAACGCGGGCGGCATCGCGCCCGAGGCGCCACCAATCACGATGTTCTGCGGCGTGGCGGGCTTTAGCAGCATCGTATAGATAACCGCGTAGCCGATGAACGTCGCGAACGTCAGCCACATCGTCAACGCGTTCGTGAACGTATATAGCGTCCACATGCCCAACCCACCCAGCACCGCGGAAAAGGTCAGGATTTGTGCCGGCGTGATCTCGCCGCGTGCCGAGGGGCGCCATGCGGTACGCCGCATCCTCGCGTCGATACGTTGCTCGACCAGGCAATTGATTGCGAACGCCGCGCCAGCGAACAGCCAGATGCCAATCGTGCCGCCGACCAGCTTCTGCCACGGCACCATGCCGGGCGTGGACAAAAACATGCCGATCACCGCGCAGAACACGGCGAGTTGGGTGACACGCGGCTTGGTCAACGCAAAATACTGTGCGATGCGGCTGCCGGACAAGGGACGAAGCGTGGTACTGTCCATTCGTGAATCACGCGGTGACAGCGCTCGATGACGCCGACGAGGCGACAACGGTGCGGCTGGAGGCAATGCGCCAGTTTAACATGACAACGAGCAACAGCAGGATCGCCGCGCCGCCGTTGTGCGCGACGGCAACGGGCAGCGGCCATTGCAGCACAATGGTGGACAAGCCGGTCAAGAACTGCAGCACGACGACCGCCAGCACGCCGTCGGCAAGCCGTGTCAGTCCCTTCAAGCGCCGTATGCGCCACGCCCATCCGAGCAGATAGGCAAGCACGACCATCGCGAATGTGCGATGCGTCCAGTGAATCGCCACGAGTGCGTCCTGCGTAATCACCTCGCCATTGGCATTCAGGCCGAGGGCCCGCCACAAGTGAAATCCCTGTGCGAAGTCCATTGGCGGCACCCATTGTCCGTTACAGGTCGGAAAGTCGGTGCACGCGAGCACGGCGTAATTTGTGCTCACCCAGCCACCGAGCGCAATCTGCACGATCACCAGCACAAGCGCGATAAGCGCGGCCGCAAAACCGCGGCCGGTAGCCGGCTCCCGCTGTGGTGCCGGCGTCATGCGCGCAGCGAACAAGCCGAGCGCCGCCAGCAGCCCAAGGCCAAGCAGCAAGTGCATGGTCACGATTACCGGCTGCAGCTTCAACGTCACGGTCCACGCGCCGAATGCCCCCTGCACCAGCACCAACGCCAGCAATGCGGTCGGCCACCACGGCGAAGCCGGCAAAGGCTGGCCACGCCAGCGCCGAATCCATGCGATCCCGGTCATTAGCACGATCAACAGCCCGATGGCCATCGCAAAATAGCGGTGGATCATCTCAATCCAGGCCTTCATCACGCTAACCGGTCCGCTCGGCATCGCCGCATAGGCGGCAGCGATCGACGCATGCGCGGCAAACGGCGACGAACTTGCATAGCAGCCAGGCCAATCCGGACAGCCCAGGCCCGAGTCGGTCAAGCGCGTAAAGGCGCCGAACATCACCAGATCCAGCGTCAAGAACATCGTTAGCCAGGCAAGCTTGCGATAGCGGTCCGAGCGCACCCGCCACAGGATCCAGCCCAGAGGCAACAGCGCGAGCGCCGCGCCGATGAGCGCAAGTTCAACGACAAACATGGCAATTCTGTATGGACTTCATGGAAAGGTGGTCCGCCCGTTTAACCGATTCTCGACCATTTGAGCAGTTTGGTCAGGTCATGCTTGATTCGCGACGGATCCGGATCATGCGGAAAGCGCATCATCAAGTTCCCGTTCGGGTCGACCAAGTAAAGGTGTGAAGCGATCGAATCACTGGCCAAATCCGGATCGGGCGGCAACCACGCGGCGACCTGCGCCGGCGGCACGATGAGCTTGCGCGTGTCTGGATACGCGTTGGCGACACGCTCCGGTATCGCGCCGTCGTCGGTCCGCAGCCATACAGTCAGTACTCGCTCACGTTCAGCGCCCTGCGTCGCGCGCACCTGCCGCATGAAGTACAGCTTCTTCGCACAGGCGTCATCGCAAGCGCTCGGATCGACTGAAATCAACAGCCACTGACCTTTCAGCGAATCGAGCCGCATCGGATGACCGGTTTCGTCGCGCACGACGAGATTGTCCGGAATCGGCCGCTGCGGCTGGATCAATTGGCCGTAGCTAACCGAGCCGCCAGTGGGCTTGAACACGTAGTACATCAAGTACGACGCGATGACGGGCGCGGCACAAACCGCGGCCAGCAGCAGCAGCATCCACCGCGCGCGCTGTCTGACGCGGCGGGATGCGGGCACGCCAGTGGCCATCGGGCCGGCATGGCGCGTACCCGGTACGTCGAGATCGGGTTTCGATCGAGAAGAATCCGTCAACGCTACACTCCTTCACACTTCATTCACGACATCGGTTGGCACGCGACTATGCGTTGCATGTGCCACCACCACAGTCACGCACACACACATACATACATACATACGTACATACATACGCATGCACAATACGCGCTAACGTGGGATCAAGCCTGGGCGTCGTTGCCGCCCCGAGCGGCGCGCCGCGCCGCATAGAGCCCGAAGACAAGCGCCGCCAACGCCATACCCCACCACTGCACCATATAGCCGTAGTTGCGCTCGACGCCGGTATTCGGCGCCGGCCAGTCACGCACCAGCCCGTCCGCCGTGTCGTTGGTCTGTTGCAGCACGAATGGCTCCAGCGGCAAACCAGTCTCCGCTGCGTACGATGCCACATCCAGGTTTTGGCGGATCGACTGGTGCGGCGTCGCCCCACCTTGTCCAAGCTCAAACGCGCGCGACGCGTCTGCCCGAGCGACGCCTTCGATCGTCACAACGCCGGACGGCGTGCGATAGGGCGCGATCACACTACGCTGCTGCGCGTTGCGAGGCAGCCAACCCCGATTGACCAGCACGTAGCCGCCTGCCTCCAGCTTCAACGGCGTAACGACGTAGAAACCAGGCTGGTCGTTATGCAACCGATTGTCCAGATAGACCGTCGAGTCCGGTACGAACCGGCCGCGCGCCACGACGCGGTGGAACTCGACATCCGCCAGGGCTGTGCGAGCGTTTAGCGGTATCGGGCTCGCATGCTCGAACCGCTCGATACGCGCCTGCAGCGCCTCTTTCTGGTGCGCGCGGTCGCGCTGCCAGAAACCGAGTCGCACCGTGACCGCGACAACGATCAGCACAGCCAACGCGGGCCAAAAGCGAATTTTCAGCATGCGGGCTCAGCTCCGCCGGACACGGAACGTGGTGAGATAATAGTGGAACAGTCTTTTCCGGCCTTCTTCATGCATATCCTCGTTGCCATCGCGTTCGCGCTAATCATCGCCAGCATGGCGTCAGCCCTATACTTTATGATGCACGATCGCGGCAAGACCAAGCGGATGGTATGGTCGCTCGTCACCCGCGTCGGTCTATCCATCGCGTTATTTCTGTTCATCCTTTTCGCGCATTGGATGGGCTGGATACAGGCCACTGGCATTCCATACGGACGCTAAATTTTGTCATGTCCCGCACAAAGCAAAACGCCGCCCTCGCTGAGGGCGGCGTTTTGTCGCAGTAGCCACTACATCCAGTAGACCACCACATACAGTCCGAGCCAAACGACATCAACGAAGTGCCAGTACCACGCGGCGCCTTCAAACGCGAAATGATGATCGGGTTTGAAGTGTCCGCGGATCAGTCGTACCAACACAACGGCCAACATCAACGCGCCCATCGTCACGTGAAAACCGTGAAACCCGGTCAGCAGAAAAAACGTCGAGCCGTAGACGCCAGAGGTCAACTTCAGGTTCAACTCGTTGTACGCGTGAAAATACTCATAGCCTTGCATGAACAAGAAGATCACACCGAGCAGCACCGTCGCGGCCAGCCACACGATTGCCTTGTTCCGATGATCGTCGCGCAACGCATGATGCGCGACCGTCAACGTCGCGCCGGACGTCAGCAGCAACGCAGTATTGATCGTTGGAATGGGCCACGGCTGCATCGACTTAAAGTGCGCCACCAGGTTGGACGGACCATTGTTCGGCCACACCGCCGAAAAATCAGGCCATATCAACTTCGCATCCAGGTTACCGAGGTCTTGCAGCGCGAACTGCCGGGCATAAAACAACGCACCAAAGAATGCGCCAAAGAACATTACTTCGGAAAAGATGAACCAGCTCATGCTCCACCGATACGACGTGTCGACGCGCTTGCCATACATGCCAGTCTCGGACTCGCCGATCGAGTCGCCGAACCAGTGCCACAACACAAATAACAACCAAGCGAGACCGAGTGCAAACGTCAGTGACGCGAACGGCACACCGTTAATCCAGCCGGCGAGCGAGCCGAGCATGGCCAACAAGCCCATCGCCGCAGCTATCGGATGCTGCGACGGATTCGGTATGAAGTAATACGGGCTCTCGTTTTGTCCGCTCATGATTGATTCTCCACTTCAGTCCAGTTCTTTCTTGATGCAGGCCCTGTCTTGTCCGCAATCATCTACAACCGACACCGGCTGGCGCGATTAAATGCTCGGCTGTGTCACGAAGTGAACGACCACCAGCAAGATCCCGATGAACACCGCAGCGCAAACGAAGCCTGCAATAATCACATGCAGCGGGTTCAGGCTCGCGAAATCGCGTTCATGCTCCTTGCCCTTGCGTACACCAAAAAACGACCATAGCACCGCCCGCATCGATCGGATAACACTCGCGACGGCACTCAAATGCTTGGGCCGATCAAGCATGACCGTCCTCCCGTCTTTCATGGGATTAGATGCTTGAGCACGACACTCACAAAGAAGACGGCAACAATTGCGATCAAAATAGCCAGCAACCGAAAGTTGGCCGCACGTTGCTGGGCTGGTGTTCGTCTTTTTTGTAAATCCGTTCGCATCATTTGACGGCCCTGGCGCACGCCAGGGCCTCCTATCACAATAACAGCACGCTAGCCTCGATTACCGTCCGGTGCTCATTTGACCGTCGGCGGCATTTCGAACGTATGGAATGGCGCCGGACTCGGCACTGTCCACTCAAGCCCCGTTGCACCATCCCATGGTTTGTCGTCCGCTTTCACGTGTTCGCCATGACCACGGTACGTAGGCAACGCAACCGCCAACAGGAAGTACACCTGTGCAAGTCCAAAGCCAAACGCACCGATCGTCGCAATTTGGTTGAAATCGGTGAACTGAGCCGGATAGTCAGCGTAGCGGCGCGGCATACCGGCCAGCCCGAGGAAATGCATCGGGAAAAACGTGAGGTTGAAGAAGATCATCGACGCCCAGAAATGGATCTTTCCACGTGTCTCGTTATACATCCAGCCGGTCCACTTTGGCGACCAGTAATACCATCCGGCAAACAGCGCGAACAGTGAGCCGGCAACAAGTACGTAATGGAAGTGCGCGACCACGTAATACGTGCCATGAAGCGGAACATCGAGCGGCGCCATCGACAGGATCAATCCGGTAAAGCCGCCCATCGTGAACACGAAGATGAAGCCGATTGCGAACAGCATCGGCGTCTCAAACGAGAGCGCGCCACGCCACATCGTCGCGACCCAGTTGAACACTTTGACGCCAGTGGGCACCGCAATGAGCATCGTCGCGTACATGAAGAAGAGCTGCCCGGTGACCGGCATGCCGGTCACAAACATGTGGTGCGCCCATACCATGAACGACAGGATCGCAATCGACGCCGTTGCATACACCATCGAGCTATAGCCGAACAGTGGCTTGCGCGAGAAGGCCGGTACCACCTGCGAGATGATCCCGAATGCCGGCAGAATCATGATATAGACTTCCGGATGACCGAAGAACCAGAAGATATGCTGATATAGCACCGGGTCACCGCCGCCGGCCGGATTGAAAAATGCCGTGCCGAAATGCCGATCAAACAACAACATCGTGATCGCGCCGGCCAGTACCGGCATCACCGCGATCAACAAGAATGCGGTGATCAGCCAGGTCCAGCAGAACATCGGCATTTTCATCAGCGTCATGCCAGGCGCGCGCATGTTCAAGATCGTCACGATGATGTTGATCGCGCCCATGATCGACGACGCACCCATGATGTGCACCGCAAAGATGCCCAGGTCCATGCCCGGCCCCATTTGCACTGACAGCGGCGCATACAACGTCCAGCCCGCGGCGGTCGCGCCGCCCGGCGAGAAAAACGAGCCGACCAGCAGTACCGCGGCAACCGGCAGCAGCCAGAAGCTGAAGTTATTCATCCGCGCAAACGCCATGTCAGCCGCGCCGATTTGCAACGGCACCATCCAGTTCGCAAAGCCAACAAATGCCGGCATGATCGCGCCGAACACCATGATCAGCCCGTGCATCGTCGTGAGTTGGTTGAAGAACTCGGGCCGCATAATCTGCAGGCCGGGTTCAAACAACTCCGCACGGATCAGCAGCGCCATCACCCCGCCCGACAAAAACATCACGAACGAGAAAATCAGGTACAGCGTGCCGATGTCCTTGTGGTTGGTTGCGAACAACCAGCGCCGCCAGCCATGCGGATAATCGTGCGCATGGTCGTGTGCGTGATCGTGACCTGCCGCGACGTCGTGTCCGATCGTTGGCATAACACTTCTCCTAAAACAAATTCCGGGGCCGAATCAACGGTTGCATGCGGGACATCAGGCGCCGTTGCCCACTACCGCGACGGCAGGCACCTTGCCGTTGCGCGCGTCTGCGACCTGTCGGGGTTGTAATACCACACCGTTATGGTTGTCCCACGTATTGCTCACAAACGTGATGACTGACGCAATTTCAACATCGCTTAACGTCGGGCCCCATGCCGGCATTTGTCCCTTCCCGTTCAGCACGAGGTCCAAGTGTCCGGCAATCGGGCCTTTGACGACCGCGCTGCCGTCAAGCGCCGGGAACGGCCCCGTGCCCTTGCCGCTCGGTTGATGGCAAACCGCGCAGTTGGCCGCATACACTTTTGCGCCTTGCTCCTTCAGTTCATCCATCGTGTACATTTTGTTCGGCTCATTGGCCGACGCGCTCATTTTCTTTTGCTCATCAGCGACCCATTTCGCATAGTCGTCTGCGCTCTTGACTTCGACGACGACCGGCATATACGCGTGCTCTTTACCACACAGCTCGGTGCAGAAACCCCGGTACGTCCCGACCTTTTCGGCCTTGAACCACGTTTCGCGTGTAAAGCCGGGGATCGCGTCTTGCTTGACACCGAACGCAGGCACGTACCACGAGTGCACGACATCTGCGGCAGTCGTGATGATCCGGATTTTCTGGCCCACCGGCACAACGAGCGGATAATCGACTTCCTGCAGATAGGTATCGGAAATCGGCTCCTTGCCGTTGATCATCGAGCGTGGCGTCGTCAGCGTCGATAAAAAGCTGATGCCCTCACCCGGCCCCTTCACATAGTCATAGCCCCATTTCCATTGGTAGCCGGTGACCTTGACCGTCAAGTCCGCGTTAGAGGTGTCTTTCATCGCGACCACCGCCTTCGTCGCAGGCAGCGCCATCAACACGACGATCAAGAACGGCACGACGGTCCAAATGATTTCGACGGTGGTGCTTTCGTGAAAGTGAGCAGGTTTGAAGCCTTTCGATTTGCGATGCACGATGATCGAATAGCACATCACGCCAAACACGCCGACAAAGATCACCGCACAGATGATCAGCATCATCGTATGCAAGCCGTAAAGCTCCTCGGCGATCTTGGTGACGGGCGGCTGGAAATTCAGTTGATTGACCGCCGGGCCACCCGGCGCATCATTGATCGCCTGGGCCGTGCCTGCGACGAGCCACGTACTCGCGGCAAGCATGCCCGCGAAGGCTCGCTTGATTGTTTTCATAGCTTCCTTACCCAAAATTACCATTCAGACTCGCCTTCCGCCCTGCTGCCCCGGTGCCCGCACGACGTGCACTGCTTGAGCCACGCGCGCAATTCGCGTGCAAACTCGGCGCGATGCTCGAACGCAAGATGCCGCCCAACCGATACCGACACCCGACCCGATGCCACGGTCACGCATTGGCGCGGCTCGCGTCCCGGCTCGATCCGAACCCAGCACGGATTGAACTCGAACTGCGTGACGCTGCCGGCGCTCACCCGTCGGATCAAAAGATGGTCCGGGCACAGACGGATGTATTCGTAATCGACCGCATGGCGCGCGTAAATGATGAACGCGACACCTACCGCGAGGAGTTCGATGCCCGTAAAAGGCAGCACCAGCCACGCGCCGCTGAGCGCGACGGCCAGTCCAATCGAGCAGGATACCAGCACGAGCAACAAGTAGAAGCAAACGAACTGACGCGGAGACGCCGAACAGTTGCGCCGCTGCATCCAGTCCTTCAACACCGGACCGGAATCGGTTGGCCATGTCATTGCCTCCATCGCCGCTCCTCGTGCTACGTGCCCATCGCCCCCATAGTGCGGACCCCCAAGCGACAAACTGACGCATTATAGGCGGGTTCATGGTCATCCACAAGCAACGCCAAACCGGCTCGAACCTTTGCCCGACAAGCCTCTGCGCCATTTTGACGCAGTTTGCGACAGTCATTTTCAGCAGCGATTTCCGGGATAACGAAGTATCGGTCCCGCCGCCCACGCGCGCATGCCGATGCATCAGAAAGACATCCTGCGCGCACCGCGCGACATATGGCCGATCTCGTCGACGCGGACGATGCCATGGCCTTCAGGCGTCACGCGAGCCACGGCCTTCCACGCATGACCGTAGACCACCTCAAAGGTGAGCGGTATCGTGCCGTCGGGCTGCCGTTGCGCTTCCAGCGCGTCGAGCAGGCGACGATACATGCCGCGCGAAATCAGGCCGCGCGACACATCGGCGCGCGCGTCGCCGCGCCGCGCACTCTGCGGTGGCATTGCCCCCCAGCGGTGCACATCGGCCAGCAGCGATTGCGGGGACGCGTACGTGACTGTGAGCGTCTCCATATCCATCACTGGAATCTCGAAGCCGCTGGCAACCAGCATGTCGCCGCAGTCATGCATATCGACAAAGTCGAGCACATGCTGCGCCGCGCCACCATCTGCGACCGCCCACGCCCTACGCAGCTCGCGCAGCGTATCAGGACCGAGCGTGGAGAACATCAGCAGCCCGCCAGTTTTCAGTACCCGCTGCCACTCGGGAAACACCCGGTCCGGACGCGCATGCCACTGCAGCGCCAAATTTGACCATAGCAAGTCAAAACACTCCGGCGCAAACGGCAGCGCGCCGAAGTCGGCCTGCACCCGGTCGCGCGGTCGAGCGCGGCCCGGCGCAAGATGACGCAATGCGGCCGGCAGCAGACGGCGCCAGCCGCCCGCTGGGGCGGGCTGCCCGGACGCCGCGTGGGCACCACCGCACCCCAACGCGTGCGCGGCGCCGAGCATCGCGCGCGATAGGTCCGCGCCATAGACGCTGGCCGGCGTGAAGCGCGCGCGCAGCGCATCGATGTCCTCGCCCGTGCCGCACCCCGCGTCGAGCACCCGCACCGGCTGCAGCTTGATGTACTGCAATCGCTCATGCATGCGCTGCGCGATCTCGCGCGGCAAGAACGCCACGTCACGAAATTGCGCGGCACGACGATCAAAAATCTGCCTGAGCTGGCGCAACCCGGGAGCGCGCTGCGCATCCGTATCGGTGTCTTGGTCCGCCGGACGGTCGTGGTCGGTTGGCATGAGCATAGGCTTGCGGGAAGGGCCGCAGTATACTCGTTCGACCGCCCTAATCCAGTATCCGTTTCCGTTTCTGATGAAGCAGTCTACCCCATTGCCCACGCCGGCCCGCGACCGTACATTCGTCAACGATCACAGCAGTGACCGACGGCGCAGCCACGCGCGGCCCGCCACGGCGGCAGTACGCATCGCCCACTCAAGCCATGCCCCCGGCGGGGCGCGTACCGGCCGCGGGCAGCGCCGCTGGGTAGCCAAGCTGCGCAGCTTATGCCACAGCGCTTGGCGCCATGCATTGCCGACGCAGTGCGCACTCTGTGGCAATTTGTCGCATGATGTACTGTGCGACGCTTGCGATGAAATTTACTGGAATGAAGCACGGCTACGCTGCCCGCGCTGCGCGCTGCCACTGCCGCGCAACGTTGCAACGCATTGCTCGTTTTGCGTCCAGACACGACCGGCGTTCGACGCCACCGTGACGCTTGCCGACTATGCGCCGCCGCTCGACCAGTTGGTGGCCGACTTGAAATTTCGCTCCCGTATCGAGCTTGGACGCGATTTCGCGCGCCGGCTGGCACTCGCGTCGCAAGACCTGCCCGAGTTGCCCGACGCATTGATCGCCGTACCACTTTCAGCGTCGAGGCTCTCGTCGCGCGGCTACAACCAGGCTTGGGAGATCGCACGTGTGCTCGCCCGGCGCCTCAGCGTGCGCGCCGATCCGCGCGCTGTCGTGCGTGTGCGCGACACCGGACAACAAGCGCTGCTCGGCACAACCGCCCGGCACGCGAATCTGGCTGGCGCGTTCGCGCTGCGCAAGACGGTCCGCGGCCAACACGTGGGCATCGTGGACGACGTGATGACATCTGGGACAACGCTCGATACGCTTGCGCGAATGCTCAAGGATGCCGGCGCGCGACGCGTCACCAATTTCGTCGCACTGCGCACGCCGCGCGCGTAATCGGCCCCAAGCGGCCACGATCACGACCGGCGCTCGTGCGTCGATGCCCACGCCAGCCACCTCATTGACCCATTCCATGTTTAACGTCGTTCTAGTCGAACCCGAGATTCCGCCGAACACCGGCAACATCATTCGCCTATGCGCGAATACCGGCGCCACGCTGCACCTGGTCGAGCCGCTGGGCTTTCCACTGGACGACGCGAAGATGCGCCGCGCCGGTCTCGATTATCACGAATACGCGCAGATGCGCGTGCACCAGGACTGGAGCACACTGCTCGCCACGCAGCAGCCCGACCCAGCCCGGATGTTCGCCTTCACGACCCGTGGCTCGTCGATGTTTGGAGACCGCGCGTTCCAACCCGGCGATTGGTTTGTCTTCGGCGCCGAAACGCGGGGCCTGTGCGACACAGTGCTGCAGCACTTTGCCGTCGACCAGCGCGTACGTCTGCCGATGCGGGCAGGCAACCGCAGCCTGAACCTGTCCAATACGGTGGCCGTTGTGGTGTTCGAGGCGTGGCGGCAGCATGGCTTCGAGGGCGGCACCTAAACGGCACGATGGTCCGCACCGTTGTCCCGGCTGCTCGCCTAGAACCTCGTGGTCCATGAATGCAAGCACGCAGCACACGCTGATGGCCCTTAGCATGCTGTGCCGGCAGACGAGCATCGCGGCCGCCGCCGTTTAACGCGTCTCGGCCTTCACCTCCCGCCGCAACAGCGCGTCGACCGCGGCGCGAGGCGCTACGCCGTCGAACAGCACGCCACAGACGGCTTCGGTAATCGGCATCTCGATCCCATGCTGCCGCGCGATGGCCAATACCGCGCGCGCGCATCGCACCCCTTCGGCGACATGCCCCAACGCGGCTAGGATCTCGCCCAGCGCGCGTCCGGCTGCCAGTTGGAAACCCACAGTGCGGTTGCGCGACAGATCCCCAGTCGCGGTCAGGATCAGATCACCCAGCCCGGTCAGACCGGTAAAGGTATCGTACCGTCCACCGAGCGCGACGCCCAATCGCGTCATTTCCGCCAGCCCGCGCGTGATCAGCGCAGCCCGCGCATTCAGACCCAGTCCGAGCCCGTCGGCAATGCCGGTGGCAATTGCTAGCACATTCTTGACCGCACCGCCCACCTCGACGCCGACGACATCGTCTCCCGTATAGACGCGCATCGAGCCATGGTGGAATGCATCGACGGTGCGCCGCTGGCATTCGGCGCTCGCGCTGGCGATGGTCAGCGCGACGGGCAGGCCCTGGGCCACTTCCCGCGCGAAGCTCGGGCCGGACAGCGCGCCGCAACTCGGGGGCGCGCCTAGCACATCGGCAACGAGTTGATGCGGCAGATGCATCGTGTCTACATCGAAGCCCTTACACAACCAAACAAGGTGTGCCGGTACGTGGCCCGTATCGCGCATCGCGGTGCAGGCGGCGGCCAGCCCCGCGACCGGCGTGCCAAGCACGCACAGCGCATCGTGCGCAAGCGCATGCTGCAACGCGATCTCCAGGTCGGACTCGTAGCACAGTGCGGGGTCCAACGCGATGCCTGGCAGGTAGCGGCGATTCTCGCGCGCGGCAGCAAGGTCGGCCACGAGGGCCGGATCGCGGGCCCACAGCAGCGTATCATGGCGCTGCGCAAGGTGACTGGCCAGCGCGGTGCCCCACGCACCGGCGCCGAGTACGGCAACTTTCATTGCCAGCACCTCACATCAGCAACATCGTTGCAATCCGTCCAGATAGTCGGTTCCACGGCGATCGGCTGTGCGTCGCTCATCTGCACCGCGTTCAGTGCGTAGTCGCGGAGCCTTCGTTGGCCGCGCCGTTACCTGGCTGGTCATTGACCTGCGCCAGCCGCTGCTCGTACAGCGCCTGAAAGTTGATTTCGGCCAAGTGGATAGGTGGGAAGCCGGCACGGGTGATCGCATCGGCGATGTTTGAGCGCAGGTACGGAAAAATAATCGTCGGGCATGCGATGCCGATCAGCGGATCGATCTGCTCGTTCGGAATGTTGCGTATATCGAAGATGCCAGCTTGCTTGGCCTCGATCAGGAAAGCCACCTTGGTGGCGACCTTTGCCGTCACGGTGCCCGTCACGATCACCTCGAACACGCCGTCAGCAAGCCGCTCCGCCTTAACGTCGACTTCGACTTCAACACTGGGCATCTCCTGCTCCAGGAAGATTGCCGGCGAATTCGGCTGCTCGAGCGACAAATCCTTCAAATAAATGCGCTGGATGTTGAAGAACGGCTGGTTGTTCTGCTGGTCGGACATGAACTTTCCTTCGGTGAAAGGGGCAAGTGCACACGGCATCGAGCCGCCGCACGTCGCCCGAATGGCGCGGCCCAGCGAACGGGGCGCGCGCGTATAACGGCCTGCCGACGCCGCAAGGCGTCGGCAAAGGTCTCGTGCTCAGACAGACGTCAGACTGCCGCGAGCAGCGGCATCAGCCCGCCGGCACGGTCGAGCGCGGACAGGTCATCGTAGCCGCCGACGTGGGTCTGGCCGATGAAGACTTGCGGCACTGTACGCCGGCCAGTGCGCTCCATCATTTCCGCCCGACGCTCAGGATCACGATCGATCAGCACTTTCTCGATGTGCTCGACGCCGCGCGACCTCAACAGACGCTCGGCCATCTGGCAATACGGACAGACCTGCGTGCTGTACATTACCACCTTGCTCATTTCCACCTTGCTCATTTCGCCGCTCCTTGCTTGACGACCGGCATGCCGGACTGCCGCCACGCGTTGACGCCGCCTTGCAACGTGAACACTTGCGCGTAGCCGGCCTCCTTTAGCACATTCTGCGCCCTGGCTGAATGCCCGCCGTTTTGGCAGACTAGCAGCACTGGCGTGCTCTTGTTCTTGGCCACCTGTGCAACTTTACTCTTCAACTCATCAAACGGCAGATGACGCGCCTGCGGCAGGTGGCCCTGCGCGAATTCATCGGCACCACGCAGGTCGATGACGACCGCATTGCGGCGGTTGATCAGTTGCGTGGCGTCCGCGGCGGACAGGCCGCGGTCGCGCCGCGTGATGACCGGCCACAGCAGCAGTCCCCCGGAGATGAGGGCAATGGCGATCAATACAAGGTTGGCTGGCTCGGTGAAAAATTTCACGGATGGAATTCGCACAAAGAAAACAATCCGACATTATAAAATATCCGTCCGATGCACTGACGTGCGCCATTGGATCAGCGTGCGCCAGCGGCTTACCGCTTCCTGACTACCGTTGACATTGACATGTACAAGCTCGTCCTCATCCGCCACGGCGAATCGACGTGGAACAAGGAAAACCGCTTCACTGGCTGGGTCGACGTCGACCTCACTGACAAAGGCGCGGCCGAAGCGCGGCAAGCCGGCGTGCTGCTCAAGCAGGCCGGCTACACGTTCGACATCGCGTATACGTCCATGCTCAAGCGCGCCATCCGCACGCTGTGGCACGTGCAGGATGAAATGGATCTGATGTATATCCCCGTCGTGCACTCGTGGCGCCTGAACGAGCGGCACTACGGCGCGCTGTCCGGGCTGAACAAGGCTGAAACGGCAGCCCAGTACGGTGACGAGCAGGTGCTGATATGGCGGCGCAGCTACGATACGCCACCGCCGGCGCTCGAGCCGTCCGATCCGCGCACCTCGTACGATGACCCGCGCTACACCAAGGTGGCGCGCGAGTTGCTGCCGCTCACGGAGTGCCTGAAGGACACGGTCGCGCGCGTGCTGCCAATCTGGAACGAATCGATCGCGCCGGCCATCAAGTCGGGCCGCAACGTGTTAATCGCCGCGCATGGCAACTCGATCCGCGCGCTGGTCAAATACCTGGACGGCATCTCAGACATCGATATCCTCGGGCTGAACATCCCGAACGGCGTGCCGCTCGTCTACGAGTTGGACGAAGCGCTCAAACCCATCAAGCACTATTATCTAGGTGACGCAGAGGCGATCGCCAACGCGCAGGCCGCGGTCGCGAACCAGGGTAAGGCTGCCTAATTTTCCGAACCGTGCCGCCAGTGGCCTGTCCAAGGGCGGTTATACTTGCTCTCCGATTAGCGCGCCCGCCGGGCGCCGCCGCGCGCCATAACACGCCACTGCAACTGTTCACTTTATGCGCAAGACTCTGAAGAACGCAGGTCTGATTGCCGCCGGCCTCGCGACCGGCATGTTCGCCACGCTCCAATTCTCGGCGTCCGCCGCGACCAGCACGACCGCGCCACTGCCGCTAGATCAGTTGCGGCTGTTCGCCGAGGTATTCGGCCAGATTAAGCACGAGTACGTCGAGTCGGTCGACGACAAGAAGCTGTTGACCGCGGCGATCAAAGGCATGGTGTCGAGCCTGGATCCGCACTCATCGTACCTGGACAAGACTGACTATCAAGAGCTGCAGGAACAGACGAAGGGGCGCTTCGCGGGGCTAGGCATCGAAATCACGCAAGAGGACGGCCTGGTGAAGGTCATCTCGCCGATTGAGGATACGCCGGCATTTCGCGCCGGCATCCGCTCGGGCGACCTGATTACGCGGGTCAACGACAAGCCGGTACGCGGCATGACGTTGGACCGGGCGGTCAAGCAGATGCGCGGCGAGCCGGGTACCAAGGTCACGTTGACCATCTATCGCAAGAGCGACGAGCGCACGTTCCCGGTCACCGTCACCCGCGCGGTGATTAAAGTGCAGAGCGTGAAGGTAAAGATTGTGCAACCAGGCTATGCATGGGTGCGGATCACGAGCTTCCAAGAGCGCACCGTGCCGGACTTGGCGGCTAAGCTCGCCGATATCGCACGCCAGCAACCGCAACTCAAGGGCTTGATCCTAGACTTGCGCAACAACGGTGGTGGCCTACTGCAAAGCGCGGTCGGCGTGGCCGGCGCGTTCCTGCCGCCGGACTCGGTGGTCGTGTCGACCAATGGCCAGATCGCCGATGCCAAGCAGACCTATCGCGACACGTTCGACAACTATCGGTTGTCAACCTTCGACAGCGACCCGCTCAAGAACCTGCCCGCGATCTACAAGACGGTGCCGATGGTGGTGCTAGTCAATGCGTACTCGGCGTCAGCCTCCGAAATTGTCTCCGGCGCACTGCAGGACCAGCATCGCGCGCTGATCATGGGCAAGACCACGTTCGGCAAGGGGTCGGTGCAGACGGTGCGTCCGATGTCCGCCGACACCGCCCTGCGCTTGACGACCGCGTACTACTACACGCCGAGCGGCCGTTCGATCCAGAATAAGGGTATCCGTCCCGATATTCCGGTCGACCAGTTCGCGGACGGCGATCCGGACGATGCCCTGGTCACGCGCGAGGTCGATTACTCGAATCACCTGGCCAACACGCAGGACCCGAACGAGAAGGCCGAGCAGGAAAAGCGCGAGCAGAACCGGCTCGACCAATTGCGTCAGCTCGAGGAGCAGAATTCGAAGAAGA
The DNA here is from genome assembly GCF_021733735.1 of Mycetohabitans sp. B2. NCBI lineage: Bacteria > Pseudomonadati > Pseudomonadota > Betaproteobacteria > Burkholderiales > Burkholderiaceae > Mycetohabitans > Mycetohabitans sp. B2. Next base: position 159,851 of record NZ_JAHKSP010000048.1, read on the forward strand.
CACAGGAACAGCGCGAGAAGGAACGCAGCCGTCCACCGATCGAATTTGGCAGCAGCGATGACTTCATGCTGCAGCAGGCGATGCACCAGCTCAAGGGCGAACCAGTGCAAGTCTCCAAGTCGCTGACCGAGCGCAAGATGGCCGAGAACAAGCCACCCCGCTCCGCGTCCGCGCCGATCGCGGTGAAGCCCGCGCTACCCGCAGTGCCGGGTACCGACAATGCCCCGGCATGGGCGCCCGCCGGCGCGTCCGCGCCACGTTAGGCACCGGGCGCGCGTTGTCGGCCGACATCGCACGCGCCGGCGGCGTGTCGGCGGTGAAGTATCGGCGGTGATGTCGCCGACACGCCGCGCGTGAACTTTGACGAATGCTGCAATGAACGACGACCAACTGCTGCGCTATTCGCGCCATATCCTGCTCGACGAAATCGGTATTGAGGCACAGCAGCGCTTTCTAGACGCGCACGTGTTGATTATCGGGGCTGGCGGCCTCGGTTCGCCGACCGCGATGTACCTCGGTGCAGCGGGCGTCGGCACGCTGACGCTGGTCGATGCCGACACCGTCGATCTGACCAACCTGCAACGACAAATTTTGCATTCGAGCGACACCATCGGACAGGCCAAGGTCGCGTCGGGACGTGCAACGCTCGCCCGCCTCAATCCCGACGTACGCGTGAACGCGATCCACGCGCGCGCGGACGATGCGCTGCTGCAGCAATGGGTGCGGCACGCCGACGTCGTGCTCGATTGCAGCGACAATTTCGCGACCCGTCATGCGGTGAACCGCGCATGCGTCCAGCATCGCGTACCGCTGGTATCCGGCGCGGCGTTGCGCTTTGACGGGCAGATCAGTACGTTCGATGCGCGCGATCCCGCCTCACCCTGCTATGCGTGCGTGTTCGCGCCAGACCAGCCGTTCGATGAAGTCGCATGCTCGACGATGGGCGTGTTCTCCCCGTTGGTGGGCATCATCGGCGCGATGCAAGCGGCCGAGGCGCTGCGCGTGATCGCCGGGATCGGGCGCACGCTGGTCGGGCGGCTGATGATGCTCGACGCGATGACGATGGACTGGCAGACGATGCGTATCGGCCGCCAAGCCGATTGCCTGGTTTGCGGCACACCGCATCGCGGCGCTGACGCCGTGTCGTAGCGCGCCGCCGCGTTACGCCTGCAGCAACCGGTCAAGCGCTGCCTGGATTTCTGCCGGCTCGTATGACGCCAGGACGTCCTCGACCGGCTTTTCCAGACTCTTCAACTGTGCGCGCAGCACCTCCTGCTTAACCAGCAACAACTGGCTCGGATGCATCGAGAACTCGGTCAGCCCCATCCCGAGCAGCAGCCGCGTGAGCGCCGGATCGCCGGCCATTTCCCCGCACACCGACACCGGCACGCCGGCCCGCCTGGCTTCGCGCAGTGTCATGCCGATCAGTTGCAGTACCGCGGGATGCAGCGGGTCATACAAATGCGCGACCGCGTTGTCCGCGCGATCAATCGCCAACGTGTATTGAATCAGGTCGTTGGTGCCGATCGACAGGAAGTCGAGGCGCTTCAGGAATAGCGGCAGCGCGATCACGGCCGCCGGGATCTCGATCATCGCGCCGACCCGCACATTCGGATCGTATGCCAGGCCCGCATCGTCGAGCTGGTGTTTGGCCTGCGCGATCAGGTCCAGCATCTGGTCGATCTCGCGCGCATGGGCCAGCATCGGCACGAGAATCTTCACGGGCCCGAACGCCGAGGCACGCAGGATGGCCCGCAACTGCGTAAGAAACATCTGCGGCTCAGACAAGCTCCAGCGGATCGCACGCAACCCGAGCGCCGGGTTAGACGCCGTCTCGAACTCGTCGCGCGAATCGAGCGGTTTGTCGGCGCCCACGTCGATCGTGCGGATCGTCACCGGCAAGCCGTTCATCGTCTGCACGACGCGTCGATATGCGTCGAATTGCTGCTCCTCTTCCGGCAACTCGCCACGCGCATTCATGAACAAGAATTCAGTGCGGAACAGCCCGACGCCGACTGCGCCGGCGTCCAGCGCGGTGCGTGCATCGTCCGGTAATTCGATATTGGCCAGCAGATCGATCTTTGTGCCGCACACAGTCTGCGTCGGCGAAAACTTCAGCCGCTGCAGCTTGCGTTGCTCAAGCAGCTTTTCGCTTTGTCGATACGCATACTCCTCCAGCACAATCGGCGCCGGGTCGACGATCACCACGCCACGGTCGCCGTCGACGATGATCATGTCGTCCTGCCGGATCAGCGAGCTAGCCTGCTGCACGCCTACCGCCGCCGGGATGCCCAGGCTGCGCGCGACGATCGCAGTATGCGACGTGCGCCCGCCCAGGTCCGTGACAAACCCGTGAAACGTCTGCGTCTTGAATTGCAGCATGTCAGCCGGCGCGATATCGTGCGCGACCACAATCATTTCATCGGTGCCACGCCGCGCGTCGTTGGCCGCCACGGCGGTGGCCGGTGATCCGGCCAACGCCTTGAGCACGCGCTCGACGACCTGCTCCAGGTCCGCCTTGCGTTCACGCAGGTACTCGTCATCGATATCATCAAAATGCTTGGCCAGGCGCTCCAGTTGCTCGGTGAGCGCCCATTCGGCGTTGTAGCGCCGCACGCGGATCAACTCAATTACCGCCTCGACCAGCATCTCGTCGTGCAAAATCAACGTGTGGACGTTGAGGAACGCGCCCATCTCGCTGGGCGCGTCCGCCGGCAGCTCGGCACGCAACGTATCAAGCTCGTCGTGCACAGCCTGCTGCGCCGCGATGAAGCGGGCCACCTCGGCCTCGACATGGTCGGGCTCGACTAGATAATGGGCAACGTCCAGCGCGGCAGGCGCAATCAAATACGCGCGGCCGATCGCGATGCCTCGAGATACAGGGATTCCATGCAGCGTGAACGACACGCGCCCCTCCTCTAGTTGTGCTTGGGCAATTGGGAAGCATCGGACGCGCGTGGGCAACCTGCGCTGGGCGCCATCACGCCTGCCCGGCAAATGTCTGACGCAGACTCAGACCGGCGCACCCATTATAGGTTCTGCCCTGTTTGGCCGCAGCCCGCGATGCAGCATCGGGCAATGCGTCGCGATGTCGCAGCGCGGGATCGCGACACGCATCGGCACTGCTTGGCCGCCAACGCCGATTGTTTGGCGTTACTGACCTTCGCCGAACTTGTCCGCGATCAGCGTGAGGATCGCATCCATCGCCGCCTGCTCGTCGGGACCCTCGGTCTCGATAGTGATCGTGCTGCCGATACCCGCCGCGAGCATCATGACCCCCATGATGCTCTTTGCGTTGATCCGTCGGCCGTTGCGCGCCATCCAGATCTCGCACCGAAAGCTGCCAGCCAGTTGCGTCAGCTTGGCCGACGCCCGTGCATGGAGCCCTAATTTATTGACAATCGTTGCTTCTCTTTGAATCATGTTTGGGTTGGGATTGAAACGATGGAGAGCCCGCGCGAGCAGGCGCAGGCCCGGTGCAGCACGCGCACCGGCCGCTCAGCCCGTCGGGCCACACGGCACGCTCGTCGCGGGATCCGCGGGCAGATCAGCACTGCACGGCGGCAATGCGGTCCCGTGAGCGGCCGACGCCATTTCGGCGCACGGCAGGCACGCCGCTGTGGCAGGCGTGCCCGGCACAACGCCGTGGATGCCCTTTGCACCGCCTTGCAGCGCCTTGTCCGCCAACGTGTCGATCGGCAGCGTCCGATAGCACACCGCGCGCACCAACATCGGCAGATTGACACCCGCCACCACCCGCACGTGCGGCAATGCCGCCAGTTGGGCCGCAATGTTGGCCGGTGTCGCCCCGAACATGTCAGTCAATACCAATGCACCGTTATGCTCGGTCACCTGCTGCAGCTGCGCGTGCGCGTCGGCTAGCGCGGCGACCGGATCGCAGTCCGGTGTCACGTCCAGCACGCCGATGCGCAGCGGCAGACTGCCGTAGAAATGCGCGACACAATCCCGCAACGCCGATGCCAGTGGCGCGTGGGCAATGATCAAGATGCCAGCCATGTCAGCCTGCGTCAAAATCGCCATGAACTTCAATAGTTTATCAGGCTGGCGCAGATCGTCCCGGCCTCGTGTCAGCCAACCGCGCGCTCCAGCGCGTCAACGAACATCGCCGCGACATTGAACCCCGTTTGCTCGGTGATCTCGCGAAAACATGTCGGGCTCGTCACGTTAACCTCCGTGAGCCAATCGCCGATCGTATCCAAGCCGACCAGCAGCAGGCCGCGCTCGGCCAGCACCGGGCCGAGCGCGGTGGCAATCTCGCGGTCACGCGGCGCCAGCGACTGCGCGCGGCCCACCCCACCAGCGGCCAGGTTGCCGCGGATCTCGGTGCCCTGCGGAATCCGCGCCAGCGAATAAGGCACCGGCTCCCCGCCGATCAGCAAAATGCGCTTGTCACCGTCCTTGATCTGCGGGATATACCGCTGCGCCATCACGGTGCGCGCGCCATTGTCGCTGAGCATCTCGATCGTCGAGCCCAGGTTCATGCCGTCCTCGCGTATCCGGAACACGCCCATGCCACCCATGCCATCCAACGGCTTGAAGATCACGTCGCGGTGCTCGCCGTGGAATGCCCGCAGCCGTGCCGCGTCGCGCGTAACCAGTGTGGGCGCGGTGAACCGCGCGAACTCGCCAATCGCCATCTTCTCGGAGTGGTCGCGGATCGCGCGCGGCTTGTTGAAGATACGCGCGCCGTGCCGCTCGGCGATCTCCAACAGCCAAGTCGATGTCACATACTCCATGTCGAACGGTGGATCCTTGCGCATCAGCACCGCACCGAACGTGCCCAGGCCGCGATTTTCCGCGAGTTCCGCGTCGTACCACTGACCCGGATTCGTGTGATCGCCAACGATCGAGAAACGCCGTACCGTAGCCTCGACGCCGCCGCCCGCATACGCGAGGTGCCGCGGCTCGCACGCATAAAGCACATGGCCGCGGCGCGCGGCCTCGGCCATCATCGCATACGTCGTGTCCTTATAGATTTTGAACTGCGGCAGCGGGTCGGCAATAAAGAGAAGGTCCATGGGTCGTTCCGGCGGAAAGCGGCTATCCAGCGTGCATTATCGCGCAGCGGGTGCTCGCCTGCGCCAACAGGTCACACCAGGATCGCCTCAGGGTCGGTCTTCTCCAATTCGACCGATGCAGCCAGCAGTGCCAGCCGCGCAACAACGCCGTACATGTAGAAGCGGTTCGGCGGCGCGGCGCCAGGCTTGGCATGCACGTCCGGCAGCGCCGTATGCTCGAAGGCCAGCGGCACGAAGTGCATGCCCGGCGCGTTCAGGTTCTGATTCGGCGCACGACTCGCATGGACGCGGTAGAAGCCGCCGACCACATAGCGGTCGATCATGTAGACGACCGGCTCGGCCACCGCCTCGTTCACGTGCTCGAACGTCTGCACGCCTTCCTGGACAATGACGTCGTGCACCTGCAGCCCTTCCTTGACGACCGCCATCCGATTGCGCTCGCGCTTGTTCAGCCCGGCAAGCTCCGATGCGTCGTGCACGGTCAGCACACCCATCCCATAAGTGCCGGCATCGGCCTTGATCACCACGTACGGCCGATCGTCAATCCCGTACTCGCGGTATTTCTTCGCCACCTTTTTCAGCACCGCGTCGACCGCGTCGGCCAGCGCCTCGTCATGCGAGCGCTCGGTGAAATCGATGTCTGACACGCGCGTGAAGTAGGGATTGAGCATCCACGGGTCGACGCCGATGAACTTGGCGAATTTCTTGGCCACCTCGTCGTAGCAGCCGAAGTGGTTCGATTTGCGCCGCACCGCCCATCCGGCATGCAGCGGCGGCAGCAGAAACTGCTCGTGCAGGTTCTCCAGCACGGGCGGGACACCGGCCGACAGATCGTTGTTCAACAAGATCGAGCAGGGATCGAAGTTCTTCAGCCCGAGACGGCGCGCCGAGCGCTCCAACGGCTCGACCACCAGGCCCTGGCCGTCAGGCAGCGGCAGCGTGACAGGCTCGGTGACGGTTTCGTCCAGCGTGCCCAGCCGCACGTTCAGCCCCGCTTGGCGCATGATCGTGGCGAGCCGTGCCAGGTTGTCCAAGTAGAATGCGTTGCGCGTATGGCGCTCCGGGATCAGCAGCAGGTTCTTCGCGTCCGGGCAGATCTTCTCGATGGCCGCCATGGCGGCTTGCACGGCGAGCGGCAGCACTTCGAGGGGCAGGTTATTGAAACCGCCCGGAAACAGGTTTGTGTCCACCGGCGCGAGCTTGAAGCCGGCATTGCGCAGGTCCACCGAGCAATAGAACGGTGGCGTGTGCTCCTGCCATTCGAGGCGGAACCAGCGCTCGATCGCGGGCGTGGCGTCTAGAATCCGCCGCTCCAGGTCGAGCAGCGGACCATTGAGCGCGGTGACAAGGTGCGGAACCATGGGGACTCGAGGCTTACAGGCTCAAAAAAGCAATTGTAGAGGGTTGCTTCGTTCAGGTGCAGATGTTTTGCCGCATCGCAAGGTTCACGCCAGTATCGCCGCGCCCCGCCCATGCCCGCTCTCACGACAGCGTGGAGACGGCTCAATGCGTCGAATACCGCTCGATGCAGCTTAGATACCGCTCGTACGGCCGAAGTCCAATAGAGCGAACCGGAGATAAAAAGACCCACCTCGCGGCGGGCCAAACGCTGTGCCTCTTCTCGTTGTTGCGCGACTGGCCTGCCCTCGTGTGCCCGCTGTCCGCCGGCACGCCGCAGGCTCATTCGACGTGCTCGCCGTGGAGCACCACATCCAGCCCCTCGCGTTCTTCCTCTTCGGTCACGCGCAGGCCGATAACCGCGTCGATGATCTTGAGCAGGATAAACGACACGAGGCCGCTGTAGATCAGCGTGGTGGCCACGCCCTTAAGCTGCAGGATCACGCTGCCGTCGGCGCCGCCGATATCCTTGACCGCGAACACGCCAGTGAGAATCGCGCCGATGATTCCGCCGATGCCGTGTACGCCGAATGCGTCGAGCGAATCGTCATAGCCAAGCTTATTCTTGAGCCACGTCGCCGACAGAAAACACAGCACGCCGGCCACGATGCCGATGCTCAACGCGCCCGATACGCCGACGAAGCCGGATGCAGGTGTCACCGCGACCAGACCTGCCACCGCGCCGGAGGCAATGCCAAGCACGGACGGCTTGCCTTTGCCGATCCATTCCGCGAACATCCACGCGAGCGCCGCGGCCGCCGTGGCGACCTGCGTGGTCACCATCGCGAAACCGGCGCGGCCGTCGGCGGCGAGCGCCGAGCCCGCGTTGAAGCCAAACCAACCCACCCACAACATCGCCGCACCGACCAGCGTCAGCACCAGATTGTGCGGCGCCATCGCCTCGCGGCCGTAGCCGACGCGCTTGCCCAACACCAGCGCGCAGACCAACCCAGCTATCCCCGCGTTGATATGCACGACCGTGCCGCCGGCAAAGTCAAGGATGCCTGCCGCAGACAGCCAGCCGGTCGGCTCCCACACCATATGCGCGATCGGCGAGTACACCATGATCGACCACAGGGCCATGAACACCAGCATCGCCGAAAATTTCATCCGGTCGGCGAACGCACCACAGATCAATGCCGGCGTGATGATCGCGAAAGTCATCTGGTAAGTCATGTAGACCGATTCGGGGATCGTCGTGGCCAGGTGGCTCACCGTCAGCGTGACACCCTTGTCACCCTTGATAAAGCTCATGCCCGACAGCAGCACGCGTGAGAACCCGCCGATGAACGCGTTACCGGGCGTGAAGGCCAAACTGTAGCCGAGCACCACCCAGATGATCGTCACCAAACAGGTGATTGCAAAGCTTTGCATCAGGGTCGCGAGTACGTTCTTCTTGCGCACCATGCCGCCGTAGAACAGCGCGAGCCCTGGGATCGTCATGAATAGCACGAGTGCCGTGGAGCTCAGCATCCATGCGGTATCGCCGGCGTTGATCTTCGATGCGTCAAGAACCACCGGTGCCGTCGGCGCGGCGGGCGCGCCGGCTGCCTGTTCGCCACTGGCGCCAATGGCTGGCGCCGCGCCCGACGCTTCGGCAGCGCACGCCACTGGGGCAAAGACCGGCGCCGCGCTGGCAGCATGGACCGTATTCGTCGCGCTGGACACGAGCACGGACGCCGCAACAGCACCCGACGCGCCATCGGCCAACGCCGGCGCCCAGAGCCCGATGCCGGCCGCCAACAGCGACACGCCCATCAGAAATTTCCTCAAAGTCTTACGCATAGTGGTCCCTCTTGTTCCTGGCCCTGAGTTCGCATTCGCTTGCAGGCGCTGCGCGGCCCCGGCATCTTGCGTCAAAGCGCGTCGGCGCCTGTCTCCCCGGTACGGATGCGGATCACCTGCTCGATCGGCATGACAAAAATCTTGCCGTCGCCAATCTTGCCGGTACGCGCTGCACGCTCGATCGCCTCGATCGCCTGTTCGACAACGTTGTCGGCCACGGCGACCTCGATCTTGACTTTAGGCAGAAAGTCAACGACATACTCGGCACCGCGATACAACTCGGTATGCCCCTTTTGTCGGCCAAAGCCCTTGACCTCGGTCACCGTGATGCCCGAGATGCCGATCGCCGACAGTGCCTCCCGGACTTCATCCAGCTTGAACGGCTTGATGATCGAGGTAATGAGCTTCATGGAATCCCCTCAGTGGTTGGCTTCTTGCGCTGGGGCGACGTAGAGCAATTAGCATGCCGTATGCTGCGCCCGCGGGCCGTAAGCGACCTGAGCGTGTCAACGTGGCGCGTCGCGGGCACTGCGCCAAGCGAGACTTGACCGGATGGCCAACGCCACACTCACCTTGGCAGCACGGCGTGGCGGACGTGCTAGAGTCTTTCCATCGGCTGCGTGATTGGCTGGCGCGCCCCCAAACCGCGTGGTGAACTGCACCCAAAACAGGTGCCTGGCCAGTTTCGCACCAAAACCGCGCATTCGTGCGACCATGCGCGCCGTGCATCGCGCCGCGATGGCGGCAGCTAAGTTAATGCACGGGCTTTGTGCAACATTTTAGATTGAGGAATGACGATGAAACAGCCAAACGACATGTTCAACGACTTGCAGGCCCGCTTCAGTGAAATGCTGAAAAACTCGCCGGCGAAGGATGTCGAGCGCAACGTCAAGGCGATGCTGTCGCAAGGCTTCTCCAAGCTGGATCTGGTCACGCGCGAGGAATTCGACACCCAGGCTCAGGTGCTGGCCCGCACCCGGCTCAGGCTCGAGGAACTGGAGCGGCGTGTGGCCGAGCTAGAGCAGAAGTTGGCCACGCGCGCAGACAGCGTGTAGGCGCGCAAGCTCCCAGACATCATGATCGGCGGCGACATGCCGCAAGGAAGCGCCATGTCGCTAGCCGTGGTCCGCAGCCGCGCGCCGTTGCACGCGCTCGCGCCCGAAGTCACTGTTGAAGTCCATTTGGCAAACGGCCTGCCGTCGTTTGCGATCGTCGGGTTGCCTGACCTGGAAGTGCGTGAGAGCCGTGAGCGGGTTCGGGCTGCCTTGGCGCATTGCGGTTTCGACGTGCCCGTGCGGCGAATCACCGTCAACCTGGCCCCGGCAGACTTGCCGAAGGAATCCGGACGCTTCGATTTGCCGATTGCACTGGGCATCCTGGCCGCGAGCGGGCAATTGCCGGGCGATGCACTGACCGGCCGCGAGTTCGCCGGCGAATTGTCGCTCAGCGGCGCGCTGCGGCCGGTCCGGGGCGCGTTCGCGATGGCGTGCGGCACCGCGAGACAGGCTGGCCCCGGCGCAGCGTGCCCGGAACTGTACGTGCCGTTGGACAATGCGGCGGAAGCCGCGCTAGCGCCAGGCGTGGCCGTATTTGGGGCCGCCGACTTGGCCGCGCTCGTCGCGCATCTGAAGGGCGAGCCCGAGGCGCGCATCGAGCGCGCGCAGCCGTGCGGCGTCGCCGTGCCCGCGCAACGCGCACCGGATATGGCCGATATAATCGGCCAACCTGCCGCGCGCCGGGCGCTGGAGATCGCCGCCGCCGGCTCGCATCACATGCTGATGGTGGGACCGCCTGGCGCCGGCAAATCGATGCTGGCGCAACGCCTGCCGGGCATACTGCCACCGATGTCGGACGACGACGCGCTGGCCTGTGCGATGCTGCTATCTGCCAGCGGCCGCGGCTTCACGGCGGCAGACTGGGGGCGCCGTCCATTTCGCGCGCCGCATCACAGCGCGAGCGCCGCCGCGTTGGTCGGCGGCTACAACCCGCCGCGCCCCGGCGAAATCACGCTGGCGCACCTGGGCGTACTGTTCCTCGATGAACTGCCCGAGTTTAGCCGCGCGGTGCTGGAGACCCTTCGCGAGCCGCTCGAAACTGGCAGGATCACGATTTCTCGAGCTGCGACACAAACCGACTTTCCCGCCACATGTCAACTGGTGGCCGCGATGAACCCGTGCCCTTGTGGCTTGCGTGGCGATCCACTAGGGCGGTGCCGGTGCACGCCCGGCCAGATCGCCCGCTATGTCGGCAGGCTGTCCGGGCCACTGCTCGACCGGATCGACATCGTTATCGACGTGCCTTCGCTGTCGGCCGCCGAACTCGCCCGCCGCACCGGCACGCGCGGCGAAGCGAGCTACGCGGTCGCGGCGCGTGTGCGGCACGCGCGCGAACGTCAATTAGCACGCCAGCATAAGGCCAATTGCGCGTTGAATGCCGAGGACCTCCATCGCTGGTGTCCGCTCGATCCACACAGCGAAGCGTTACTGCAGACCTGCGGCGAGCGCCTGGGGTGGTCGGGGCGTGCCTTCGACAAGGTGCGCCGCGTTGCACGCACCATCGCCGACCTTGATCTAAGCGATGACGTGCTCGCTGTCCACGTCGGCGAGGCGGTGCAATACCGGCGCGCGTCGATCATGGTCTGATCCTGCCTGCGACTCACAGCCGCACGCCGGTCACATGCGGGCCATAGCCCACCCCGAGCGCGCCGGCTTGCGGGAATTCAGCCCAAAAACGAAACGCCGGGCGAAAACAAGCCTTGACTTATACACATCTGTTTTGATATCGGCAGCGCTTGTGGGCCGAATCCGGCAGATCTCCGACGGTTTACCGCAAACCCATGAAAATAAAGGAAATGCATCCGCTGCCTGGAAACACGCCCACCCCGATGCGGCGACGTCGCAGCGTGCCCCCGGTCCGCGACCCGGATACTTTTCAACAAAGTTATCCACAGGGCATGTGGACAGTATGAAAACTCAATAAAAATCGCATGGTTAGTGCCCATAGCTCGTTTGAAACATCAACAGCGGTGCGCAGCACAACCGCGAAGATTCCCGGCTATTGAAAAAAGCAGGGCCTCAATCCACCTTCAACGACGCAAAGAACTGTTCCAGTTGCACCGGGTCAGGCTCGCGCGTGGACACGACCGCCGCCTGGTACACGCGCCGATCGCGCGCAACAAATTGCGCGTGGATCGTGCGCTGCTCCTGTGTTTGTCTATGGGCTACCGGACCGGCCACATCCATCGCGATGCGCGATTTATCCCTGGCGTCATGGCTGCCTGGAATCCGAACTACGTGCAATACGGGCTGCGCCCCGACGTTGCGCGCCAGACCGCTTTGCAGGTACGTCAGCACTTGCGCACGAAGCGTGGGATCATCGGCGGGAAGCACTACGACACCCACGGCGAACATCGCGTCGCCGACCGTCGCCGTTTGCATCTGCATCTTCAGCGCGTGCCCGGCAATCGTGAGCACGCGCTCGTTAAGCAACGGCTTAGCCGGCAACATCACCGTATAGTGGCCCTCGTCGTTACGCACCGTGCGCCAGTCGAATTGCGGCGAACAAGCGGTGGTCAGCAGCGCAATAGCCAAGATTACCCAGCAGAAACGTCGGTTTAACATTAAATTAGCCCTCATCGCGCAGCCACGGTCGGAGATCGGCGCGGCATCGCGCAAAAACGACGATTATCGCCGACGCGCCGATCAGGCCGTAGCGGGCACGCCCGTCTCACGGGTGCTGCGAATCAGCGATAGAATGTCAGCTATTGTTGTCATGCTGTCCGGCGACGCCACCGGCGTCGCGTCAGCCGAAAAAACGCCGATGCGCCAGCCCGCCACTTCCCGCCCATCCCGCTCATGGATCGCAGCCGCGCTCGTTGCCGTTGCGCTAGCCGTGGGTGCGTATTTCGCTTTTAACACACACAAGCAGGCACCCGTTGCGAGCTTCACGCTGCTGTCTGGTCAGAAGCTGAGCACCGCGGACCTGAAGGGCAAGGTCTATCTGGTCAATTTCTGGGCGACCAGTTGCGACACGTGCGTGAAGGAAATGCCGCAGATGGTCGACACGTACAACCGGTTCAAGGACAAGGGCCTCGAATTCGTTGCTGTCGCGATGCAATACGATCCGCCGATGTACGTGGCCAATTATGCGCAAACGCGGCAACTGCCGTTCAAGGTGGCGATGGACGATGGTTCCGCCGCCAAACAGTTTGGCAACGTCCAGTTGACACCGACCACGTTCGTGATCAGCCGCGACGGCCAGATTCTGAAACGTTATGTCGGTCCGCCGCAATTCGCAGAACTCAACCAGTTGCTGGAAAAAGCGCTGGCAGCCTGACGACAGCTCGACGTCGGCAGCCTAACGACAGGCCAACTCGGTAGTCTGACAATAGGCTAGTGCTGGCAGCCTGATGATAGGCCAGCGCTGACAACTCGGCGGACTGGCCAACGCTGGCGAGATCAGACGGCAAAGCCGGCGTGGGCAACCAGACGAGACCGACTGGCGCTGCCGAGACGACACACCCCGGCCGAGCCCGCTCCCCCGGTTCACGACGGCGCCCGCTCCCTTAGCCCGCGACGACGCCCGCACCTTGCGCTTGTACGTCTGCGTGATAGCTAGAGCGCACCATCGCGCCGACGGCCGCGTGCGTGAAACCCATCGCATAGGCTTCTCGCTCGTACATCTTGAAGGTGTCCGGATGCACGTAGGCACGCACCGGCAGATGGTGCTCCGAGGGTTGCAGATACTGGCCGATCGTCAGCATATCGACATCGTGCGCCCGCAAGTCACGCATCACCTGCAGGATCTCCTCCTCGGTTTCGCCGAGCCCGACCATCAGCCCGGACTTGGTTGCGACGTCCGGATGTAGCGCCTTGAAGTCCTTCAACAGTTTCAATGAATGTGCGTAGTCGGAGCCTGGACGCGCTTCTTTGTATAGTCGCGGCACGGTTTCGAGATTGTGGTTCATCACGTCCGGCGGCGCGGCGTTAAGAATGGCCAGCGCGCGGTCCAACCGGCCTCGGAAGTCCGGTGTCAGGATCTCGATCTGGGTTTGCGGCGACAGCTCCCGCACCTGCCGGATACACTCGACAAAGTGTCCAGCGCCGCCATCGCGCAAGTCGTCGCGGTCCACACTAGTGATCACGACGTAGCGCAGCTTGAGCGCGCCGATGGTACGCGCCAGGTTCACCGGCTCTTCGGCGTCCAGCGGATCCGGCCGCCCGTGCCCGACGTCGCAGAACGGGCAACGGCGCGTGCACTTGTCGCCCATGATCATGAACGTCGCCGTCCCCTTGCCGAAGCATTCGCCGATATTCGGGCAACTGGCTTCCTCGCAAACCGTGTGCAGGTTGTGCTCGCGCAGAATCTGCTTGATTTCGTAAAAGCGGGAATTGCCGGTCGCGGCCTTCACACGGATCCAATCCGGCTTCTTCAGCTTCTCGATCGGCACGACCTTGATCGGAATCCGCGAGGTCTTGGCCTGGGCCTTCTGCTTCGCGCTCGGATCGTAGGTGGTGGAAGAGCCGTGCGCCGCAGACGCGGCGATGATGGTGGCGGAGGGGTCGGGAACAGCAGTCGTCATGTCGAAATCCAGTGCAGTGGCAGCCGCATCCTGCTCAGCCGGCCACGGAGTTGCCCCTTTCGCGTGCTGCATCGGACGATGCAGCAACTGCGACCGGCGGCAGGTTGCCAGTTAGCCGCTCAGCGAGTGTTCGCGCCACGTCGTGCCAATGCGCCGACACGCCGAGCGAAGCCATGTCGATGGTTTCAAGACCGACATAGCCACATGGGTTGATGTCGCGAAACGGCTTCAGATCCATCCGTACGTTAAGACTCACACCATGGTACGAACAGCCATTGCGGATTTTCAGGCCAAGCGCTGCGATCTTCGCGCCGGCATGGCGATGCACGGCGGATCCGGCGGCGACATAGATGCCCGGCGCACCGGCCCGACGCTCACCGACTAGATTATACGCTGCCAGCGTGTCGATCACCGCCTGCTCGATGTGCGTCACCAGGTCGCGCACCCATAGCCGGCGGCGCCGCAAGTCGATCAACAGGTATGCGACGACCTGGCCCGGCCCGTGGTAGGTAATCTGTCCGCCGCGATCGACCTGGACCAGTGCGATACCGCTATGCGCGGCCAGCAGATGGGCCGGATCGCCGGCTTGGCCCAGCGTGTAAACCGGCGGGTGCTCGACTAGCCAGATTTCATCCGTAGTGAGTAGCGTGCGTGCGGCAGTGAACGCGCGCATCGCGTCGAAGCTCGCTTCGTAGGGCTCGAGGCCACGCCAGCGCACGGCGACGTCGTTGGACATCGCCGCGAACGCGACAGATTCAGCGCTGGATTCAAATAACGGCACGGGCATCATCCCGTCAGTTTACCGAAAAGCGGGCCCGCCCGTGCCTGCGACGATCAAACTGACAGCCATCCGGTATGCCAGCCGAGCCGGCTAGCGGACAGCCGTCGCGACCACCATGACGCAATACGTTGGGTATAGTGAAGGCGCAGGGCCACGGTCACCCGCGCCGTGCGCGTGCCTTCGGTGCCGAGCCACATCAACTCGCCGGGCCGCAGCGACAGCGATTCACCCGGGGCCACCCAATAGTCGTGCTCGTCCGCGCTGCGGGTGATCCAAACGCGCTCGCCTTCGATGGTGAGCGCCACGCCCCGGCTCACGCGCAACGGCACGGTCTGCCCGGGTTGAACTTCGAACGTGATGGTTGAATAAAGGGGTTTCATCGTACGCTCCTGCCCACGCCCGGAATGCGCCAGAATAATTAGAATCGTAGCGATGGCCGGCCACGGCGCAAAACGATGTTTTTTCGCCGTCTTGTGAGCATAATTAACAAGCGCCGCGGCACCGCGACGCACGCCACGCACCGGGGGAAAGCGCCATGGACCTGCGTCACTTGCCCAACCTAGGCACGTTGAAGGCTTTCGAAGCCGCGGCCCGGCTAGAGAGCTTTTCGCGCGCCGCCCAGGAGCTGTTCGTGACGCACGGCGCGATCAGTCACCAGATCCGCGCGCTGGAGGCCGAACTCGGCATGCCGCTGTTCAAGCGTGATGGCAAGCGGATCGCGTTGACCGGCTGCGGGCGCCGCTATGCGGCCCAGGTGCGCGCCGCACTGTTCGACATTGCCGCAGCCACCGATGCGGTTCGCGCCGGTGACCGGGAACGCCGGCTTGTGATCAGCGTGCTGCCGCCGTTTGCCGCCCGCTGGATGACGCCGCGGATCGGACGCTTCATCGAGCGGCACCCGGAAATCGACGTCGAGCTGTTGTCCACTAACGCGATCACGCACTTCAATCGAGACGATGTCGACGTTGCGCTGCGCTTTGGCGGCGGCAACTATCCGGGTTGTTCGTTGAGCCGCTGCTCGATGAGGTATTTTTCCCGGTATGCACGCCCAGCTTCAACGGCGGCCAACTGCCGAAAACGCCGGCCGACCTGGCCGGCCTGACGCTGCTGCGCAACGACGACGAGATGTGGGGTCCATGGTTCCAGGCGGCGGGTCTGAGTGGCTGGAGCGAGCCGCGGCGTGGGGTACTATACCAGGACTCGTCGATGCTGCTGCAAGCCGCGCTGGAGGGCCAGGGCATTGCGCTAGTGCGCCGCTCGCTGGCGATGCAAGAGGTGATCAACGGCCGGCTCGTGCGGCTATTCGACATAGACGGCCCCAGTCCGGGGACGTATTGGTTCGTCTGTCCACCCCCGCTGCTGGAAACGCGCCGGGTCACGGTATTGCTCGAATGGCTGCGTGAGGAGGCCGGGCGCTTTCGCGCTCTGTACGCGCAATGCCCAAGCGGCGTACCCATTTCCCCGGCCACAGCGTAAGCGCTACAGCCGTGCCACGAGCGTTACAGCCGTGCCATGCGACGCGCCACGGGTGCAGCCGCGCGACGGCTGCATGGGGCGCCGTGCTGCATTACGACGGCGTACCACGCGCGGCGATTGTCCACGCACGACGCTCGCCCAGTCGTCATAGCACGACCTTCACCATCGGGTGCCCGGTCAACGCACGATAGAGGTCGTCGATTTGCGCACGGCTGGTCGCACGCACCGTCACTGTGAGGCCGACGTAGTTACCACCGCTGGACGGACGGCTCTGGACCCGGCTGTCATCGAACTCAACATCGAATTGCCGGACCACCTCAACAATGGCCTGCTGAAACTGCGGATGCGCCTTGCCCATCACCTTGATCGGGAAGTCACACGGAAACTGCAACAGCGATTCGTTGGATGAGTTCATGACAGCCTTCCTTCGATTATGACAGCGTTTTTTCACTCCCCGGTTTTATGCGGCGCCCCCGCGCGGGGTGCGCCGACCTCGGCGGCCAATCGCCTGACCCTCAGCTTACTTCTTGTTGGCCAGCATCAGCAGCGACGAGTCCCACAAACGTCCGAAGATGCCGGCCTGCGGCACGGCCTGCAGCGCCACAGCCGGGAACTGTGTCAGTACCTTGCCGTCGGCGACGACCTTCACCGTGCCCACCACCTGCCCGTCGGCGATCGGGCCAACCAGCGGACCATGGCGCTCGAGCACCGGCTTGATCTTGTCGCCCACCCCCTTCGGAACCGTGATGTACTGGTCGCTCTTGACGCCGACCGGCACCGCGTTCTGCAAGCCCTTGTACACGCGCGGTGAATCGATGACCTGGTTGGCCTTGTACAGGCGCACCGTGTCATACGCCGTGTAGCCGTAGTTCAGCATCTTCAGACTGTCCTGCGTGCGATCGTGCTCCTTGGGCTCGCCCATCATCACGCTCACCAGCCGGCGCGACGCGTCCGGCCCCCCCGGCAGCGGCCGTTTCGCGCTGGCGATCAGGCAGTAGCCAGCCGCCTTCGTATGGCCAGTCTTGAGCCCGTCCACGGTCGGGTCAATCCACAGCAGCCGGTTGCGATTCAGCTGCTTGATCTTGTTGTACGTGAAATCCTTGACCGCGAAAATCGAATAATACTCAGGATAGTCACGAATCAAGTGCGCCGACAGCACGGCCAGGTCGGCCGCGCTCGTGTAGTGCTGGGGATTGGGCATGCCATTCACGTCGGCGTAATGCGTGTTCTTCATGCCCAGCTTCTGCGCCGCCTCGTTCATCATTTGCACGAAGTGCGCTTCGCTGCCGCCAACAAGCTCGGCCAGCGCGATCGCCGCGTCGTTGCCCGACTGTACGATCATCCCGTACACCAGATCGTGCACGGTCACCGGCTTATTCGCCTCGATGAACATGCGCGACTCGTCCGTGCCCACACGACGCACCGCCTCGCTCGGCATCACGGTCTGGTCCATCGAGATCTTCCTGGTCTTCAACGCATCGAACACCAGGTATGAGGTCATCAACTTGGTCAGTGAAGCGGGCTCGACCCGCTCGTCGGCGTTGGCCGACGCAAGCGTCTGCGCGCTGCTGGCATCGACGAGCACCCACGAGCGTGCATTGACGGCCGGAGGCGGCACTTGTGCGAGCGCGTCGGCGGGAACGATGAGAGCGGAAGCAGCGAGTGCGGCAGGCAGCACGCACGCGAGCGTTGCCGCGCGGGCGGCAACGCTTGGGACAAAGGTCAAACGCATAGCAATCGAATCGACGTTAAACGGGGGAGTTCGGGAAGCGGCCCGCTACGGCGGCCCGCGGCGCAAGCCGATTGGACTGACGAGCGAGCCAAGCGTTCGTGTCCACGCGGCGAACCAGCACGGCTCGGCACGGGTAATGCGCGAACCGCCTGTGCGGCGGCAGCGGCGCGGCACCCATTATACGCGCCAGCGCTCGGCGATCACCCGCTTTAGGATATGCAGCTTGCGATGGAAAAAATGCTCGGCCCCCGGGATCACCACGACCGGCAGTTCCTGCGGCCGCGCCCAGTCGTAGACCGACGCAAGCGGCACCGTATCGTCGAGTTCACCGTGAATCACGATGGTGTCGAGCGGCACGTCGGCGACCTGCCAACGGCTTGCCGCGGTGCCGACGAATACCATGCGCTCGATCGCGTCACCGCGTTCGAGCAGTCGCCGCGCCACGTGTGACAGCACGAATGTGCCGAACGAGAAACCCGCCAGCACCAGCGGCACCCCGGCCAGCCCCGGCAGCGTGCGCGCGTGATCGATTACCGCAATCAGGTCATCCTGCTCGCCGCGCCCATCATCATGCTCGCCTTCGGTGGCACCGACGCCGCGGAAGTTCGATCGCACCGCCACGTAGCCAAGTTGCACCAACGTGCGCGCCAGCGTCTGCGCGACCTTATTGTCCAACGAGCCGCCGAACAGCGGATGTGGGTGCGCGACCAATGCTAGCCCGCGTGGCTCGCCCCCCGCGCCGCCACGATCCGGACGATCGATCGCAATCTCGATCTTGCCAACCGGACCGTCGATCCGATACTTCTGCGTTTGCGCGTTCATCCGGTCACGCCCCGCCGCGCGGCGCATCAACCAGCAGGCGCTCGACGATCCGGCCACCAACCAAATGCGAATCGATGATCTCGTCGATATCTGCTTCATCGACATAGGTGTACCACGTCGCATCGGGGTACACGACCAGCACGGGACCGAGCTCGCAGCGGTCCAGGCACCCGGCCTTGTTGATGCGCACCTTGCCCTCGCCGGCAAGGCCCAGCGCCTTGATACGCCGTTTCGCGTATTCCTGCATCGCTTGCGCACCGCAGTTTGCGCAACTCGGGCGCTCGCCGGGATCGCGCTGGTTCAAGCAGAAGAAAACGTGGTGCTGATAAAAAGAAGTCATTGGAAAGCGGTCCCGCCATCGGCATTAAGGCGATTATAACGACGGGGCAACCGGCACGCCGTGCGCCCCATCGCTCAGCGCGAGCGCCGGCTGACTGGCCAGCCAGTCAGCCAGTTGCGACAGCGCAACGTCACTGGCCTGCGCGAGCGCGCGCACGCCGCCGCTCGCATCGGCGGACGACGCCGGCGCATCGGCGCGGAACGTCGCCTGCGTGAACTGTCCGCCCCGCCGCAGCAACGTCGCACGCAACGCGACGACGCCGCGGCTCGCGCCGGGCTTGTCGAAGATCTGCTCGAATTCTAGTAACTCGACCCTCAACACCGGTGCCGACACCGGGTCGCCGGGCGAGACCACCGCGCCGCGTGCGCCGAGCAGCGCGCGCAAACGTTGCGTCAGCAACTGTGCCGGCGTCGCAACCCAGCGGCTGGACGCGTAAGTGCGCGGCTGCTGCGCGTGCGCATAGGCGAGTCGGTAGACGATGCCGTCCGAATCCAGGCTCGCCGGTGCGCCCATGTCGACTAGCTTAAACGGACCGAACGCCGGCGCCGCGGCGTCGGCGCGAGGTGCCGCCCCGTTCGGGCTCATAGGACCGGAGTGCACCGCGATGGCCGACGCGCCGAGATCGTAGCGATGGGCCGCCGGCGACGCGCGGTGTCCGGCCGTGCCGCATCCGCCGAACGTGAACGCGCCCAGCAACACCACAAGCGGACCCATAATACGTGATGACATCGATAATCCTCGTCGAATAGACGTTTGCCGTGCAGGGCGGCAACGTGCGCGCGTCAGCGCGGGGAGCTGGATGACCACGAGAAGCCCGGCTCGCCGGGCCCCGGCTCGGGCGACGGTGCACCGAACAGCAGTGCACGCGGATTCGCGTTGATCGTGCCTGCCGCGCTGTGGACCGACCGCATGGCCTGCCTGACGTCGTCGGCCAGCGAATTCACGCGGGGCAACGTCTCGTAGCCAACTCGCGCGGTCAGCTCCTGCATCGACGTATTAAGCTGCGCCAATGCCACACCCGCCTGCTCGGCCGCCTGACCGACCCGGTTCAGATTGGCTGCAACTGGCCCATTGGGATTGGACAGGCTGGTCGCCAGCACGTTGACTGAGCCCATCGTCCGATTCAGCTCGTCGATCGTGTCCGGCAACTTGCGTGTCACTGGCTCCAGGTGCTGCGTAAGCGCAGCCACGCCGCTGGCCGCATCCTGGATGCTGCGCGCGGTGGCCAAGTATTGCCGGCGGTTCGGCTCGTCGGTCATCTGCTGCAGGTTGACCGCAATTTTCTCCATCTGATTGAGCAACGCCACGCCACGCCGCTGCAAATCATCGAACAAGCCAGGCCGCATCGGGATCTGTGCGACGTTCTCGTCGGACGAGATCAGGGGGTGCAGATCGTCGCCGGTATCATCCAGCTGGATAAAGCCCAGCCCGGTCACGCCTTGCAAGCCGAGCGACGCGAAGCTCGAGTGGGTCAGCGGCACGCGCTTGTCCACAAGGATCCGGATTACGATCCGGCCAGGGCGGTGCGTGTCGAAGTGAATGTTCTGCACGTTGCCGACCGCCAGTCCGCGATAGCGCACCGCCGCGTCGGCGCGCAGACCGGTTACATTCGTCGTGGCAACCAGGTCATACGGGACGCGCTCGGTGCGATCCATGCTGAACCACGCGATTGTCAGCGCGATCGCCACCAACAGCACGATCGTAAACAGCCCAGCCCAGAATGCATGTGACTTATTTTCCATCTCAGCTTCCCTCAACGCCGACGCCCGGTCGGCGATGCTCGCTGCGATGCCCGCGCCGGACTGCGTGCTCGACTTCAAGCAATGCGTCGTCGGGTATCGGCTCGAGCGCGGCCGCCGGCAGCTTGGCACGGCGCGACGCTGGCAGCGCCTGCAGTGCGCGGCGGCCGCGCATGCCCAAAAAATACTCGCGGATGAACGGGTGGTCGACGCCGGCGACCTGCTCGAGTGGCGCCGCGACGATCACCTTGCGATCGGCCAGCACCGCCACGCGCGTGGACAATGACACTATCGTGTCCAGGTCGTGCGTAACCATCACCACCGTCAGGCCGAGTGCACGATGCAGCGTCGCAATCAGCTTGACGAACTCCTCTGACGCCTGAGGATCCAAACCGGCAGTCGGCTCGTCCAGAAACAGCAGCTCCGGCTCCAAAGCCAACGCGCGCGCGATACCCACGCGCTTAACCATCCCACCGGACAGCGCGGCCGGCACCTTGGTCGCGTGCCGGCCCGACAGCCCGACCATTTCGAGCTTCAGCATGACGATATCCGACAATAGCGCCGGCGGGATCTTGCCCAGTTCGCGCAATGGCTGCGCGATGTTATCGAATACCGTCATCGCGGAAAACAGCGCGCCATGCTGGAATAACATGCCCGAACGGTTCCGCAGCAATTGGGCCGCGCGCGCGCTCATCGTCACAGTATCCTCGCCGAAGATGCGGATCGTGCCCGAGCTCGGCACCTCAAGGCCGAGAATCTGCCGGATCAACGTCGTCTTGCCGGAGCCGGAACCACCGACCAGCGACACGATCTCGCCGCGCCGCACGTCCAGGTCCAGATGCTCGTGGATCACCGTGCGACCATAGCGCTTGGTCAGATCGGCTACCTCGATGACAGGCTCGGCCACCGGCGGCGCACCGTGGGCGAGGGCCACCGAGGTCAGCGCGTGCGGTTGGGTCATCGGCGCCTCACAACAATCCGATCCGTTGGAACATGATCGCGAACACCGCGTCGGCCAGCATCACGACCGTGATGGAGGACACAACCGACGTGGTCGTTCCTTCGCCCAAGCTTTGCGAATTGGGCTTGATGCGCAAGCCGAAGTGGCAGCCGACCAGCGCGATTAGCATGCCGAACGCCACACCCTTGCCCAGGCCGAGGTACAGGTTCGCCACCGGCACCACGCTTGGCAACGACCGGATAAAGAAGCTCATATCAATATTGAGCACCAGTTGCGCGGCCAGCATCCCACCGGCCAGCGCGATGGCGTCGGTCCAGATCACGAGCAACGGCATCGCGACACCCAGCGCGATCACCCGCGGCAAAATCAACCGCAGCCCATGCGAGATCCCCATGACGCGCATCGCGTCCAATTCCTCGGTCACGCGCATCACGCCCAATTGCGCGGTGATCGCCGAGCCGGAGCGGCCGGCCACGAGAATCGCCGCAAGCACCGGGCCAAGCTCCCGAATGATCGACAGCCCGAGAATGTTGACGATGTATGCGTTCGCGCCGAACAACCTCAGTTGCTGCGCGGATAGATACGACAGTACGATGCCGATCAGGAAGGCGACCAGCGCGGTGATCGGCAGCGCCTGCGCGCCGGCCGCGTAGACGTTTGCGGAAATCTCGCTCCACGGGATCCGACGTGGGTCGCGCAGCAACCTGCCGCAGTCAATCACCAGACCACCGAGCAGTGTGATGCCGTCGCGCAAGTGCCCGGCGAAACCGAACACCGCAAGACCCAGCCGCGTGATGGGATCGATTGCCGCCGCCGGCTCGGCAGGCTCGCGCGTTGCATCAAGCAGCGCGATCCGCTCAAAGATCTCGCGCTGCGTATCGGTCAGGCTGAGGCCGCACGGCAAGTGCCGTCCCCAGATCTGCCACAGCGCCTGTGCGCCAACATGGTCTAGCCGCTGGATTGGCGACAGGTCCCACAGCGTGTCGGCCCGGGCCGCCGCGTCGCGCAGCGTGCGCAGCTTGGCCGCGATGCCGCCGCGCCGCTGGTCCAGTGCCAGCGAGAGCGCGGTCCATTGGCCGCCCAGGCGAATCGCCATACCCGACGGCACAGACCGGTCCTGGCTCGTTTTCACGGCATCGACAGTGAGCAACGGCGGCGTCTCGAAATCCAAAGCGGGCACGGCATAGGGTCAACGTAGCGTCATTGTATCGAAAGGCGCGGCACGGCATCGCTACAATAGCAAGATGTTCGATCATTCTTTCCCCCTTGATCCGCCCGACATCCCGGGCAAGGCCGCCGCCGGCGGCGATCCGCGGCCGGCGGCGGCCCGCCGCATCGAACGCGAGCGGCTCCTCGAGTTGCTCGATCCACGGCCTTCGCGCTGGGCGCTTGAGGTGGTCTACGAGACCGGCTCGACCAACGCGGATCTCGCCGCGCGGCTGAAGCAAGTACGCGGCGTGCCGTTCGAGCCGAGCGTGCGCGTCGCTTATTCACAAACGGCGGGACGAGGACGGCGCGGCCGGCCGTGGTTGGCTACCCCGGGCAATGCGCTGCTGTTCTCGCTCAGCTACTTGATGCCGCGCGCGCCGAACCAGCTCGCCGGGCTGAGCCTGGCGCTCGGCGCGACGATCGTGGACGGGCTGCGCACCCTGCCGCTGGATGACAACGGACGGCTCTCGCTCAAGTGGCCAAACGACATCCTGTTGGACGGCGCGAAGCTGGCCGGCGTGCTCGTGGAAACCGTATGGAGCACGCGCGACGCCACCGCGCTGGTAATCGGCGTGGGCCTGAACGTCAGTAGCACCGATGAGTTGGAGCAGCAAATCGCGTCGTTGCATGAAACGCTGCACGCCACGCTGCCGACTGTGCCTGGCGCACTATCCCACGCGTGGCCGCACGCTGCGCTCACCCCCGTGCTCGGCGCGGTGCTCAATGCACTGGCAGTCGGGCTGGAACGCTTCGGCCGGCATGGCTTCGAGCCGTTCCGAGACACCTGGGTCGCCCAGCATGCGTATGCGGGCCAGGAAGTGGTGGTCCTGGAGCAAGGTGACGAGATGGCACGCGGCATCGCGTACGGCGTTGACGAACAAGGACAACTGCTGATACGCACACCACAAGCAATCCGGGCGATCGCCACGGGCGACGTGTCGCTGCGGCTTGCCGCAAGCGTTGATGCGCCGGCGCGGCCGGCCGCCAACGGACGCGTGCATGAACAGCCGCACAACGACGACGCATAAGCCGCCATGATCGATCCTGACCTTACCGGCACGGCCGGCCGCCACCGCCTGGTGATCGACGCGGGCAACAGCCGCACTAAATGGGCGCTGGTGCACGCCGATGGCGGTCTGCGGCAACTCGGCGCGTTCTCGCATGAAAACCCGCTGGACGACGCGCAGGGCGACGTGGTCGCACGCACGGCGGAACTGCAGTGGGACGACTTGCCGACGCCAGCCGATATCTGGATCTCCAACGTTGCGGGCCAGCACGTCGCCGCGCGCCTGTCGGCGATGCTGGATGCGCGCTGGCCCGGTATCGCACGCACGACCATCGTATCGCGCCACTCGCAGTGCGGGGTGACAAACGGATATGGCGAGCCGGCACAACTCGGCACCGATCGCTGGGCCGGCATGATCGGTGCACATGCGGCCTACCCACGTGAGCATCTGCTGATCGTCACGCTCGGTACTGCGACGACGATCGAAGCGCTGCGCGCCGACGGCATCTTTGTCGGTGGCTTGATTGCACCGGGATGGTCGTTGATGATGCGCTCGCTCGGCGAGCATACCGCGCAGTTGCCAACACTGACGCCGGCCAGCGCACGCTCCGCGCTGGCCGGCAAGCCGGGGCTGACGTTCGGCACCGACACGCCCGCGTCGCTGTGCGCCGGATGTGCGCTCGCGCAAACTGGCCTGATTGAGCATGCTTATCTAACATGGCGTGCCGAGCTCGGCGGCGCGCCGGTACGCATGGTGCTTGGCGGCGGCGGCGCCGACGCGTTGGCGCCGGCGCTGACCGTGCCGCACACGCGGCACGATCATTTGATCCTGTCTGGGCTCGCGCTGATTGCGCAGGACGAGGTGGCAACGCTCAGGCACAGCGCCTGACGTCGCGACCTTCTATGCAAGCACAGAGAATCGCCGATGCTGCGCACGTTGATTGCAGGATGCCACAGCCCCCGTCACAGCTAATGATCGGCGGGCCAATCCGACATTCGAAGCTGGCCGTCTGCGCGCTCGGCCCGTGATCAGCGGGCGCGTACGCGCTGTAGCAGCTTCGTCGTCGAGCGGTCGTGCTCGAACGGAATCGCCAGTGCGCGGCCACCCCAACTGCGCACCAGTGCCGATTCTGGCAGCTTGTCCATGTCGTAGTCGCCCCCCTTGACCAGGATGTCCGGGTGCAACGCGCGAATCAACTCGATCGGCGTCGCCTCGTCGAACATCACGACGTAATCGACGCTTTCCAGCGCGGCAAGCAACGCCATGCGGTCCGCTTGCGCATTGATCGGGCGATCGTCGCCCTTGCCAAGTTGCCGCACCGACGCGTCGCTGTTGACGCCGACCACCAGGCACGCGCCCAACGCGCGGGCGTCGTCCAGATACGTCACATGCCCGCGATGCAGGATATCGAACACACCATTGGTGAACACGACCGGCGCGCCGAGCAAGGCGCGGCGCGCGAGCAAGGTCTGCCACTCGACAATCTTGCGCTCGAACGAAGCCGGCATCGGTCTACGCCGGCTGTTCTGCGCCGCCCACGTCGGTATCGCGCTGCAGTCGCGCCGTTAACTCCTTGCGGTAACGGTTCAACTCCTGCGCCGTCGTGAACGTGCGCTCGAACAGTAGCGACAGGTTGTGCAGGATCCGCTCAATCACCTTCTTTTCCCACGTGTCGTCGAATCGGATCTGTTCGTCCAGCCAGCGCTCGAGCCATTCCGGGTCGGGCAGTCGCGATTGCACAGTGTCCCGCGGGAACAACTGCCGGTTCACGTGCAGGTTCGTTGGGTGCAGCGGCTTCTCGGTGCGCCGGGCCGA
Source organism: Mycetohabitans sp. B2 (assembly GCF_021733735.1). Classification (NCBI taxonomy): domain Bacteria; kingdom Pseudomonadati; phylum Pseudomonadota; class Betaproteobacteria; order Burkholderiales; family Burkholderiaceae; genus Mycetohabitans; species Mycetohabitans sp. B2. The sequence continues at coordinate 185,536 of NZ_JAHKSP010000048.1, forward strand.
CGCCATCAGCACGCCGATCTTCGCAAATGCGGCGCGCGCGGAGTCGCCGGCCGTAGCCAGCGCCTTTTTCATATACCGAAGGTAGGCGCCGCCGTGCCGCGCCTCGTCGCGTGAAATCGTCTCGTAGATATGCTTGATCACCGGCTCCGTATGCCACTCGGCCGCACGGCGGTACCAGTGGTTCAACCGGATCTCGCCGCAGAAATGCAGCATCAGCGTTTCCAGCGGCGGCGCCGGGTCGAACGGGAAGCGCACCGCGTGCAACTCCTGCTCGGTCGGCACGAACTCCGGGCGAAAGCGCCGCAGATATTCCATCAATACCAGCGCATGCTTTTGTTCCTCAAAAAACCAAACGCTCATAAACGCGCAGAAGTCACTATCGCTATGGTTATCGCGCAGAAACATCTCCGTCGCCGGCAACGCGGACCATTCGGTAATCGCGTTCATCTTAATCGTGTTCGCCTGCTCGTCAGTCAGCAGCGACCCATCGAACTTGTCCCACGGGATGTCCTTTTCCATATCCCAGCGAACCGATTCGAGCGAGCGGTAGAGTTCCGGATAAAGCATGGTGTTCATGGTGCTACCTTATCAACCTGAAAAGCGTAGACTGCGTGCGCGCCCGTCATCGATATCGTGCGCCGCATGGTTCGACCGGCTGACGGGCAAACGTAAGATTTTACGTTGAGCGCGGCCCGCCCGGGTGTGAAAAAATGCCGCAGTGAGCGGCGCCTCCGAGAGGCTCCGCGTTGCCGCGATACGGCCGCGCAGCATCTGTTGTTATTCCATCGTGTTTGGCAGTTGCACGGCGCCAATGTGCGGCGTTCCAGCCAGGCCAATTATGATAGCACGCGATGTCGACGCCACTGTGCGACTGCACTATCGATGTGCGTCATTGACACCAAGTGTTGGATTCCCTGTTGCGCGAGGCGACGCGGGACGTTGCCGCCGCTGGTCCATAATTGCACCTGCGGCGGCAGCCGCGTCTGCAGCTCGTTGGCCGCACGCGCCGCAGACGCGGCGTCGGGTGCGGCCGCCATCGACAACACAACCATGTCGATATCGCTGGCGCGCGCCGCGTCGGCAATCTCATCGATCGATACGCCAGCACTCATCACCGCGCAGCGGCAGCGGGCGAGCACAAACAAGACTTCCATCATCGCCAGTTGCACATCATGCGCCGCGCCCGGGACCGCCGCCAGCAACGCGCAGGGTCGGCCCCGCGCGCCGTGCGCGCCATCCGTGAGCAGCCGCACCGCACGTCGAACAACGTCCTGTAGCACCTGTCCGAGCGCCGGCGCATGCGTGGCGCTCGGCGATCCGCCCATCGACGTCTGGCCCACCCGTGCGCCAAGCGGGATCGCGATTTCGTCGATAAAGCGCTCGATGCCCACGCGCACCAGGCGCCACATCAGTTCATTGCGCAGCACCGTCCAACGCTCAGTGTCGATTAGTTCGAGCAGCGGTGCTAAGTCCACGTGGGGTGACACCGGGGCACTCTGGCGCACCATCGCACGCAGAACCGGCTCGGGGTGCAACAGCACGTTGCCCGGGCGATGTCCGGCGTCCAGCAACTGCTTCACGAGCCGCAGCTTGCGGACCTGCTCAGCCGGATACAGGCGCTCGCCTCCCGCGTTGCGCAGCGGCCGCGGAAAACCGTATCGGCGCTCCCAGACGCGCAACGTATCCCTCGTCAAGCCGATTTCATGGGCGAGGGCACCAATGCCGACTGGCGATAGCGACGGCTCGGGCACGCCGGTAACTTTCTCGTGCATCCGGCCATCCGCGCCGTCGACCTGTGCCGGCCCAAAGTCTGCTGCGTCTGCCATTTGCCCATCGGCGGAAATGTGCTTGGCCATAGGTGTCGTGAAGCTTCGCCGGTGCGGCGCGCCCCTTACTGTTCAAATGTGGCCACCAATCCTAACCCTAATTCACGCTTTTGGGGACAGAAGAAAGCCGTTTGTAATCGATAAATTCGCCGCCATACGCGGACAAATCCCGGACAATAGGCCAAGATGGGTCCATTCGGTCGGTTGGTTGGTCGGTTGGTTGGTCGGTTGGTTGGTCGGTTGGTTGGTCGGTTGGTTGGTCGGTTGGTTGGTCGGTTGGTTGGTTGGTCGGTTGGTCGGTTGGTTGGTCGTCGGTTTTAGGTTTTAGGTTTTCGGTCGTCGATTTTCGGTCTTCGGCAGGCAGGCAGGCAGGCACCGGCCACGTTACGGGACAAGACAGTGGTGGTCTACAGGAACGACGGAAAAAATGCGGCAGTGCATCGTGCCGTTGCAGCACGTCGCGATAGCCGCGCATGATCAGAGCTCGCTGGGAGCGCGCGTCATCACCTCTACGCGTCGCCAGTCGTTACGCGTGGTCACCGCAATCGGCGGGTGCATGACCAGTTGGCTCACGTGCTCTACCGGCTCGATGTCTGTGCCGAGCGCGTCGAGAAACACGCTGACCATGACCCGCCGGCCGATCTACGCAAGGCTCGGGTAGCCGGTGGCGCGGGAGCATCCGGCCTTGATGACCGGTGCTATTCGACGATCCGGCCGCGGCGCTTGCGCACGCCAGCCGCCGGCATCGTCCCCTTGGTGCGCTTGCGGGCCGCCGACGGCCTGTTGTCTGCGTCGGCGCTACTGCCAATCGCGGCCTTATTGCCTGTCGTGGCGCTACCACGGGTGGCGGCATTGCGGGCCGTCGAAGCCTTGTGATCCGTCGCCGTTGACAGCTTGCTGCGTGTCGCAGCTTTGTCCTTCGCAGCGGGCCGGCCGTGCTTCGCCGGGTCGCTATGCCTCGCCAAGTCGCTATGCCTCGCCAAGTCGCTGTGCCTCGCCGACTTGCCAGCCGCCGTTGACGTGCCGCTCTCTGCCGACGTGCCGCTTGAAGCCACCCCGCTTTCTGCCATGGCCTCGCCCTTGGTCGCCGATCCGCCTGCTGCTGCACGCTTGGACGGCGCACGAGCCGCCGTCGAGGATCGGGCCTTTGCAGCAGATCGGCCCGCCCCCGCCGAAGCGCCCGGCGACGAACGCCCCAGCCCCTCGTCGCTCCGCTGTCGCATCGCTTCCTCAATATCGTCGGCGGGCACCGATGCACCGGGCATCGTATGCGGCGCAACCGCGAACCGGGCAATCTGCTCGAACTGCGTCTGCAGCCAGCTCCACCAGGCTGACGCGTCGAGCGGCTCGCCGGCCCTAGACGCGGCCGCGCGCTCGCCGGCATCGGCCGCCGCGGCAGCGTCGGCGGCTTCGCCCCGCGACGTATCCGGCGCACGGCGATCCGCTGGCGCGCCGTCCTGCGCATCGGGCCCCTGCTGCTTGGCAACCGATTCGCCTGCCTGCGCCGCCTGGGTTCCGTGCGCCGCCGACGCGTCCCATTGCGGCAAGGCCTCGCCAGCGGCAAACTGGGCTGCGTCGGCAGCTCCGGTGGCACCGGCCGCGCCTTCCCTTGCACCCTTTACCGCACCGCACGCGACATCGTAGAGCGCCTTTGCGAACGCAAATGGATCCAATCCCGCCGCTTGCTTCGGGGGTTCGTCCGCCGCAGACGCCGCGTGCGAGCCGCTGCGCCGAGCATCGTCCGCTCCTTCCCCTCCGTCTGCTTCATCCGCTTGGCCCGCTGCGGCCGGCGGCGGCCATGGTGCGCCGCGCGCATCGCCACTTATGCCGCACTCGCCCGACGGAGGGCTTGTGCCGGACGCGCCGCCCGGCGTGGGCGTCATCGACGCCTGCGCAAATGCGCCGAACGCGCGCAGCGTCGCAAGCGTCGAGCGTTGCATCTGCAGCGCCTGGATCGTGGACTGCAACATCGACAAGTTGAGCTTGAGCCACTGTTCGACCGCCCGAAGATCGGTGATGCGCTTATCGAGCTCCTCGACGCTCATCAGCGGCGCGCCGATATCTGGCCCGAGTCCGAGCGGTGGCGACGCCAGCCCGCCGTCACCGGCCAAACCGCCCGGCATGCGCATCAGCTTGAGCAGGCTGTCGAACATCTCATCGCCGGCATTCGGCGAAAACCGCGGGAATGACGAAAACGGGGTATTGCCGCCTGAATCGCTCATTGATCCTGTCTCTCTGTGCTACCCGGCATGATGGGCATCGCCCGGTCAGAACGGCGCACCGTCCGGAAACCGTGGCGCGCGACGCTCGCGCAGCGAACGAATGCCTTCGTGCACGTCCTGCCCGCCGAAGCCGAGGAATTCCAGCGCCAGCGATGTATCGAACGTCGGGCCGGCGCTGCGCAGCCAGTTGTTCAACGCGTACTTGGTCCAACGGATGGCGCTTTGCGAGCCGTTCGCCAATCGCTGCGCCAGCTCAAAAGCCTTCGGCACCAGGTCAACATCGTCGACCGCCAGCGATACCAGGCCGATACGCTCGGCTTCGTCGCCGGACACCGGTTCGCACAGCAGCAGGTGATACTTGGCCTTAGCCATCCCACACAGCAACGGCCAGACGATCGCCGCGTGATCGCCGGCGGCCACGCCCAGCCGCGTATGGCCGTCGATGATGCGCGCGCTTTTCGCGGCGATTGAAATATCAGCGAGCAAGCCAGCCACTAGGCCGGCCCCCACCGCCGGACCGTGCATCGCCGAGACCACCGGCTTGCTGCAATTGACCAGGTTATAGACGAGGTCACGCGCTTCACGCCATACCCGCGCGCGCAACTGGAAGTCGTTGGCTATCTGCTCGACCAGCGTCATATCGCCACCGCCGGAGAATCCCTTGCCCTCGCCACGGATGATTGCCACCCGTGTGTGCGGATCGGTGTCGATGTCGCGCCAGATGTCCGCCAGCTCGCGATGCATCCGTTCATCGGCGGTAGCCAACGCGCTCTTGTTGGCCCCTTCGCCACTCATGATCACTTCGAGCATCCCGTGCTCGTGTCGGCGCAGCTTCAACGCTTTGTAGCGGGCGTAGTGCAGGTCGTTCGCAAAACCGTTCATCGCCCTATCCAGAAGCGGGCGGCACGCCCGATAGTTTGAACACTAGCAGACGCCCGCCGCAATGGGAGAGGAAGTTGAGATAATCGTACCGTTTTTCTTGCTTAGGGTTGTCGCCGGCGCTTGGGCGGCGCGCCTCATCGCACGCACCGCCGGGCGCGCTCCGCGAACGGGGTTAGCCGTTGGCCACGGGCGCCACGGCCTGGTCGATCGCGCCGAAGATCGATTTCCCCTCCTCGTCGAACATCTCGATCCTGACGCGGTCGCCATACTTCATGAACGCCGTACGTGGCGCGCCGTACTCGATCGTCTCGAGACAGCGCTTCTCGGCAATGCAGCAATAGCCGCGCTGGGCATCCTTATTCGAGATCGTGCCCGAGCCGATGATCGAGCCGGCTCGCACGTTGCGTGTCTTCGCAATATGGGCGATCAATTGCCCAAAGTTAAATACCATGTCAGACCCGGCATCGGGTTGCCCGACCTTGCGCCCGTTCCAATGGACAATCATCGGCCGATGCACGCGCGCGTCGCACCACGCCTGGCCCAGTTCGTCCGGCGTAATGGCCACTGGCGCGAATGCGCTCGCAGGCTTGCTCTGGAAGAAGCCCAAGCCCTTGGCAAGTTCGGCGGGGACCAGGTTGCGCAGCGACACGTCATTGACCAGCGTCAGCAGCCGGATGCCGCGCTGCGCGACCTGCGACGTCGCCCCCATCGGCACGTCCCCAGTGATCACGGCCACCTCGGCCTCGAAATCGATCCCATAGTCCTCGCTCGGACATACGATGTCGTCGGTCGGGCCGATAAAATCGTCGCTGCCGCCCTGGTACATCAACGGATCGGTCCACAATTCCGGCGGCATTGGCGCCCCGCGCGCGCGCCACACGAGTTCGACGTGGTTCACATAGGCGGAGCCATCCGCCCATTGGAACGCTCGGGGCAACGGCGCCATGCACTGGGCCGGCTCAAACGCAAACGCATGCCGCGCGCGGCCCTGGTTCAATGCATCGTACAGCTGCGCCAGTTGCGGCGCATGAAACGTCCAGTCGTCCAGCACACGCTGTAACGTTGGCGCGATCGCATCGGCGCTCGTGGCCATCCGTAAGTCGCGCGATACGACAAGAAGTTGGCCGTCGCGTGAACCGTCCTTGAGCGTGGCAAGTTTCATAGGGCTTGTAATGACGTATAGGGAAATGTATTTTGCGATGGTTAATTCTAACGGCGAGATTCGCGAACACAGTGCCGCACGGGCGTAGGGCATGCTGCTGCCGACGATCCATGCGCGCTGCATGCCAGTGTTCGATGCGACTGGAGCGCTGGCGCTCGCGCTGATCGCGCTCGGACAGAAGGCACTTTCGATATCCGCTGGGGCGGCCAAATCGACATGGCACTGCGCGACTGCGCGCAACAGCTGTCCTATGAACCTATGAACTGGGGTACGACCGCGCACGCAACGCGTAGTGCCCGCCTGCTTGGAAGTCCATGGCGGATTTGTCTTCGCGCGCCGCACCGCGGCGGCCCCGCACGATCGTTGCCGGCCACCCGTGCCGTCGGCATGCGCGCGGGCCAGCCACGCGCTGGGTCATCGCCCTGGCACTGGTATTGCTTGTCCACGCGCTAGTTGGTGTGTGGCTGGAGCGCGTGCCTGGCTTGAACCCCGCGCCGACGCCGAGCGAGATCCCCGTCCAGGTTGCCGTGCTAACACCGCGGCCGATCGACTCGGCCACGCACGAGCGCGCCGCGACGGCGGCCGGTGATGCGCCACGCGCGGCCTCGCCCCACTCGCCGTCCAGCGCGGCGGCCACGCCGCCCAGCGATGCCTTGCAAGCGGTGGTGCCACAGCCGAACGCGTCCCGCGCCGCGCGCACCGGCAACGCTGGCCCGCCGCCCGCACGCACGCTGCGTGCGATCGACGACACCCGCCCGCGTGCGCCAGCACATCCTATACCGGCTGACACGGCCGCACAGGCCTTTGCCGGCACACGCGGCCCGCTCGCCGGCAAATACGGCGCCGGTCGGCAACCGCAGCCGGCCACGCGCGACGCGGTGGCGGGCGGCACGTCGCCGCTGGCCACCGCGTCGGACGCATCCAATGCTTCACCTACACCTACTTCGCCTGCCTTGGCTACTTCAGCTGCTTCTGGTACCCCGAACGCTTCGCGCACGTTGGCCGCCTCAGCCCCGTCGCCGGCCTCCGCGCCGGTCGCTTCCGGCGGCGAAAAATTCACGCTGCCCCCGAGCGCGGACATCCGGTACGACACTTTCTACAACGGCGTGCAAAATCAAGCTGGCACACTGCGTTGGACCACCGACGGCTCGCATTACCAGATGGTCGTCTCGATGACGCTGCCGTTTGTGGGCACGTACAGTTTCACCAGCGAGGGCCGCGTCGACGCATTCGGGCTTGCGCCGCAACGCTACGTGGAACAGCGTGGGCGTCGCGGCACCGATACGACGCGCTTTGAGCGCGACACGCAGCCGAGGCGCATCGCGTTCTCGCGCTCATCCCAAACCGTGCCACTGTCCGACGGCGCGCAGGACCGCTTCAGCATGGTGATGCAGTTGGCCAGCCTCGTACGCGGCGACCCGTCGGCCTATACGCCGGGCGTCACACGCCAGTTTTTTGTCGCCGACAGCGACAGTGGCGAAACCTGGCCGATCGAGATGATCGGCACCGAATCGGTGCAGACTTGGCAAGGATTCGTCGATGCCTTGCATTTCATGCGCCTGCCGCGCCGCGACGGCGATCGGCGGCGCATCGACGTATGGCTGTGCCCCATGCTCGATTACCTGCCGGTCAGGCTGGTACAAACCGAGCCAAACGGCACGCAAGTCGAATTGCTGTGGCACGGCAAGCTGCCGGCAAACAGCGGGACGGGCCAGTTCACCCCATCCGGAGCGGCCGGCATGCCCGAAGAAGGAACCGCCACTCCGGCCGAGCCCGCTCAGAAGCCTCCGAAGCCCGCGCCCGCCGATGCACCCGCATCCGTGCCGGGCATAGGTCATGCTGAATCCTTGCCATGGCAGGCGCCGGCGAAACCGTAGTGCGGATGCTTCGCTTCGCCGTTCAGCGCGTCGGCCTGGCGCTGGAATCCTTTTCCGCACCGGCGGTCGAATCGGTAGATTCGGAACGGCAGTCAGCTCGACAACGTAACATAATGTAATCCTAGGGAATATCCGTTCCGGATCGGCCCCTTGAATTTCTGACCAACCTCTCCATCTACGGTGCAAACCGTGGCAGAGCAACAGAATTGAGGAGTGTCGCCATGCAAATGATCTACAACAGCCCGAACTACTGCGTTGTCGAATTCGCCCCCCAAGCCGAGCACGGCACCATGCTATCCGGCGGATTCGAGATCGTCGACAAAAATGCGCAGCGCGAGATATTCATCGACGGCTCAATGGCAGCGCGCTTTCGCGAGCACGTGCAGCGCCTGATCCAAGAACAACCGTCGCTGGAGGAAGTCGACGAATTCCTCGGGCAATTCGACAGCCTGATGAACCAGCCCGTCGTGCTACACTGATCGTCGATTGCTGGCGAACTCCATCCAGAACAGAAAGACCCCCGCCGGATGTCCGGCGGGGGTTTTCTTTTAGAATGTCAGATTACGGCGCACTGCGGCACGCGCCGCCGCCGACCGTCACGACGTGCCGCGACGCGGTCAGCCGCGATTCGTGCATACATCCCATGCAAAAAGCACACAGCCTTCGCTACACTCGGGGCAGCGCCCTGCCCGCGCTGCTCGCGCGCCGTATCCTGATACTGGACGGCGCAATGGGCACGATGATTCAGCGCTACAAGCTGTCCGAAGCCCATTACCGGGGCGAGCGGTTCGCCGCGCTGGACCATGATGTCAAGGGCAACAACGAGTTGCTATCGATCACACAGCCGCAGATCATCGGCCAGATTCACGAGCAGTACTTGGCTGCCGGCGCGGATATCGTCGAAACGAACACGTTCGGTGCGACTCGGATCGCCCAGGCCGATTACCGAATGGAGACGCTCGCCATCGAAATGAATATCGCTTCGGCACGGTTGGCGCGCGCCGCATGCGACCGGTATTCGACGCCGGACAAGCCGCGTTTCGTCGCCGGGGCGATTGGGCCCACGCCGAAAACCGCAAGTATCTCGCCAGACGTCAACGACCCGGGCGCGCGCAACGTCACCTTCGACGAATTGCGCGACAGCTACTACGAGCAAGCGCAAGCGCTGCTCGATGGCGGCGCGGACCTGTTTCTGGTGGAGACGATCTTCGACACGCTCAATGCGAAAGCCGCGTTGTTCGCGCTCGATCAATTGTTCGAGGATACCGGCGAGGTGCTGCCGATCATGATTTCCGGCACGGTGACCGACGCGTCCGGACGAATCCTGTCCGGACAGACCGTCGAGGCATTCTGGAACGCGCTGCGCCATGCGCGGCCGCTGACCTTTGGGCTGAACTGCGCGCTCGGGGCGGCGCTAATGCGGCCGTATATCGCCGAGTTGGCGAAGCTGTGCGACACTTACGTGTCGTGCTATCCGAACGCCGGGTTGCCGAACCCGATGAGCGAGACCGGCTTTGACGAAACACCAGAGGTCACCTCCGGACTGCTCAAGGAATTCGCCGACTCGGGCCTCGTCAATCTGGCTGGCGGCTGCTGCGGCACAACACCCGAACACATTGCAGCGATCGCCGCGCGCCTGGCGGACGTCAAGCCGCGCGCATGGGCGCATTATCAAGAAAAAAGCGAGTCATGACCGACCATACGATGCGCCTTTGCGGGCTCGAAGCGTTCAACGTCACGGACGCGACACTGTTCATCAACGTCGGCGAACGCACCAATGTGACCGGCTCCAAAGCCTTCGCGCGCATGATCCTGAACAGCCAGTTCGACGACGCGCTCGCCGTCGCGCGCCAGCAGGTCGAAAACGGCGCGCAGGTGATCGACGTGAACATGGACGAGGCGATGCTCGATTCACGCGCCGCGATGGTCCGCTTCCTGAACCTGATCGCGTCGGAGCCGGACATCGCACGGGTGCCGATCATGATCGATTCGTCCAAATGGGACGTGATCGAAGCGGGACTGAAATGCGTACAAGGCAAGGCGATCGTGAACTCGATCTCGCTGAAGGAAGGCGAGCAAGCGTTTCGCCACCATGCGAAGCTGATCCGCCGCTACGGCGCAGCCGCCGTGGTGATGGCATTCGATGAAAACGGCCAGGCCGACACCTTCGAGCGCAAGTGCCAAATTTGCCAGCGCAGCTACGACATCCTCGTGAACGAAGTGGGCTTCCCGCCCGAGGACATCGTCTTCGATCCGAACATCTTTGCGATCGCCACCGGCATCGACGAGCACAACAACTACGCGGTCGACTTCATTAACGCGACACGCTGGATCAAGCAAAACCTGCCGCATGCCAAGGTGAGCGGCGGTGTATCGAACGTGTCGTTCTCGTTTCGCGGCAACGACTCAGTGCGCGAGGCGATCCATACGGTATTCCTGTATCACGCGATCCAGGCCGGCATGGATATGGGCATTGTCAACGCCGGCCAGCTCGGCGTGTACCAGGAGTTGGACCCCGTGCTGCGCGAGCGCGTCGAAGACGTCGTGCTCAATCGTCGGCCCGACGCGACGGACCGGCTGCTGGAGATCGCGGACAAGTACAAGAGCGGTGCGACCAAGAAAGAGGACAACCTCCAATGGCGAGAGCAGCCGGTCGAGCAGCGGCTGGCCCACGCGCTCGTGCACGGCATCACGACCTTCATCGTCGAGGACACCGAGCAGGCGCGCGTGAAAATCGCGCAAGCCGGCGGGCGGCCGATCAATGTGATCGAAGGGCCGTTGATGGACGGCATGAACATCGTCGGCGACCTGTTCGGACAAGGCAAGATGTTCCTGCCGCAGGTGGTGAAGTCAGCGCGCGTGATGAAGCAGGCGGTCGCGCACCTGATTCCGTTCATTGAGGAGGAAAAGCGCCAATTGGCCGCCGCCGGCTCGGACGTGAAGCCCAAGGGCAAGATCGTGATCGCCACGGTCAAGGGCGACGTGCACGACATCGGCAAGAACATCGTGTCCGTGGTGCTCCAGTGCAATAACTTCGAGGTGGTCAACATGGGCGTGATGGTGCCGTGCACGGACATCCTCGCGACCGCCAAAGCCGAGGGCGCCGACATCGTCGGGCTGTCCGGGCTGATTACCCCAAGCCTAGAGGAAATGGCCTACGTCGCCGCCGAGATGCAGCGCGACGAGTATTTCCGTGGCAAGAACACCCCGCTGCTGATCGGCGGCGCGACCACCTCGCGCGTGCACACCGCGGTGAAGATCGCGCCGCACTACGATGGTCCGGTCGTCTACGTGCCCGACGCATCGCGCTCGGTCTCGGTCGCCTCCAGCCTGCTGTCCGACGAGGGTGCGGCGCGTTACATCGACGAGTTGCGCGCCGACTACGACCGGATCCGCGAGCAGCACGCGAACAAGAAGGCCCAGCCGCTGGTCACACTGGCGCAAGCACGCGCGAATAAGACCCGCATCGACTGGGATGGCTATGTGCCCCCCAAGCCTAAGTTCATCGGCCGGCGCACGTTTAAGAACCAGGATTTGGCCGAGCTTGCGCGCTACATCGACTGGGGCCCGTTCTTCCAAACCTGGGACCTGGCCGGACGCTTCCCGGCGATCTTGGACGACGAGGTGGTCGGCGAATCGGCCCGGCGCGTGTTCGACGATGGCAAGGCGATGCTCGCGCGGCTGATCCAGGGACGCTGGCTGAGCGCGAACGGCGTGATCGCGCTGCTGCCCGCCAACACGGTGAACGACGATGACATCGAGATCTATACCGACGAGAGCCGCACGCAGGTTGCGCTGACGTGGCGCAACCTGCGCCAGCAAAGCGTGCGGCCCGTCGTGGACGGCGTGACGCGGCCCAATCGCTGCCTGGCCGATTTCATTGCGCCGCGCGCCAGCGGCATCGCCGACTACATCGGCTTGTTCGCGGTCACGGCGGGATTAGGCGTGGACACGCGCGAGAAGCAGTTCGAGCAGCACCACGACGACTACAGCGCGATCATGCTGAAGGCGCTTGCGGACCGGCTTGCCGAAGCGTTCGCCGAACAACTGCATCAGCGCGTGCGACGCGACTTGTGGGGCTACGCGACCGATGAGGCGCTGAACAACGATCAGTTGATTGCCGAACAGTACGCCGGCATTCGGCCCGCGCCCGGCTATCCGGCGTGTCCGGACCATCTGGTCAAGCGTGACCTGTTTGCGACGCTGCAAGCGGACGAGATCGGCATGAGCCTGACCGAATCGCTGGCGATGTGGCCAGCGGCCAGCGTGTCGGGCTTCTATCTGTCCCATCCGGACAGCCGGTATTTCACCGTCGGCAAGATCGGCGACGATCAGCTCGAGGACTACGCGCGCCGCATGGACCTGTCACTGGAGCACGCGCGACGCGCGCTGGCGCCGCAGCTGTAAGCCCGTCCTTGGCACGCAGCCAGTCGTTCACCGGCCGTGCCCGGCGGCGGCGCGGGCGCGCGATGGTGCGCTCGCATTGCCTCGCACGATTGACGCGCTCAAACGCCCCAGATCACGTCTGAGTTCGCCTTGTGCGCCTGCCGCAGCATGTCAAGGAACGGATAGGCGCGCTGCGCCAGGCCGATCGGCACTTCGTGCGCCTCGTGGTCCCCGTCATCGTCATCGACATGGCCGTCGTGTTCGGCAAGGCGTTGCTTGTCCTGCGCAATGGCCGCCTCAAGCTTGGCGATCGCCGGCTGCAACTCGTCATGCGCGATGACGCCACGCTGCCCGAGGCGCTTGCCGATGATCGCCAGCAGGAATTGCGCGAGGTTTTCGAGCATCGTCACCTCCACGGTGGCCCGAGACTTGAACGTGATCAGCATGGCGGCTCCTTGTTCGCTTCGTCGGCCCGGTCGCGCCAGCGTCGCTGGCGCCGCATGCGCACCACACCGGCCTGAACTGTATTCGACAGTTTAGCACCTGCTAAAATCCATCATTCCCGCTTTGTGCGTGTTCGCGGGGCAGGCGGCCAATGGGTCGCCGTGCCCGCGCCTGTTTCGATAACTGCCGTCATTCCATGCTGCCCGCACAGAAACACCTCATCGAATCGATCCTAGCAGATGCCGTCGCCGGAGTCGTCCAGGCGTCGCCGGCGGCCAGCGATGCAGCATTCATGCAACCGACCATCGCGCTGGACCGGCCCAAGATCGCCGCACATGGCGATGTCGCGTCGAACCTGGCGATGCAGCTGGCCAAGCCGCTACGCGCCAATCCGCGCGTGTTGGCGCAGCAACTGGCCGAGGCTACCCTCACTCACCCGCGCGCGGCCGGACTGATCGCCAGCGCGGAAGTCGCCGGCCCAGGTTTTTTGAACCTGCGACTGACCGACGCCGCGAAACAGCAGACCGTGCACGCGATACTGGCACAGCGCGAGCGCTTCGGCTTCGCGCCGCCGGGGCGCGGCGGCCATGGCAAACAAGTGCTGATCGAATTCGTGTCGGCCAATCCAACCGGGCCGCTGCACGTGGGCCACGGCCGGCAGGCGGCGCTGGGCGACGCCCTCGGCGCGCTGATGCAGACCCAGGGCTGGGCCGTGCACCGCGAGTTCTACTACAACGACGCCGGCGTGCAGATCAACACGCTTGCGTTATCGGTGCAGGCGCGAGCACGCGGCTTCAAGCCGGGCGATGCGCAGTGGCCGGAAGCGGCCTACAACGGCGACTACATCGCGGACATCGCGCGCGACTACCTAGCCGGCGAAACAGTGTCAGCCAGCGATGGCGCGCCCGTGACGGGAGCCGGTGACGTCGACAATCTCGATGCAATCCGGCGCTTCGCTGTTACTTACCTGCGCCGCGAGCAGGATATCGACTTGAAGGCATTCGGCGTCAAGTTCGACCAGTACTACCTAGAGTCGTCACTGTACGACGAAGGCCGCGTCGAGCGCGCGGTCCAGGCGCTGGTGGCCGCCGGCAAGACGTACGAGGACGATGGCGCGCTGTGGCTGCGCACCACCGACTACGGCGACGACAAGGACCGGGTGATGCGCAAGCAGGACGGCACCTATACCTACTTCGTGCCAGACATCGCCTATCACGTCACCAAGTGGGAGCGCGGCTTCACGAAAGTGATCAACGTGCAGGGCTCGGATCACCATGGCACGATCGCGCGCGTGCGCGCCGGCCTGCAAGCGTTGGACATCGGCATTCCGAGCGGCTATCCGGACTACGTGTTGCATAAGATGGTCACCGTGATGCGCGACGGCCGCGAGATCAAGATCTCCAAGCGGGCAGGCAGCTACGTGACGGTGCGAGACCTGATCGTATGGTCCGGCGGCGGCAATCCGGACGAGTCCGCCGCCTCGCTGAGCCCTCAGCAACTGGACAGCGACATGCTGCGCAAGGGCCGCGACGCGGTGCGCTTCTTCCTGATCTCGCGCAAGGCCGACACCGAATTCACATTCGACATCGACCTCGCACTGAAGCAAAACGATGAAAATCCGGTCTACTATGTGCAATATGCGCATGCGCGGATCTGCTCGGTACTGTCGGAGTTACGCGCACGTTATACAGACGGTCTCGAGGACTGGTCGCAGGTCGACTTGACGCCGCTTGCCACCGAGCGATCCAAGGCGCTGCTGCAAAAATTGGCCGAATATCCGCAAATGCTGGAGCACGCAGCAAACGAACTGGCCCCTCATGCGGTCGCATTCTATTTGCGCGACCTGGCGGGCGAGTTCCATTCGTTCTACAACGACCGCGCCGAGCGGGTGCTCGTGGACGATGCGCGCGAGCGCCTGGCCCGCGCGGCGCTGCTGGCCGCGACACGCCAGGTGCTGGCCAACGGGCTCGCGACGATCGGGGTGTCGGCACCCGAGAAGATGTAGGGAACGGAAGGCGGCGCGGGGACCGTATAATCGGTGCTCCCAGTCACGGATGACGCGGGCGCGACGGCGGCATGGCGGCCGCGATTTCATCCGGGCGGTTTCATAGAGAAATAGGTAAGCAAACACGATGGCAAAAGCACGACGATCTTCCTCGCCGAATTCGAAGCAACGTGGAGGGACGTTCCTCGGTATCGTATTGGGATTGATCGTCGGGCTGGCGATCGCAATCGTGGTGGCGCTGTACATTAGGGGAGCGCCAACGCCATTCGTGTCCAAGGGCAACGCACCCGCGACAACGTCCGACACGGCAGGCAACGGCACGACGTTTGATCCGAACCGAGCGCTGGCCGGCAAGTCGCCCGGTCAGCCGGTGCCACCGTCGGCCACCCAGCCGCCGCCGAACACGGCGCCAGGCCAAAGCTCGCAGCAATCGCAATCGACGGGCGTGCTGGAAGAGCCGCAGATCATCGAGGTCCCATCCACGGCCAGCGCCGCGCCCGCGACGCCCTGGAGCCCGTCCACGACGCCGGCGCCCCGTCCCGCGCCGTCCGGCGGCAGCGCCAGCGTGCCTACCCCTGCATTGGCCAAGCCAGGCGCCGACACGCTGGCCGCCCCGCAAAGGCCGGGCGCGAGCGAGGCCAACACCGGCTATTTCCTGCAGGTCGGCGCGTATCGCACGCAACAGGATGCGGAGCAGCAGCGCGCGCGGCTAGCGCTGCAGGGATTTGAGTCCAAGGTCACACAGCGCGACGCCGGCGGGGTCGTGTACTACCGCGTGCGCATCGGCCCGTTCTCGCGCTTCGAGGACATGAATAGCGTCCGACAGCGGCTATCCGATGCCGGCGTCGACACTGCCGTGATCCGCTTCACGAAGCAATAGCCTCGTGTCCCGCGCCACGCGCGCACCGCGCGTGGCGCACGCCCTTGAACCGGCGGCATCCGTACCCGTCTGAACAGGTTTCGTGCCGCTTTTTCCTTGCCACGCTTTTGCCACGGTCCACTATGAAGAAAACCCTCAGCGCTGCCCTGCTCGCCGTCGCTGTCGCCCTCGGCACAGCCCCATTCGCCCAAGCGTCACCGTCCGCGCCGGTCGCCGGCAAGGACTATACGGTGCTCACGCCAGCCCAGCCGGTGAAGGCCCCGGCCGGCAAGGTCGAAGTGACCGAATTCATGTGGTACGGCTGCCCGCATTGCAGCGAGTTCGATCCGTATCTTGAAAAATGGAAGGCCAAGCAAGGGGCACACATCGTGTTCCGGCGCGTGCCAGTCGCGTTTCGCGACCAGTTCGTTCCACATTCGAAGATGCTGCTCGCGCTGGACGTGCTCGGCCTGAGCGAGAAACTCGCACCGGTGATCTTTGACGAGATCCACGTCAAGCGGAACTATCTGCTGACGCCGGATGCGCAAGCGAACTTCCTTGCCAAGCAAGGCGTGGACAAGAAAAAGTACCTCGATGCGTACAACTCGTTTACCGTCGCAAGCGAACTGAAGCGCGTGTCGCAGATGGCACAGGACTACAAGATCGACGGCGTGCCGACCGTCATCGTGCAAGGCAAATACGAGACCGGCCCGGCGGCGACCAACAGCCTGGAAGGTACCGTCCAAGTGCTCGACTACCTGGTCGGGCAAGTGGCCGCGAAGAAGATGTAGCGGATATGCGGGATCCCGCGCCATGCCATGACGCGATGAGCGAAGCCGCGCCATTGAAGGTCTTCATCACCGGTGCGTCGAGCGGCATCGGTCTCGCGTTTGCACGCTACTACGCGCGAGCGGGGGCAAGCCTGGGGCTGGTCGCACGCCGTGGCGAGGTCTTGACCGACTTTGCCGAGTCGTGCCGCAGCCGCTTCCCGCAGGCGAGCGTGTCGATCCATGTGGCAGACGTGCGCGATGCTGCCGCGCTGGCGCTCGCGGCACAGCAGTTCATCGACCACTACGGCCTGCCGGATATTGTGATCGCGAACGCCGGCATCAGCGCCGGCGCAGTCACCGGCCACGGCGACCTGCCGGCGTTCCGCGCGATCATGGACACCAACTACTTCGGCATGGTCGCGACCTTCGAACCCTTCGCCGCCGCGATGGTCTGCGCCCGGCACGGTACGCTGGTGGGCATTGCCAGCGTGGCGGGCGTGCGCGGCCTGCCAGGCGCAGGCGCCTACAGCGCGTCCAAGGCAGCCGCGCTGAAATACCTGGAGGCGCTGCGGGTCGAGATGCGCCCCGCCGGCGTGGCAGTCGTCACGATCGCACCCGGCTACATCCGCACGCCGATGACCGACGGTAATCCCTACTCGATGCCGTTTTTGATGGATCCCGACCGGTTCGCCGCTAACGCGGCGGCGGCCATCGCCGCCAAGAAGCGCTTCGCCATCTTCCCGCGACCGATGCGCGTGGCTGCCGCGCTGCTACACGTGCTGCCGCGCTGGCTTTACGATTTTGCGTTCGAGCGGGCGCCGCGCAAGCCCCGCGCCACGCGATAAAGCGACGCGACAGACAGCACGGTGGCGAAAAACGTATCAGAATAGCCGGATTCAGCCCCGCCACCGGGCAGTTGAGGCCCCCCTCAGAAACCATGAAGAACAAGCTTTGGGAGATCGTATGCGTGTGAAACACCCCGTTAGCGTGCCCCGTGGACCACGCGGCGCAGCCGCGTGGCTCAGCGCGGCAACCATGCTGCTAAGCGCGCCCGCCTGGCTGCAGGCTAAGCCGTTGACCGTGTGCACTGAGGCCAGTCCGGACGGCTTCGACGTCGTGCAGTACAACTCGCTGACCACCTCCAACGCATCTGGCGACGTTGTCTTCAATCAATTGGTGCGCTACGACGAGGCGGCCGGCAAGCTCGCGCCGTCGCTCGCCGAACGATGGGAGGTCAGCCCGGACGGGCTCGCCGTCACGTTCCACCTGCGCCCCAACGTATCGTTTCAGACTACGGAAGAATTCAAGCCGTCCCGCGCACTGAACGCCGACGACGTGTTGTTCACATTCAACCGGATGCTCGATCCAAGTCATCCGTGGCACAAGATCGCAGGCAGCGGCGGCTTTCCGCATGCGCAGTCGATGAGCCTGCCGAAGCTGATTAAATCGGTCACTAAAGTGGACGACTTGACGGTGAAGTTCGAACTGTCCGAGCCCAACGCGGCGTTTGTGTCGATCTTGACGATGCCGTTCGCGTCAATCTACTCGGCAGAGTACGCGAGCCAGTTGGAAAAGGCGGGCAGACAAGCCGACATCAATGCGAAGCCGGTTGGCACCGGTCCGTTCGTGCTGAAAAGTTACACAAAGGATGCGGTGATCCGCTACGACGTCAATCCAACCTATTGGGGCCGTAAACCGAAGATCGACCGGCTGATTTATGCAATCACGCCCGATGCAGCAGTACGTGCGCAAAAGATCAAGTCAGGCGAATGCCAGATTGCGCTGTCGCCCAAGCCGCAGGATGTACTGGCAGCCAAGAGCGACAAGTCGCTGAAGGTCGTGCAAACACCGGCGTTCATGACCGCGTTTGTCGCATTGAACACGCAGCATAAGCCGCTGGACAATGACAAGGTCCGGCAAGCATTAAACATCGCGTTCGACCGACAGACGTACATTAAGACGGTATTTGGCAACACTGCAGTGGCAGCTGTCAATCCGTACCCGCCGAATACATGGAGCTATAACAAGGCGGTCAAACCGTACCCGTACAACATCGAACAGGCAAAAAAGCTGCTGGCCGACGCCGGTTATCCGAACGGCTTCGAGACGTCGATTTGGGTACGGCCAAGCGGCAGCGTGTTGAATCCTAATCCGAAGGCCGGCGCGGAACTGTTGCAAGCGGACCTCGCCCGGATCGGCGTGAAGGCACAGGTCAAGGTCATCGAATGGGGACAACTGATCAAGGATGCTAAGCAAGGACAGCATGACCTGCTTTTCATGGGCTGGTCCGGCGACAACGGTGATCCAGACAACTTCCTGACGCCGCAGTTCTCATGCGCTTCGGTGAAATCAGGCATCAACTTCGCGCGCTACTGCGACCCACAGCTCGATAAGTTGCTCGCTGACGGTAGGACCACGGCTGACCAAACTACCCGAGCAAAAGCGTACACGGCCGCGCAAAAGATCATTCATGACAAAGCCCTGTGGATTCCGCTTGTTTATCCGAACGCGGCTGCAATCACGCGCAGTAATATCCGGGGTTACCACGTCAGCCCATTCGGCCGGCAAGAATACTCAGGTGTGACGGTCGACTAGGCAAAAGTTGGCAGCCTCGGATAAAACACGCTGGCACGGCCAACTTTGTAAGTCTTATAATTGCCTTTCGAAAAAGTTGGCAGAATATGCATCATTTTCCCCGCGCGCAGTCGGCAGACATACAAAAAGCCATCTCGCCAGCTGACGCATCGTTCGCGAACCGGCGCGGCGCGGTGCTGGTGCCCTGTTATAACGAAGCAGCCACAATCGACACAGTCGTGCGAGACTTTAGACGCGCGTTGCCGCATGCTGAGATCTACGTATTCGACAACGATTCGAACGACGATACTCTGCCGCACGCACAAGCAGCCGGCGCACAGGTACGCACGGTGCCTTACTGGGGCAAGGGGAATGTGATCCGGCGCATGCCCGTCGCTGAGATTCCGACCGCATATGGCGTGCGACCGCAAGGATTGCATACCGGATTTGTACCTCGGTTGCCAACCGCTGTGCTGTGCACGGCATTGATGCTGCTTGGCGCGATCCTGCTAGCCTGCGGCATCATACTGGACACCGTGACGCGCGGGCGCATCGAGGCAAAGCGGTTTGCATACTTGTCGGTGGATGCACCACGGCCTGCGGCAAAACAAGGCTAACGTGCGTTCGCAATTCTTTCGTTTCGCGATCGCCGGTATAGCGGGGTTCATTGTCGACGCCGGCCTGCTATGGCTCATGCTGTGGATCGGGCTTGGCTACTTCGCTGGACGCGCGGTGTCGTTTCTCGTGGCCGTCTGGGTCACCTGGCAATTGAACCGGCAATTCACGTTCTCGGGCAAGCAATACGAATCCGTGTGGCGCGAATGGTGGCGGTACCTCACCGCGATGCTCGCCGGCGGGTGCGTAAACTACGCCGCGTACAGCGCGGTGGTTCTTAATCTGCCGCCGCGCGTCTTTGTACCTTACATTGGGGTAGCGGCTGGCTCGCTCGCTGGCCTTGCGGTAAATTTTGCTTCCGCCCGCTGGTGGGTTTTTTATCGCAAGAGTGAACAATGAAGAGAGGCAACAGCGGAGCAGGTTTTTGTTGCAAAGCACTGCTAGCACGACCGGGAACAATCGATTTGAACGCAATGCCTATGATCCGCATGGTCGCCCCGCTAGCATCGTCGTGTATCCAACTGATCTGATGAGCACACAGCCCGGCTTGTCGACGGCACACTAATCAGCGTATGACGAAAAGCGAATCACGCCGTCGTGCTCGACGCGCTCAAGCTCGCCGGAATGCCACAACAAATGCAAATGGGCCAGCGCCTCACCCATCGCGAACGTCATCTGATGCAGGTCCAGCGGCCGCTTGAACATCAGCGGCACGATGTCGGCTGCACTGTGCGGCTGCCGCGCGCACGCTTCGCGCACTTCGTCCAGCCGCGCTGCGTGATGCTCGCGCAACTGCGCAATGCGCGTGTGCAAGCCACGAAATGGCTTGCCGTGCGACGGCAACACGAGCGTATCATCGGGTAATGCGTGGTAGCGGCCGAGCGAACCCAAGTACTGCGCCAGCGGGTTGCCGCCCGGCTCGATCTCAAACACCGATACATTCGTCGAAATCCGCGGCAACACCATATCCCCGGAAATCAACAGGCGATCCGCGTCGCAATATAGCGCGCAATGCTCGGTCGAATGACCAAACCCGGTGATGACGCGCCAGCGCCGCGAGCCGATCGTCACCGTATCCCCCTCCTGCATCCGCACGTACGACGCGGGCACCTGCGGGACCAGCGCGTGGTAATACCCCTTGCGTACACGGATCTTTTCGACCGACGGCGGATCGTTCAGGCCATGGCTCGCGAAAAACCGCGCCGCCGCCTCGCCGCCGGCGTTTGAATCCCCATCCTTGGTCGACGACAATAGACGGCCCATTAGGTATTCGCCCAGCGTCATCCACAGCGGGGCACGCCAGCGGCCGCACTCGCCACCACCGCACAGCCAGTGCGCCAAGCCCAAATGGTCCGGGTGAAAGTGGGTGACCAGCACGCGCAGCACCGGCAAGCCGCCCAGCACATCGTCGAAAATCCGCTCCCAATGGGCCTTGATCGTGTCGCTTGCAATCCCGGAATCGATGATCGTCCAGCCGGGCTGCACGCCGGATTGGTCGCGCAGCAGCCACAGGTTGATGTGGTCGAGTTTAAAAGGCAGCGGCATACGGACCCACAGCACGCCGGGCGCGACTTCGTGCACAGTGCCGTCGGCCGGTAGGGTATCGGCGAAAACGTAGTCCAGCTGATGTTCGAGCGTGTTCATGGGAGTCGGGCTTGCAGTCGTTGCGTTTCGGCAAGGTTGACGATAACGTAAACGTGCATTGTATCCATGTTGCCGCCGACATGCCGACGCACTACACCATTACTGAATTAGCCCGTGAATTCGACGTGACGCCGCGGGCGATCCGTTTCTACGAGGACCAGGGCCTGCTGTCGCCGAGCCGCGAGGGCGCGAGCGGCCTGCGCCGCGTATTCTCGGCGCGGGACCGCACGCGGTTGAAGCTGACGTTGCGCGGCAAGCGGCTCGGCTTCACGCTGTCCGAGATCCGCGCCCTGCTCGAGCTGTACGAAGCGCCGATCGACACGGTCGCGCAACTTCAGGCCTTTCTCACCACGCTGACCGAGCACCGGCAAGTGCTGGAGCGTCAATTTGAAGATCTGAACGCGACACTCGAAGATCTGGCCCAGTACGAGGCGCAAGCGCGAGCGCTGCTTGAGTCGTCGCAGCGACATGATATGGCAACCGAACCGCAGCAAAAGACGCTAAATTGATGAAATATTTGCCGAAACTGCTGTCGTCGCAGATCGGTTTTGACCTCGCGCAGACGGTCCTGAAGGGCTTCAACCGTGTCATTACCGGTTCTTTCGCGAAGCCCCGATCAACGCGAAACGCCAGTTCGAGCGCAGCAATTGGCACGGGTTACAGAAGCGCGCGTGAGCGCAGCGCATCGTCACGAATGTCCAGTTCGATGTGCCGCTCGAGGATCTGCCACGCGACGTGGACTGCGTGATGCGCTCGATCCGCGGCACGTTTGGCGAGTTCGACGCGACGTTCAACTTCCCGATCCACGTGCTGTCGTCGCTGTTCTTCCGCAATCAGGCAGCCTACATCGTCGGCGAGAGGGCCGACACGCTCAAGTATTCGGAAGTCGCGTTGCCGCTGTCGCGGCTGGACGATGCGCTAATCAAGGAACTGGAGACGTACGCGCCGTCGATGAACGAGTACGAGAGTGACACCGTGGTGATCCGCCATCTGGACATCGGGCGCCGGATGACACCGCTGAACCTGTATCTGCAGAACAGCACGGACGAGCAAATCGATCACGGCATCAAGGAATATGGCGATACGATCAAGGAATTGATCAAGGCTGACATTTTCCCTGGCGACATGCTATATAAGAACTTCAGCGTGACACGTCACGGTCGCGTCGTCTTTTACAATTACGACGAGATCGAGTACCTGACGGACTGCAATGTGCGCCGCGTGCCGCCACCGCGTCATGATGAGGACGGGACGTCGGCGAGCCCTGGTACGCGATCGGCCCGCACGATATCTTCCCGCAGACCTGCAGCACGTTCCTGCTCGGTGCTCGCGCGTGCGCGCCGCGTTTCCCTATGAACGCAATGAGCGATTTGGCGTACGTTACCCCAAATGCTTTGCGGCGGCCCACACGCGCCGCGAAGCCATTGGTCAACACACGCCGCGCGCCGCCGTTGCATGAGACCTGATCAACGAGCAATGCACGAAGCACGATCAACAAACGAAACGATGACCATGGAACAAAAACCGTCCTCCCCCGCATCCGAACCGCTTGCCCATCTGTTCGAGAACAACCGACTGTGGGTCGAGCGCAAGCTCGGTGAAGACCCCCAGTATTTCGCGAGACTGGCCGAGCAACAGAATCCGGAGTACCTGTGGATCGGCTGCTCCGACTCGCGCGTGCCCGCCAACCAAATCATCGGCTTGCCGCCCGGTGAAGTGTTCGTGCATCGGAACATCGCCAACGTGGTCGTGCACTCGGACCTGAACTGTCTGTCGGTGATCCAGTTCGCCGTCGAGTTGCTCAAGGTCAAGCACATCATGGTGGTTGGCCACTATGGCTGCTCTGGCGTGCGCGCCGCGTTGTTCGGCACGCGCGTCGGATTGGCCGACAACTGGCTGCACCACATTCAGGACGTGCACGGCAAGCATGCGGCGCTGCTTGCCGAATGGCCGCTGGGTCAGGCGCGGCACCACCGGCTCGTCGAACTCAACACGATCGAGCAGGTGGTCAACGTGTGCCGCACGACGATCGTGAGCGATGCGTGGAAACGAGGCCAGCCGCTCACCGTGCATGGCTGGGTGTACGGCGTGCACGACGGCAAGATGCGCAACCTCGGCATGACGATCTGCGAGCCGGGCGCGCTGGACGCAACCTATGCGCGGTGCGTGGATGCACTGAAACGCAACCGTCCAGCCGATGCGGCGGCGCCGTCTCATCCAAACGATGTGCTCGCCGACGATGCGGCGCGCCTGGCGGCAGCCGTCGGCCACGTCCACCAAGGCGAACCAGCTGCCGGCGTCACGCGCTGAATCGAACCAGGAAACACTCGATTTGAGCCAAAAGACACCCTGATGACCGACGCCATCGAACGCGATCCGATCGTGATTGCCAGCGTCGCCCGTACGCCGATGGCCGGCTTCCAGGGCGATGTCGTGTCGCTGACCTGCCCGCAGCTTGGCGCTGCGGCGATCAACGCCGTGCTGCAACGCGGGCGCACCTGGAGCTCGCACAGGTGGACGAGGTGGTGATGGGGTGCATGCTACCCGCCGGACTTGGCCAGGCGCCGGCGCGCCAGGCGGCTTTAGGCGCAGGGCAGCCGCTGCCCACCGGCTGCACAACGGTCAACAAGATGCGCGGTTCCGGCATGCGCGCCGCGATGTTCGCGGTCGTCACCATGGCCGCGATAAAGGGACACCGCTTACCCTACGAAAAGGTCAACGTGCATGGCGGCGCCTGCGTGCTGGGCCATCCGATTGGTGCTTCGGGTGCGCGCATCATCGTGACGCTGATCGGCGCGTTGCGCCAGCGTGGCCTAAAGCACGGTGTCGCAAGCCTGTGCATCGGCGGCGGCGAAGCCACCGCGATGGGGATCGAGCTATTTTGAACAGCGCACCGCACACGCCCCGCGCGCAGCACACGGCACGTCTGCACTTGCCGCCCGAGGCGCCCTGCCCCTGCGGCGCAGTGCAGCAAGGCCGCCCGGCACGTTATGGCCGCTGCTGCGCGCGCTTCATCGAAGGCGGCGAAGCGGCGCCCTCGGCGCTCGAGTTGATGCGCTCGCGCTATACCGCTTATACGCTGCACGCGTTCGACTACTTGCGCCAGACGTGGGATCCGTCCACATGTCCGCCGGATCTCGGCTGCGACGCCGGTACGCCGACCCACTGGCTCGGCTTGACGGTCAAGCAACACGTTATCGATGACGATGCGCACAGCCGGGTCGAGTTTATCGCACGCTACCGGAGCGCCGGCGCAGGCGGCGGGCGCGCACAGCGGCTGCACGAGCTGAGTCGATTTTGCCGCGGTGACGACGGACGGTGGCGCTACGTCGACGGCGACATGCTCGATTGATCACCACCGGCGTTTTTTGATTGCTTAAGCTTGAAGCTTTGCCGATGCAACCGATCCTGCCCTCATATCGCGTCACTGGTCCCGTGCCACCTACCGCGATTGTGTGACGCCGGCGCGCGGCGATACTGGCCTCGGGCGTGCGCCTGCACCGGCGTGCGGCGTCCGTGCGGAGCACCTGCGATGTTCAGAGGTTGACCTATCGTAGGCGAATCAGCATCCGATCCGTCGCGGGAACTTGAGAGGCGCGCAATGACGCGTATGCAGCAGAACCGGACCAGCAGCGAAAGGTGGTCAGTGAACTGGGGACTCTTTAAGCATTCGGCAACGCGCGCACGGCGCGTGGTGACGTCTGTTGTCAAGCTGGCATGGTGGCCGGCATTCTTGTTGGCACGGTGTTCGGCACGGTATGGCGCCATCCGATACGGGGTAATGTCGTTCGCGTCGGTGCTGATATTGTCGAGCACGTGCGTGCACGTCGCGCTCGCGCAGACCAGCGACGGCATCGCGCCCGGCGTGCAGCAGGCCAGCCTGCCTCCCAGCCGCGCGATCGAGCCGATCGATACGCTCGCCAACGTGGCCACGCTGCAGCGTGCGGCTGCCGCCCCGGGCATCCGCGACGGCATGACAGGGCCGCCGTGCACGCAGTCGTGCGCGGCCATGGCCGATACCGGCTTGCCAGCGCTGCCCGCCGACCTAAACGAGCAGGTCGTGTCGATCCCGATCCCAGGCAGCGACAGGCAGGCACTCGAAACCACGATTTTCAAGCCCGACGGCAACGGACCATTTCCGATGGTCGTGTTCAATCATGGCAAGGAACGCGGTGACCCGCGTGCTCATCCGCGCAGCCGGCCGCTGCCATTCGCCCGCGAGTTCGTGCGGCGCGGCTACGTGGTCGTGGCGCCGAACCGGCAGGGTTTCGCGCAATCGGGCGGCACCTATGTCGAGCACGGTTGCGATGTCGCCGACAACGGCTTGGCCCAGGCGCAAGATGTAGCGGTCACGATCGCCTACATGTCGACGCAGCCGTATATCGACACGCGGCATATCGTCGTGGCCGGTGCTTCGCACGGTGGGCTGACGACGATCGCGTATGGACAGCAACCACAACGCGGCGTACGCGGCCTGCTGAACTTTGCCGGCGGGCTGCGCCAGGACGCATGCAGCGGCTGGCAGCACAATCTGACGCACGCGTTCGCCACGTATGGCGGCAAAGTGCGGCTTCCGTCGCTGTGGTTCTACGGCGAAAACGACGCATTCTGGTCACCACAGCTGGTGGCGCAGATGTACAGCGCTTACGTGGCCGGTGACGCGCAGGCAAAGCTTGTGAATTTCGGCTTCTACAAGGACAATGCACACCGGATCGTCGGAGATCGCGACGGGGTTGCGCTCTGGTGGCCGCAAACCCAGCACTTCCTTACGCAGATCGGCATGCCCACCGCCGTGCGCTATCGCGTCGAGGACGCGCCTGCTGCGCAGCCGACCGGCTATGCCTCGATCGACGCGATCGATGCAGTTCCATACCTAAACGGCAGTGGCCGCGAGGGCTATGCGACCTTTCTAAAACAATACCCGAGCCGCGCGTTTGCGGTGTCCGACAGCGGTGCGTGGTCATGGGCCGAAGGGGGCGACGATCCCGTCTCGGTCGCGCTGGACAATTGCCAGAAACACAGCCGCGATCCATGCCAGCTGTACGCGGTTGACAACGTCGTCGTCTGGTCGGGCCATTGACTGGCCATTGACTGGCGCCGGGTAATTCGTATCACTGTAAGCTTTGAAGAACAATTCGTCTGATCTGATTTCCCGCAGCCTGCGCGCGGTCTGGCATCCCTGCACGCAGATGAAGCACCATGAGCAATTGCCATTGATCGCCGTGGCGCGCGGCGCCGGGGCATGGCTCTACGATCGCGACGGCAAGCGCTACCTCGATGCCATCAGTTCGTGGTGGGTCAACCTGTTCGGTCACGCCAACCCGCATATCAACGGCGCATTGAAGACGCAACTGGACACGCTCGAGCATGCGATGCTCGCCGGCTGCACGCATGAGCCGGCGGTCGAGTTGGCCGAGCGCCTGTCGAGCCTGACCGGCCACGTGCTCGGCCATGCGTTCTTCGCGTCCGATGGGGCATCGGCCGTGGAGATTGCGCTGAAAATGAGCTTCCACTTCTGGCGCAACAGCGGCCGCAGTCGCAAACGCGAGTTCGTCTGCGTCGCCAACAGCTATCACGGCGAGACAATCGGCGCACTGAGTATGACCGACGTGGCGCTGTTTAAGGACGCGTACGATCCCTTGATCCGCACCGCGCACGTGGTCGCGTCGCCGGACGCGCGCCAAGCCCGTGCCGGCGAGCAGGCGGTGGACGTGGCAGCGCGCGCGTTGGCCGATGTCAAACGGCTGTTCGTCGAGCGCGGCGAACAGATCGCGGCGTTGATCGTCGAGCCGCTGGTGCAGTGCGCCACCGGCTTCGCGATGCACGATCCGTCGTACCTGGCCGGACTGCGCGCGCTGTGCGACGAATATCACGTACATTGGATTGCCGACGAGATTGCGGTGGGCTGCGCACGCACCGGGACCTTCTTCGCCTGCGAGCAGGCGCGCGTATGGCCGGATTTCCTGTGCCTGTCCAAGGGCATCAGTGGCGGCTACCTGCCGTTGTCCATTGTGCTCACGCGCGATCCGATATACGCGGCGTTCTACGACGACGACACCACGCGCGGCTTCCTGCACTCGCACTCGTACACCGGCAACCCGCTCGCCTGCCGTGCGGGTCTGGCCACGCTCGAATTGTTCGACGCACACGACGTACTGGCGCGCAACCGTGTGAGGTCAGACGCGTTGGGCGCGTTGCTCGAGCCACTGCGTGAGCATCCGTACGTACAACACTTGCGCCGGTGCGGCACGCTGTTCGCGTTCGACGTATCGTTGCCGGCCGGGCCCGCCCGCCGCTTCTCGCGGCGTTTCTTCGAATGCGCGCTCGCCAACGAGTTGCTGCTGCGCCCGATCGGCACCACCGTCTACCTGATGCCGCCTTATATACTGAACGATGACGAACAGATGCTGCTCGCCACGCGGCTACGCGCGACACTGGAGACGGTGCTCGCCGAGCTGGGCGGGCACGAGTACGATCCCCGCCCGGCCGCTACCGGCGGCGTGATACTGTGAGCCCGGCCGTCGTGCCCACGCGCGGCTCGTCCGACGTTGACCAAGACCCGTGCCACGGCACGGGATTTTAGGAGCCATTGCGATGAAAGCGCTTTCGCTATTCGTCACCGGCACTGACACGGAAATCGGCAAGACGTTCGTGTCGTGTGCATTATTGCGCGGCTTTTGCGCGCGGGACCTGCGCGCGGTGGCCCTCAAGCCGATCGCCGCTGGCGCGCAACTGCGCAGCGGGATCTGGCATAACGAAGATGCAGACCTGCTGCGCGATGCATCCAATTCCGGACATGGCATTCGCCGCCGAAAACGTCGAGGCGGTCCGACAGCGCCTGAATCGGCAGTACAGCGCGCCGCTGCTCGGTACAATCCCGCGCCTAGACGGCAAGCGCGCCGACGAAGCGGCAGCGTACATCGATATCGACGCATTGCTTGAGCGGCTTCGGCACTTACGCGCGCGCTAGTCCAGGCCTTGGCGGAGAACTATACCCCGTTGGTAAATCTGCTTACGGAATCCGACAACCGGCGCTGCCTGATACGTACCCCGTGGGAAACTGGCCCATGTGCATCAATCCGCGCACATTCGAGCGGATTCGACAAAAACGGGGATAGACCGATGACTGTGATCCCAAGCGCGGCCCACACCGGCCTGCCAGCGTCCATTGCCCGAGGCGGTTCGGATACACGCGCGCTGGCCGACATCAGTACAGCGGAGGTCGAACACAGCATTACCACCGATATCACGCGTGACCAGCACCCCATGCGCTGGAGCACCTACGACATCGCTGCCTTGTATGAATTGCCGCTGGGCGACCTGCTGTTGCGCGCGCAGCAAACACATCGCGACCACTTCGACCCGAACGCCATCGAGCTGTCAACGCTGCTGTCGATCAGAAGCACCGGGTGCGAGGAAGACTGCGTCCGCTGTCCCTCATCCGCTCACCATGGCACGGAACTAAAGGCGGCACCGCTCGTGTCGCTGCACGAGGTGCTCAGCGCGGCCCGCGCTGCCAAGGAAAGCGGCGCGAGCCGATTCTACATAAGCGCCGCATGGCGCAATCTAAAGCCGCGGCACCTGGACAAGATCTTGGAGATGATCCGCGGCGTCAAGGCGCTCGGGCTCGAGACCTGCGCCACGCTGGGCATGCTCGACGACGAGCAGGCCAAGGCACTGCGCGATGCGGGCCTGGACTACTACAACCACAATCTCGACACCTCGCCCGAGTTCTACGGGCAGATTATCTCGACCCGCACCTATCAGGACCGTCTGGACACGCTCGAGCGGGTGCGCAATGCGGGCATCGCGGTGTGTTGCGGCGGCATCATCGGGCTGGGTGAGTCGCGCCGCGATAGGGCCGGCTTGATCGCACAACTGGCAAACATGGCGCCCTACCCAGAGTCGGTGCCGATCAACGGTTTGATGCGCGTGGAGGGCACATCGCAGGTCGATGCCACGGCACTCGACCCGTTTGAATTCGTCCGCACGATTGCCATCGCGCGCATGACGATGCCCACGGCCGTCATCCGCCTGTCGGCCGGACGCGAGCACATGAACGACGCGCTGCAAGCGCTATGCTTTTTCGCCGGCGCCAACGCCGTACTCTACGCAGACCCCTTTATGGAGCCAGGCCACCCGCTGCGGGTCAAGGACCGCGCGCTGTTCGCCCGGCTGGGGCTGCACATCGCGTAACGCTTGCACTGGCTACAGCCGCATGAGGCGGCCGCAGCCTGCTTGAACGACGCGCGGCAATTCATGCTGCGCGCCGTGTTGCTCCGGCCACTATCGACGCTTTTTCGGGACTATTTCGTCAAGCGTTCCGCCGTCAATAAAATGCGTTTGCTCCGCTTTAGCCCAGCCACCAAATACCTGTTCGACAGTAAACGTCTCAATTTCCGGAAACTTCGCTGAATGCATAGCCAATATCGTCGCGTCGCGTGGTCGCAAATTGTGATTTGCAATGATTTGCTGCGCCTCAGGCGACCATAGGTAGTCGAGGTACGCCTGGGCTTGCTTACGCGTGTTGCGCTCATCGACGACTTTGTCCACTAGGGCAACCGGCGGCTCCACAAGCAAGCTTATCGACGGATATACCGCTTCATAGTTCTCTCCCCCCTCACCACCTATGATAGAAGCCACTTCATTCTCGAATGTCACGAGCACGTCGCCGATACCATGCTGCGTGAACGTCATCGTTGCGCCTCGACCTCCGGTATCAAACGTCGGCGTATCGGCCACAATCGCTTTCACAAATTTCTTCGCCTGAGCGTCATCACCTCCCCGTTGTAGTTTGTAGCCCCACGCAGCCAAATAGGTATAGCGGCCGTTACCCGATGTCTTGGGATTAACAATAATGACCTGAATACCCGGCCGTGCGAGGTCGTCCCAATCCCTAATTTTTTTTGGATTACCCTTGCGCACAACGAACACCACCGTGGTCGAATAAGGGCTGCTCAAATTCGGCAGCCGCGTACGCCAGTTTTCAGGCAAAAGCTTCCCACGCTGAGCGAGCAGATCGATATCCGTTGGGTGGTTCATCATGACGATATCGGCCTGCCGCCCGTATAGCACGGATAGCGCCTGGGAAGTCGACGCACCGTACGACTGCCGGATCGATATGGATTTGCCGGTGCTCTTCGCATAGCTGGCGACGAAGCTTGCGTTGATATCTTCATAGAGTTCGCGCGTAACGTCATATGACACATTCAACAGCGACTCATCGGCGCGCGCGCGCCCCATCACTGCCAGCGCTGACACCAAGCACACCGCCAACACGAGCCATTTCGCAGGGTGAATCTCCATCCCCTTCCCCGGTCTAAAATCGCATTGTAACCAGTCCCCAAGCGTAGGGCAGCCGCAGACACCATAGCGCTTGCTGCGCCCCCAGTGTAGCAACGCTTGTTCCAGTAGGGCAGGCCGTCGACACAGAATAAAGGCTTGCCATGCCGAGATTAGCCTAATTTGATTTCCGTCAATGGGCCGAACCGCTGGCACTGGCATACTCGTATAGGGATTGGAGTTTGCTGCCTCTGCCCGGCTCCGGAGCCAGCCACAGCGCACCGCACAAGGACATCACCTGCATGACGACCACCTGCGACCTGTTCGATGCCGAGTTGATTGGCCGCTACGCGCTCGACGGCCCCCGCTACACGTCCTATCCGAGCGCAGCGTTATTCAATTCATCGCTGGGCGTCGATGCATACCAGGGCGCCATCCAACGGTCCAATGCGCACGGCGGGGACTTATCGCTGTACGTGCATATTCCATTTTGCGACACCGTTTGCTTTTATTGCGGCTGCAACAAGGTCATCACAAAAAACCGCAGCCGCGCCGACAGCTACGTCGAAGCGCTGGGCCGGGAGCTTGCGCTGCAATCGACGCTGTTCGGCCAAGGCCGGCGGATACGCCAATTGCATTGGGGGGGCGGCACCCCAACGTTCCTGTGCCAGCTTCAAATCATGCAGTTGATGAACTCGATCGGCGAGCATTTCACGCTCACACCGGATTGGGATGACGTCGAGTATTCCATCGAAATCGACCCTCGCGCGATCGACGATTCGACGATCGCGGCACTGCGCGAACTGGGCTTCAATCGTCTGAGCCTAGGCGTACAGGACGTCGATCCGCTCGTGCAGCAGGCAGTCAACCGGGTCCAGCCACGCGAGATGACAGCCGACGCGATCCGCCAGGCACGCGAGAGTGGCTACAAGTCGATCAGCGTCGATCTGATCTATGGGTTGCCACACCAGACGGTAGCGAGCTATGCACGCACGCTCGACACCATCATCGACCTCGCGCCGGACCGGCTGTCGGTGTTCGCCTATTCCCACCTGCCACATCTGTTCAAGATGCAGCGCCAGATCGATTCGAACGCGCTGCCATCGCCCGCGCAGCGGCTGGCAATCCTGCAATTGGTGATCGAACGGCTCAGCGACGCTGGCTACGTCTATATCGGGATGGATCATTTTGCCCGGCCGGACGACGAACTGGCGATCGCGCAACGCAACGGCACGTTGCACCGCAATTTTCAAGGCTACAGCACCCACGCTGACTGCGACGTATTGGGTATCGGCGCATCATCGATTGGCCGCATCAACGATGTCTACGCGCAAAACGAAAAGGATGTTGAGCGCTACGAGGCCCGGGTGCGACGCGGCGAGCTACCGCTTTCTCGCGGCTGGCGGCTGAGCACCGATGACCAGCTGCGACGGAACGTGATAGGGCAATTGATGTGTGCATTCTCCGTGCGCTTCGCGCAGGTCGAGGCGATGTACGGCATACGCTTTTCGTCGTATTTCGAGCAAGAACTAGAACGCTTGCGTGCACTGCAAGCCGACGGGCTGGTGTTGGTGGACGACGAGGGCATCGTCGTGCCGATGCGCGGCCGGCTGCTAATTCGCAACATCTGCATGACGTTCGACCGCTACGTGGAGACCTCCAGCATCGCGGTGCAGTACTCAAAGACGGTTTGAATGCCGCCGGGCGCCGGCGTGGACGCGATACTGGATGCTGGCGGCCCCGGGCCCACCCGCGACCGACACCGACCAACAGGTCGGCGCGCCACTAGGCCAGCAGCCACGCCCGTGGCTGGCAGATCAGCGCGCCACCACCGGTATGCCGCGCAACGCGCCGGTCGCGGGTGCTTGCTCGAGCGCGGCCCGCACCGCAACGCCGGTCGCCGGCTCAATGCCAAGCCGCCGCGCGAGCGCGCGCTCGCGGGCCTTGGCTGCCACCACGCTGGCGAGCTTGACCGGTCCATAGCCGCGCACTTGCTGCATGACTTCGACCAGCTGTACCGCGTCGGACAACGTATCGGGCGAAAGCACGCCAAGCAGCGCATCAATGCTACACGCATAGTCCAACGCGAGTTGCCGCTCCATGCGCCTTTCCAGCGTCCTGCCGAACGGATCCAGCGGCGTGCCACGCAACCCCTTGAGCCGAGCCAGTACACCGAGCACAGGCCACATCCATTGACCAAGGCGCACCTTCTTCGGCCGCCGCCCGGGGGCCGCGTGCGCGAGTACCGGAGGCGCCATGTTGAACTCGATACGGAAATCGCGCCCCGCCACACCGTCGAATTGCGCCTGTAGCGCCTGCCGGAATGTGCCGTCGCTATAGAGGCGCGCGACCTCGTATTCGTCTTTGACGGCCAGCAGCTTGAAGAAGGTCGTCGCCACCGCGCGCGTCAACGGTTCGCTGTGGCGCCCGGCTGCCGCGCCGCCGGGCATCAGGCGCCGCTCCGCATCGCGCACCTTGTCGAGCAGCGCGTCAAAGCGCGCGACGTACCGCATCCCGCCATAGGCGAGCAGCCGAGCCCGGCGATCGGCGATCACCGCGTCCACGTCGGTGGCCATATCGGGTGTCACCGAGAACGGTAGCGCCGGAGCCTCGGCACGCGGCGCATCAAGCCCATCGAGCGCCGCCGCATCCTCGGCGGCCACCCGACCGAGCGAGAATGCCAACTTGTTCGCGCTGACCGCGACGTTGTTCAACTCGATCGCGCGCAGCAGCGCATTGAGTGACACCGGCACGAGGCCACGCTGCCACGCATAACCAAGCATCAGGATGTTGGAGCCGATCGTGTCGCCAAGAAACCGTTGCGCGAGCGCCTGCGCATCGCAGGTCTCGAGTCGCTCGTCACCTGCTGCGTGGCGCATCTTATCGAGCAACGCTGGCGCGTGAAGGTCCGCATCGGGATTGCCGACAAATGAAGCGGTTGGGATAGGATGGGTGTTGACGAGGATGCGGGTACGGCCGTGCCGGACCGTTTGCAGTGCGTCGGCGCCCGCGCCGACAACCATGTCGCAAGCCAGCAGCAAGTCGGCCTGCTGCGTATCGATACGCGCTTGGTTCAACAACGCATCGGTCGCGGCAAGCCGCACGAACGACAACACCGCGCCACCTTTTTGCGCAAACCCCATGAAATTGAGCATTGATGCACTCTTGCGCTCCAGGTGCGCAGCCATCGAGATCAGCGCCCCCACGGTCACCACGCCCGTGCCGCCCACGCCGGTCACCAGGATGTCATACGGTGCATCGCCCAATGGCGTCGCCGGCAGCGGCAGCCGCGCCATCACCGCGGATAGTGCATCGACGTCAAAGGCGACGCCGGCCGACTGCTTCAGCTTCGCGCCACGCACGGTCACAAAGCTCGGGCAGAAGCCGTTGACACACGAGTAGTCCTTGTTGCACGATGATTGCTCAATGCGGCGCTTGCGTCCCAACGATGTCTCCAGCGGCTCGACGGACAGGCAGTTGGACTGCACGCCGCAATCACCGCACCCCTCGCACACCGCCTCGTTGATGAACAGGCGCTGATCCGGATCAGGAAACTTGCCCTTCTTACGACGCCGCCGCTTCTCGGCAGCACAGGTCTGGTCGTAGATCAACACGGTGACACCGGGCGTGTCGCGCAGGCGACGCTGCACCTCATCGAGCTGCGCGCGGGGATGAAACGTGGTGCCGCGCGGAAATAGCCCCTCGTGTCCCTGGTATTTCTGCGGCTCATCGCTGACCACGACGATCGCCGCAATGCCCTCGGCCTCGAGCTGCCGCGCGATCTGCGGCACGGAGATACTGCCGTCCACGGGTTGCCCGCCGGTCATCGCGACCGCATCATTGTACAGAATCTTGTACGTGATATTCGTGCGCGCCGCCACCGCCTGGCGAATCGCCAGCAAGCCGGAATGGAAATACGTGCCATCGCCTAGATTCTGAAATACGTGCGGCGTCTTCGTGAACATCGAGTGCGAGGCCCAATCCACCCCCTCACCGCCCATCTGGATCAGCCCAATCGTATCCCGCTGCATCCACGAGGCCATGAAGTGGCAGCCGATGCCCGCCTGCGCGATCGACCCCTCCGGCACACGAGTCGACGTATTATGTGGACAGCCGGAACAAAAATACGGCAGCCGGCGCACCGCATCGGCCTCGTTTGGCAGGGTCTGCGGCGCGACCAGTTCGGCTACCCGCTCGCGGCGGTCCAGCGCCGGCTTGTGGCGTGCCAGCCAATCGGCCAATACTGGCAGCACACGCGACGGACGCAACTCGCCGAGCGCCGACAGCAATGGCCGCCCCTGCGCATCGTGCTTGCCGATCACCACGGGCCGCGCATCGGCGCGACGGTTGAACAAGTAATCCTTGATCTGCTGCTCGACGACCGGTCCCTTTTCCTCGATCACGAGTACTTCGGATAGCCCGTTGACGAGGGCGTCGATGCGGGTCATCTCGAGCGGGAACGACAAGCCGACTTTGTAAATGCGAACACCCGCGGCGTCCAGATCCTGCACCGTAAGCTCGAGCCGCCGCAAGGCTTCCATCAGATCCAGGTGTGCTTTGCCGCACGTGACGATGCCCACGTTCGCATGCGTACTGCGCGCCACCCACTTGTCGATGCTGTTGACACGCGCAAAATGTCTGACCGCGTCAAGCTTGGCCGCCATGCGTGCCTCGATGGCCAGGCTCGGCAGATCCGGCCAGCGGTTGTGTAGCCCGTGCGGCGGGCCGACATAATCGGCCGGCGTGGACCATTCGGTTCGCAACGCGTCCAGGTTGACGGTCGAGCCCGATTCGACCGTCTCGGAAATCGCCTTGAAGCCGACCCAGTTTCCCGAAAACCGCGACAGTGCCCAGCCGTACAAGCCGAACTCGAGCATGTCAGCGACATTCGCCGGATTGACGATCGGCATCTGCCACGCGATCATCGTCAACTCACTCTGGTGCGGCATGGACGAGGACACGCAGCCGTGATCGTCGCCGGCCACCACCAGCACACCGCCGCGCGGCGATGAGCCATACGCATTGCCGTGCTTGAGCGCATCGCCGGCGCGATCCACGCCCGGGCCCTTGCCATACCACATCGCGAACACGCCGTCGACGGTGCGCTGCGGGTCGGCCTCCACGCGCTGCGTGCCCAGTACCGCGGTGCCGCCGAGTTCTTCGTTGACGGCCGGCAGGAAGCGGATGCCACCCGCATCGAGATAGGGCTTCGCCTTCCACAATTGCTGGTCCACCATGCCCAACGGCGAGCCGCGATAGCCGCTGATGAAACCTGCCGTATTGAGCCCCCGCGCCTTGTCCAGCGCGCTTTGCATCAACGCAAGCCGCACTAGCGCCTGCGTCCCGGTGAGAAAGACGCGGCCGCTGGTGGCACGCAGATTGTCCGACAACTGGTAGGTAGACAGTAGCGGAGCCTGCTCTGCGGACGGAAGACGATCGACGCCCATATTTGTCTCCTATGTCATTTTGGGTACTAGGAAGGCCTCGCGGCGGATACCGGGCAGCACGCCACCCGAGGGAAACGCGAGACACCTGGCAATACACCATTTTTCCGCAGGGACGCAGAAAGATTTTTGCGAAGATCGGTGCCCGCACAGCGCTTGTGCGGTGGATTTGCCACGAAACACCCAGGTACGAGCGAATTCACCTGCTCTGCGCAAAAAAATTGAGCAGCAGCACGATGCGCCCCTCATCGCTGTCATTCCATACCTCGTACAGGAACGTATCGCCCCTCAGCAGAAACTTGCTGTCGTGCAGCCAGTACGCGCACGGATTCGCGTTGAACACGGCCGCTGGCGTGCCGCTTCAAAACCGCGGCATCGAGCGCACCAGGTCACCATGCACCATGGCCCCCAAGCGGTCCATGGTGCACTGCAATAAGCGTGCTCGGCGCAAGTCACGGGAACGATGCGGACAATCCGTGCGGCGACGCGCGCCCGATGCCGGGCAGCGTCAAACAGGGCCCTAGGTTGTGGCCGATGAGTACATCATAGGCCGTCGCCGCACTCATGGAGGGCAGCCGTCAGCCGTATGCGGGTTCGCGGGCAAATTTTTACGCATCCGATCGTCGTTTAGAGATATCGGACGATACGCAACTTCTAGACGATGCACGCTTGCCAGCGAAAGGAGATTGAAAGCAAAATACACGTCAACCGCCGCTTTGGAACGCCGTACCCCGCCATGTCGCTTTGGAATAAAAGGTTGTCGCGTGATCCTTATGCACCGCTCAAAAGCCCCCTGCTCGCGGTCCGCATGCCACGCTGGCGCTCCAGGCTGGTCTTGGCGTTGATGATCGTTGGCTTCAGTGCGTTGGCCTTACGCGCGCTGTGGGTACAGGTCATCGACCGGGATTTCTATACTGCCCAAGGCCAGAAGCGCTATCAGCTCACGTTGCCGCTGGATGCGACACGCGGGCGCATCGTCGACCGGCATGGTGCATTGCTCGCCGTCAGCGTAGCGACCTACGAGATCTGGGCCACCCCCGGGCTGGTCAAGCCGCAGACGGTGGCACCACTAGCCAAGCTGCTGGACATGCCGGTGGCCGAACTCGAGCGCCGGCTCGCGCCACATCGTGGCTTCGTGCTGCTCAAGCGCCAAATCGACGAGGAAACCGCAACCCGCATCGAGGCGCTCGGCGGCGCGGGCATCACGCGCGTGGCCAGCGAGAAGCGCGTCTATCCGGAAGGCGAATCGGTCGCGCAGATCGTGGGCTTCACCGACCTGGAGAACAACGGGTTGGAAGGCGTCGAGCTCGCGTTGAACGACGCGCTCAAGGGCAATGCTGGCCAACGTGAGGTGGTCCGCGACCGGCTTGGGCGGTTCCTGTACGATGCGCGCCCCATCACGCCGGCCCGGCATGGCGACACGATCCGGCTGACGATCGACCGCCGTATCCAGCAGCTGGCGTATACGCAGCTCGAAGCCGCGATCAAGCAACACCAAGCCAAGGCGGGCAGCGTCGTGGTGCTCGATGCGCGCGGCGGCGAGATCCTGGCGATGGCAAACTGGCCGACCTTCGATCCAAACGATCGGGCGGCCCGGGTGTCGGGTCAGGTCCGCAACCGCGCCTTGACCGACACGTTCGAGCCGGGCTCGACGATCAAGCCGATGATCGTTGCGCTGGCCCTAGACGCGGGCAAGGTGCGCCCCGATACGCTGATCGATACGTCCCCCGGTACCTATCGGATCGGGCGCAACGTCATCCACGACACGTCGAACCACGGCATGATCACCGTCGCGCAGGCAGTTCAGAAGTCCAGTAACGTCGCCATGGCGAAATTGGCGCTGTCGCTGCCGGCCGAGGCGATCTGGTCCAAATACCAGGAATACGGCTTCGGCCATCCGCCTGCCATCACGTTTCCCGGCGCCGCTCCGGGCAAACTGCGTCCGTACAAGCACTGGGTCCCGATCGACCAAGCCACGCATGCGTACGGGTATGGACTGTCGATGTCGCTGATGCAAGTTGCCCAGGCCTACACCGCGTTTGCCGGCGACGGCGTGATGAAGCCGGCTAAACTGGTGATCAGGGACGAACCGGACACGGCCGCCGCCGGCCATCGCGCCGTGACGACACCGGACACGGCGGCATCGATCCGCGCAATGCTGGAGATGGCGGTCGGCCCCGGCGGCACCGCGCGCGCCGCGATGATCGATAGCTACCGCGCCGGCGGCAAGACGGGCACCGTGCGCAAGCTCGCCGGCACCAGCTATGCGAAGGACAAGTACCGCGCACTGTTCGTCGGCATGGCGCCGATGAGCGATCCGCGTGTCATCGTCGCGGTGATGATCGACGAACCGGCAGGCCGTTCGTTCTATGGCGGCTCGGTCGCCGGACCGGTGTTTGCCGCGGTGACCGGCGAGTCGCTGCAAATGCTCGGCGTGCCGCCGGACGCCACACCGCTGCTGTCGGGCACATCAAACGACGCCAGCGCTTAGCCGCGCCGCAACGGGTATGCGCACTTTTCGTGACGGTGCGCATGGCTTCACCGGTGGCCAATCCGAGGTCGCAGCCGTTTTCCACGATCACGAAGCGATCGGCCAGATAACGCGGGATGCCGCTTGTCAGGATCCGCGCCATCTGCTCGAGCGTCGCGCCCTTGCCGATCGGTTTGGTAACTGGTAAGTGCCGGACCAAGCGGACAAGGGGCGACGCGAGGTGACAGCGCCCCTTTGACTAACGCTCTTCGCGCGGTTTCAACGACGCACAAACGGTTGATTCGTGCCGGCGGGCGCGCGCCCCCCAACGTTGCGCTAGCACCGCGCAGGTCATCAGTTGGATCTGATGGAATAACATCAACGGCAACACGATCGCGCCTAGCGCATGACCGGCGAAAATGACCTTGGCCATTGGAATACCGGCCGCGAGGCTTTTTTTCGAGCCGCAGAAAATAATGGTAATCCGGTCCCCCTCATCAAAGCCGAGCCGTCGGGCGGCAAAGCCGGTGATCAGCAATGCGAGCGCGAGCAACAGCATGCACGAGAACAACAGTGCGAGCAACGCCGATAGCGGAATCTGGTGCCACAACCCCTGATTGACCGCCTCGCTGAACGCGGTATAGACAACGAGCAGGATCGAGCCCTGATCGACCAGCTTCAGCACCACGGCATGACGGGCAATCCAGCGGCCGATCCATGGCCGCAGCAATTGGCCTGCGACGAACGGCACCAGCAATTGCAGCACGATATTGAACACGGTGTGCCACGACTCACCGCCCGCGGTTTGCTTGGACAAAATCATCCCGACAATCAACGGTGTGACGAAGATACCGAGCAGGCTGGAAGCCGACGCGCTGCACACCGCGGCCGGCACGTTGCCCTTGGCGATCGACGTGAAGGCGATCGAGGACTGAACGGTCGAAGGCAGCGTACACAGGAACACCATGCCGACATACAGTTCCGGCGTCAACAGCGGTGCGATCAGCGGTCTAAGTGCAAGCCCAAGCAACGGAAATATGGCGAACGTGCACAGCATCACGACCAGATGCAGCCGCCAATGGGTCGCGCCAGCAACGACCGCCTCGCGTGACAGCTTCGCGCCGTGCAGGAAGAACAGCAACCCGACGGCACCATTCGTGAGCCAGTTGAACGCCAGCGCTGCGCCGCCGCGACACGGCAAGAAAGTCGCGATCGCCACCGTCGTGACCAGTGCGAGAGTAAAGTTGTCGGGTAGCAGTTTGGATCGGGCCATGGTCATCTCGGCGCCATGCGGCGTCATCGCTACGGGCAACGCCTGTGACCCTTTCGGGCCACGAGCACGCCCACGTGGAGAAAACACCTATTGTCAGCGCACGATCATCTAATAGACAAATTCATTTTTAACTTATTTCCATGCATTTCTTTCATCAATACCGGCGCTCCTTCTGGCCGTTACATGCGGTTACAACACGGCAGCTCACCTAACATTTTTCGGCTCGACACGCGCATGCCCCGTGAATAGATTAGCTCGATAACCGTTGCAATCATCGACTTTCATGCTGCTGCGTGGCGGCCGTACGTTTTCGTTGCTGAGCGTGTCCGCCGTCGCCATCGGGACGGTGATCGCGCTCGGGCTAGTGCAAGATGGCAACATCGAGTTCGGCAAGTCAGCACAACCGTTCATCGCACCCGGCGCCGCCCAGCGCGAAATGACTGTGCAGATCGGTGCGCCGACACCGCAGTTGCACCCACTGAGCCCAATCGTGCCGGTTTCAGTCGAGATGCGTGTGACTTCCCGGCCCAATATAGAGCGCAGCGCGGTGCGCGCTGGCTCGCTTCGGGCGGACATCACCCGGTACAATGCAGAGCATCGTCATGTGCCGCCGGCACGGCGCGCGCCGCCGTATGTTCCGCCCCCTCACGACGCCTGGCCCTACGTGCACTGACGCCATTGCCGCGTCGGTAAAATATAAAATAGCGTACATTATTTCCTGACACGAACGAATAAAGCGCCGGCCACGGCGTAAGTGCACGAAATCATGGATACGCTGGTCAGCATGAAGGTGTTTCGCCACGTCGTCGAAGCCAGCAGCTTTGCAGCAGCGGCTGAGCGCATGCACCTGTCACCCGCGATGGCCAGCAAGCACGTGATGCACCTTGAGGCGCACTTGGGCGCACGGTTGCTGAACCGCACCACGCGCCGTATCAGCCTCACCGAAGCCGGGCGCGACTATTACGAGCGATGCGTGCAGGCGCTCACCGAGCTGGAGGAGGCCGAGCAAGCCGTCAGTGAAGCGAGCGTGGTGCCCAAGGGCACGCTGCGGATTAACGCGCTATCGACGTTCGGCAATCGGTACCTGATGCCAGCCATTGCCGAGTACACGCACCAGCACCCCGGCGTGCAGGTGAACATCACGATGAGCGAGCGCGTCGTCGACCTGGTTGAGGAAGGCTACGATCTAGCCATCCGCGGCTCGCACTCGGCCAAGCTGCGGACCTCATCGTTGATCGCACGCCAGATCGCCCGCGCGTATTTCGTCATCTGCGCGTCGCCTGACTACCTGCGCCGGCACGGCGTGCCACAGGTGCCGGAGGATCTGCGCGCGCACAACTGCCTGCGTCTAGCCGCCCATGGCGCACACACGCGCGAGTGGCCGCTGGGCAATGCCGAAAACGGCGGCAGCGTGACCACCCGCGGCAATATCGTGGCCAACGACATCGAGGCACTGCGCGCCGCAGCCATAGCCGGCGCCGGCATCGCCTATCTCGGCACCGATTGCGTGTACGATGACCTGGAAAACGGCACGCTGGTGCCGCTGCTGCTCGAGCACGTGGGGCCGCGCGAGTTGCCGATCTTCGCGGTCTATCCCAGCCGGCGCCACTTGTCGGCAAAGGTCCGCTCGTTCGTTGACTTCATCGCCGAGCGCTTCGCTAGCGACGCGTACTGGCCGACCCGCGAACACGTGACGAGGCTGGCCACACGCGATGCCGCCGCCTACCAGCAGGCCGGCGGGGACACGACGAGCCGCGCTACAACGCCAGCCGCGCGCGGGCGGCTTGGTACTCGTTCTTGAGCCGCGCGACAAGTTCGGCCACGCTTGGAATATCGTTCATCAGGCCAACCCCTTGGCCAGCGCCCCAGATGTCCTTCCATGCTTTAGCCTTGCTGCTGCCATCGCCAAAGTTCATCTGACTCTTATCCGACACCGGCAAGTTGTCTGGATCTAGACCGGCCGCCGCGATGCTCTGCCGCATGTAGTTACCATGCACGCCGGTGAACAAGTTCGTGTAGATGATATCTGCCGCGCTGGCCTGTACGATGGCCTGCTTGTACGCATCCGCTGCATGCGCTTCGCGCGTGGCAATGAAGCGTGTGCCGATGTACGCCAGATCCGCGCCCATTGCCTGGGCGGCGAGAATGGACGCGCCATTGGCGATCGATCCGGACAGGACCAGCGGCCCATCGAACAGCTTGCGTACTTCACCGACCAGCGCGAACGGCGACAGCGTGCCCGCGTGCCCGCCGGCGCCGGCCGCAACCAGGATCAAGCCGTCGACGCCCGCCTCCAGCGCTTTTTGCGCATGACGCAGACTGACCACGTCGTGCAGCACGATGCCGCCGTATGAATGGACCGCGTCAATCATCTCCTTGATCGGCGCGCGCAGACTGGTAATGAAGATCGGCACCCGATGATCGACGCACACGCGCACGTCGCGCTCCAGACGAGCGTTGGACTGATGCACGATTTGATTGACCGCAATCGGGCCGATCACCGCGTCCGGATGCTCGGCACGGTGCTGGACCAGCGCCTGCTGGATTTGCGTGAGCCATGCGTCGAGCAATTCCGGCGGCCGCGCATTGAGCGCGGGAAAGGATCCGACGATGCCCGCCTTGCACTGCGCGAGCACCAGTTCCGGGTAGCTCACGATGAACATCGGCGACGATACAACCGGCAGCGACAAACGCTGCAGTAACAGGGGCAAGGCCATGCTGGATGTCTCCTGAAGCCGGGTTTATCGAACGGCCGTTTTATTATACGTGGCGATTAACAAAAATTTGCTCTAAAGCAATGGCCGTGCGTTCTTGTTTAACTGATCGCCCCCGAGGGGACCATGACGCGTGCGACTGAATCGATCGCTGGATTTCGCCATGTAAGTGTGCACGTTGCCGATACGGCGATGGGGCGCTGCGACATCGAAATTTTGCCGCACTGGGTGGTGACGGGCCGCCGCTGCTGTTGCTGCATGGTCATCCCCAGACGCACCTGATCTGGCATTGCGTCGCGCCGCAACTGGCAAAGCGGTTCACCGTGATTGCCGCCGATCTGCACGGATACGGTGCATCGTCGAAGCC
Source organism: Mycetohabitans sp. B2 (assembly GCF_021733735.1). NCBI lineage: Bacteria > Pseudomonadati > Pseudomonadota > Betaproteobacteria > Burkholderiales > Burkholderiaceae > Mycetohabitans > Mycetohabitans sp. B2. Next base: position 228,352 of record NZ_JAHKSP010000048.1, read on the forward strand.
GGCTGCCGACGATCCGCAACACGTGCTTTATGCCAAGCGAACAATGGCGGCCGACCTCGTGCAGGTGATGCACGAACTCGGCCATAAACGCTTCTTCATCTGCGCCCATGACGGCAATAGAGCGACTGGTTTCCCTCTGAATAAACCATTGCATTACATACCATTCAATTTACGAATGGGTATCCAAAAAAACGAAATTCGCGTACCCGTGGCACTCCAATAACGCGGTTATCCGAAATTCATGCCGACATGATCTGTAGGGAAAATACCAATTTTATGAGGTGGATACATCGGATAACATCCTTGCGACGCTGATCACGTCGTACAATATTCCGCCGTTCGCCGCCCGTGAACGGCTTTTTTCTTTTTTGGCATACCACTGCACGGCGTACCTGTCATGGCGCGTCGCGCAGTGCAACGTCAATCACCGGCGCACCAGTCAGCTTAACGAGCTGCAGCGGCGACAAATTGAATACCGCGCGCGGATGGCCGGCCGCTGCCCACAGGGTATCTAGCGCCAGCAGGTCAGGATACCACGCATTGCTCGGCACGTCTGTGGGTTGAAATCCGTATCGATCCGTTATTCTAAGACAGTGCCACGGCATGTCGGATGTTACAGTCAAGCCACGGCACGCCATGATCGCCGCCCGTTGCAGCCACGACGCGTCGCCCACGACTGGCCGATGCCCATGTTTGTCGGAGAACACCATGCTCAATCTCGCGATTTTTGCCAAGGCAGCCGGTATCGGCTTGGCCATCGCTGCACCGGTTAGCCCGATGGGTCTGCTGTGCATTCGTGATGTCCGCCGCGCTGACGCCGCCTGGCGGCTTGGCCACCGATGTTGCACTGGCCACCGTGGCCGGCGTGTTCAACGGCTCGATGCTATGGTGGTGCGTGCTCGTGGCCGTCGCCAGCGTCGCACGCCATGGGCTGGGCACGCGGCTGCGCCGGCTGATCGACTGGATTGTGGGGCTGGCGCTGGGCCTATTCGGCGCGACCGAGATCCGGCGCGCGCTGTAGCGCGTCGCGTCGCGAGCCACCGCCCGGAGCGACCGCGATGACCATGGCGACCTTCCGTTTCCACGCTGAACTGAACATATTCCTGCCGGCGAGGCTGCGTCAGCGGACATTCGCCGCATCGTACGCGCGCCATGCGTCGGTCAAGCATACGATCGAGGCACTGGGCGTGCCGCATACCGAAGTGGGACGGATTGTCATCAATGGCGAGGCGACCGGCTTTGAGCGACCGCTCGCCGACGGGGACAGCGTGGTCGTGTATCCGCCCAGCGAGCGCGCCTCGGTGCCACTGCGCAGCGCGCTGCCCGAGCCGTTGTGGTTCCTCGCCGACGCCCACCTAGGCCGACTCGCGCGCCTGCTGCGCATGGCGGGCTTTGACACGCTGTACGACAACCGCATCGACGATCGCGACGTCGAGCGCATCGCCGCGCAGGAACAACGCATTGTACTCACGCGCGACCGCGAACTGCTCAAGCGGCGCGGCATCGAGCATGGGTGCTATGTGCGCGCGCTTGACCCACTCGAACAGCTGCGTGAAGTCGCCGCGCGGCTGTCGCTGCACGCACGGGTGCGGCCCTGGCGCCTATGCCTGCACTGCAATGCGCCATTGCGCCGAATCGATAAGGCTGACGTGCTCGCGCGGATTCCGCCCAGCGTGCGCGAGCGATGCGACCGGTTTGCGACCTGCGACGTATGCGGCAGGATCTACTGGGAAGGCTCGCATTGGCAGCGGATGAGCGAGCTGATGGACGAGGTGCTGGGCGTACGAGCCGCTACGGCGTCACGGGCCACACCGTAGTCGTGCCTGCCGCGATATCGACACGGCAACAGCGACCTTCGCGATCGTGCAACCCGAACGCTGTGTGCACGTCGGCGTCCGATGGCGCACGGCAATGGAGCAGCGCGGTGCCCAGTCGCACCGCCACGCGTGTCTCGCCGTGCGATTCATACACCCGCTCCACCACTGCGGTGTGCCGGCCCTGCTCGGTCATCGAGACGCCGCGCGCATCGACACGCCACATCAGCCGCGTACCGACCGGCAGGCCGCCGTCGCGCACGTCGAGCAGCACGCCGCCGATATCCACCTTGCCACCGGCCACCAACGTGCCCTCGCCAACGTTGTCGATACCTAGCAACTGCGCCACCTTCACGCTGGCCGGCCGCTCGAATAGCGCGCGCGTCGGCCCTTGCTGCAACACGCGTCCGCGGTCCAGCACGAGAATCTCGTCGGCCAGCAACGCCGCATCATCCGGATCATGCGTAACAAGCACCGTGATCGCATCGATCTCCCGCTGCAACATGCGCAACGTCTCGCGCAACGTACGCCGGCGCGGGGTGTCCAGCGCGGAGAACGGCTCGTCCAGCAAGATCACGCGTGCGTTGCGCGCCAATGCACGCGCCAGCGCCACGCGCTGCCGCTGGCCAAGCGAAAGCTGTACTGGCAGGCGCTGCGCCAGTGGCGCAATCCCCAAATGCAGGCTCCAGTAGCGCGCGGCATCCGGGTCGGCGTCGGCGGCGAACGTGAGCTGTCGCGCAACGCTCATATGGGGAAAAAGACCATAGTCCTGCGGCACGTAGGCCATGTGCCGCGACTGTGGCGCGCTGGCCGTCAGCACTTCACCATCAACGATGACTGATTGCGTTGCGCCTTGCTGCAAACCGGCGATCATGCGCAGCGTGAGGGACTTGCCGGACCCGGACGCGCCGATGATCGCCAACCGCCGGCTGCGCGCGCGCCATTGAACATCCAGCCCAAAATCGCCGAGCGTGCACGTGAAGTGAAACGCAAGCGTGCTGCCTGAGCAATGACGTGGCGCTGGCACGACTGCTGGCACGACTTCACGGGCGAGCGGGCGCAATGGGTCAAGCTCGTCACCCGGGGTGACAATGGCAACCGGGCGCGATGGCCGCAGACGGACGGTGGCCGCCAGCGACAATGCCAGCGCAATGCCCAACGTCGGCGCGAGCAGCGGCAGCATCGCGGGCAGCCCCACCGAGCCAAACACCACATACGTATACACCGGCAGCGAGTACGGATGGTAGGCGACCATCACCGTGGCGCCGAACTCACCGAATGCGCGCAGCCACGCGAGCACCATGCCGGCGCGGATGGACGGCCAGGCGATCGGTAACCAGACGCGCAGCAAGCGCGTGCGAGCATCATGCCCCAGCGTGGCCGCGACGTCGTCCAGGACCGGATCGACGGAATCGAATGCCGAACGGGCAGCCACGATCAGGAACGGCGCGGCCACGAAAGTTTGCGCGAGCACAACGCCCACGAACGAATCAGTCAACCCGCCGCCAGCCAACGTGCCAAGCGGGCTGTACGGACCGAGCAGGAACAGCAGGAGCACGCCACTGGACAGCGGTGGTAACGCCAGGGGCAATTGCACGACAAAGCCGAGCACGCTCGCCCATCTGGAGCGTGAACGCGATAATAGATAACCGAGCGGGATCCCGGTGAGCGCGATCAGCAGCGTAGCCAGCGTCGCGCTGCCCACCGACACGGCGGTTGCCTCGGCGAGTGCCCCGGGCTCGATCGCGCGCCAGTTGGCGTGCGTGAGCTGCGGCAGCACGGCGATGAACGGCGCGCACAGATAAAGCGCCAGCAAGGCTCCAAGCCACCCCAGGGGCGTGGCACGCCCCCGCACCGCAGCGCCGCCACTGCCGCGTTGCAGTGTCATCGCTCCGCGTCGAGTATGGCTTGCACGCGTGCGGGGACCTGTGTGCGCTCGCCGCCGACACTCGGCACGATCACGTCGATGCCGGCGTCACGCAGCAATGCGCGCGCCTTCTGTCCGAGCAGAAACGTCACGAAGCGCATTGCGCCTTCCTTGTTTGGCGCGTCGTTCAAGATCGTGATCGTATAGCTGGCCTTAACCGCGAGCTCGGCCGGCAATTTCACCGTCGGGACGTGCAACTGCGCTGTCTCGGTCGAATAAAAAAAGCCCACGTCGAGCTGCCCTGACTGCAGGCGGCCCATCAGCGTTTCTTCCGGCAACACCTGTTTCGGATTGTCCGGTGTCCCGAGCATGCGCTGCACCAGGTCAGGCTGCCGATACAGCGACGCGGCACGGGTCACCGCCTCGAGCGTAAAGGCCCCCTTCGGATCGAGTTTCGGATCCGTGCGCCCAATCCGGATGCCCGGCTGCAGCAACGCCTTGTCCCAGCGTTCAGTCTTCAGCGATGCCGCAAAGCGGCTGTTTGCGTTGTAACCGAGCAGCAGCGGCGACTCACCAAAATTCACATACCAGCTAACCAAGTTGCCGTTCGCAGCACCGTCCAGGCTCGCATTGACCTTCGGCGTGGCGCTGATGAACACGTCACCACGCCGCAGCTTACCCTTCAACTCGTTGGCCAACTTGTTTGAGCCGGCGCCATAGCCGGAGAACGCCAGCCCCGATGCCCTCTCGAACGCCGGCCCGATGGAGCGCTCCATCACATGCACCAGTGACCCAGCGTACAACACCCGGACCGTGCCGGCGTCGCCGGCCCGCGCGACACCGGGCGCCGCCGCCGCGGCCATCACCGCCAGCACGAGCGCCGCATGCACGCGCCATGACAGCGATAGGCACAGCGCACGCACGTTTGCTGCGAAACGTTCATGCAACATTGCGCTCCCCATCTTCGTTGTATTGGGCAATATATTACGCTATCGGCCGCGTTGCCTTTTGCGCGCCGCCGTCCCATGCCGCGGCAGCATTGTCATTTCACACGCACTCCCGTCAGCCAGAATGCACGAGGGTTCGCACCCAAACTTTTAAGGTATACGAATGAGTTGTGCGCTTGCACTAATCGACGCGGCAAACTGCCGCCTGTTGCTAACAATCCGGCCTGCAGCTACCGCGCTGACGGCAAACGGATCGTGCCGCGCACCTCGTCGACGCGGCACGCCGCCCTCATTACGTAGTAGGCCGCCGCGTTACGTCGTACGGCCCCACCGTGCGCTGGGCGGAGCGTGCGCGCGGCGGGCCTGTTGGTTGCTTCACCAACATGCGCGCGCGCCGGTGTCGCGCGACAATCAACCCATAGGAGCGTGTCATGACTGAAAACCAACGTCCAGAACCACCATTGCCACACCAACAGCAAGCCACAGTGCCCGGCCACACTGGTGACATGCAACCGCAACCCGACCATGGCGAGCGTTCATACCAAGGTTCGGGCCGTCTTGCCGGCAAAGCGGCGATCATTACCGGGGGCGACAGCGGAATCGGACGCGCAGTAGCCATCGCCTTTGCTAGAGAAGGCGCTGACGTGTTAATCGCCTATCTTGACGAGGACGACGATGCGCGCGAAACAGCGCGCTGGGTCGAGCAGGCGGGACGACGCGCCGTGCTCGTGCGCGGCGATGTGGCGCAGCGCGAGCACTGCGCGCGCATTGTCCAGCAAGCCGTTGACGCATTCGGCAAAATCGATGTCGTGGTCAATAACGCCGCGTTCCAAATGACGCACGAGTCGCTGGACGAGATTTCAGACGATGAGTGGGACAACACGTTCGATACGAATATTGGCGCGATGTTCAGGATCACCCGGTCCGCGCTGCATCATATGAAGGCGGGTGGCTCCATCATCAACACCACATCAATCAATGCCGATCGTCCGAACCCGACGTTGCTGGCGTATGCCGCCACCAAGGGGGCGATCCAAAATTTCACGGCGGGATTAGCACAATTGCTTGCGCAAAAAGGCATTCGGGCGAACTGTGTGGCGCCGGGGCCAATCTGGACCCCTTTGATCCCCGCGACGATGCCCGCGGAAAAGGTCAAGCAATTCGGCACGCAGGTGCCGATGAAACGGCCCGGACAGCCGGCCGAAGTGGCCCCCGCGTATGTGATGCTCGCGTCCGACGAATCGAGCTATGTTTCAGGCGCGACGATCGCGGTAACGGGCGGCGCACCGATGCTATAAGCATACGTCAGGTAGGCGACTTGCGCCTAGCACGCTATGCGGCGCGGCTCAGTGCTGCAGCGCTGGGCCGCTTGTACGCGCCGGCGTACTTGCTTCCGGTGCTGTGCAGGTGCAGATAAATGAGATTGGCCGCGATATCCTCGATGCAGGGCCAATGTCCAGTGCAATCCGGCACGACCACAGCGGCATAGCGGCGCAGCAGGTGAATGAACGGCAGATCGACAAAGCTCCCATGGCGCACTTCGATCGTATGCCTAAGCTTAGGGTGATGCCCGATTGCCCAATAGGCTACGTGATCCGATTGATCACGCCCGCTGACAAACTCCCTTGCCGCCAGCATGTCCCAGGGCCGCATCGCGAGGAATGCCTCGAAGCCGCGCTGCATCGAATTTGAACAAGGAAACGGCCACAGGATCGGCTCCAGTTTGTCGTCAAACACATTCTTGGCACGGGATCCCTTTCGGCACCTGTGGGCGAACCTAAGCCAGCTCGGGCTAACTTGGGCTAATCTGCGCTGAATTGTGCTGCGCTGAGTCAATCTAGGCCGAACTGTGACAGGCCTGCGCGCGCCACCTGCTCCGACGCCAGTCCAACGGCGGCACGCCCCCCGACGATGTCAGCCTGCCCTACCAGGCAGGCTGACACAGCGCACCACGAGTCGTGCGCGCATTAAGTGCGGTCGCCGACATCCTTTGACACTTTTGCCTGCAACTGCGCCTTGCGCTGCGCGATACGAGCGCCGAGTTCATCCAGGTCAACGCCCGCCTTGCGCAGCGCAGGAAATAGCACCGATTCTTCCTCGCTGACATGATGCTGAACGTTTTCCGCCAATACGTTGAAAGCCGCATCAAAACCATCGGCGCCTGCCCGAGAGGCCCGGAGTTTCTCCATCAACGTCTTGACAAGAAAATGCTCGACATAGGCCTCGTCTACTTCCTTTTGCGGCTGACCTGACAGCGCGCGCTGCGCGGCCGGATACAGGATCTCTTCCTCAATGATCGTATGCATGGCCAACTCGTCGCATGCGCGCGTGACCAGCGTTGCCTTGGCGTCAAGGTCGTCATCGGGCGTTTTTTTGAACGTATCGAATAGCCGCTGAACTGCGCGATGGTCTGCCTCCAGCAGCGCAATTGCGTCCTGTTCGGCTGCATGCGCCGTGTCGACGCCATGAGGTGGCATCGTCGAGGACCGCGTGGATTTTGGGTGTGTCGCAGTAGTAGTCATGTTCGCTCCTGTGGAAAGGTCTACTGCGTTTAGCAATCGACGCGCCCGGCCTTTGTGTTGCCGGGCCGCCGCACGGCACGGCGTGAGCATCGTGCCGTGCGGCATGATGGCATGCAGCCGCCATAGCGAGGCACAGCGCTGCTGCACTGCCGGACTGTGGCGCCGCAGTTAGCGATGGGCTGATAGCGATGAACTGAGGGTAAACGACGCCACGTTCCCGCCTCCTACTCGAAGGCAGCCCCGCACGCGAGCGGCGGGTCAGGCGCTGGCACGGACATTGCGACCGCTTGGTATACAGCGTCTCTTTCAAGGAGGGTTGTCATGCCAGAGAGAAAGACTATGGCCCGAGCGCAGGCCGACAAGCGCGCGGGGAAATCAGCAAGCACGCAAGCCGGCGAATTCGTCAAGGAAGAGGTCAAGCATGTTCGAGCCGGCAAGCATGGCGTGCGCTCGGCCAAGCAAGCCGTGGCAATCGGGCTGTCAAAAGCGCGGCGGGCCGGCATCGACTTGAAGCCGCCTAAGAAGGGCGCCACCAGCGAGGCAACCCGCAAAAAAGCGGCCAAGGACAGCGAGGCGGGCCAGCACAAGACGAAGGGTTCCGCGAGCAAGGAGACCCAGGCCAAGCGCTCGCGCACAACGACCTCTGTATTGCGACGCGAGCGCTCGGACGGCGCCGCACGCAAGTCGATGTCAAAGCAGGCCGAGTCTGCCGCGGCGAAACGGCCGGCCGCCAGCCGCTCCGCTGCGGCCAAGCGTGCAGCCAAGACGAAGGGCGCGGCTGGCCGCTCCGCCGCCGCCAAAAAGGCTGCTCACACGCGCGCCGCACGCGCACATCACTGAGAGGTGGGTGCAGGGCGGCCAGAGGGCGCGCCCTGTCGCCCTGCGTGGCCGCCTCGTACCCACGCGGCTGCTCCGATGATTGACTACGATATCTGCCTGAGCGGTGATGGGCAGACCACCTGCGCTGCCGCGGCGTTATCCCGAAGTATTTCTTTATAGCCGTCGTGTCCAGTCCTATTGTTTCGCACGTCAGGCTGAACCCTCTAGTTTTCGCGCAACGCGCAATTCCGGCTCGTGCTTCTCTGCCCATTGCCATACACAGCAAAAGGCGGCACACAAGCTCGACCTCAGCCCGGTAAATTCGCCGAGTCTTGCCTGAAGCAAGTTCATAAGGGAAACCAAATAAAAAGCGCTTGCCCACATTCCGCTTTTCCAACTATCTCCTTGTGAAGAGGGGTGGGATGAGTACAAGAAGCGGGATAAGAGAACGGAAGAAAACGAAGGTGATCATGGTGCGTGCGGCTTCCGACGAATCCGACGTGCTACGAGAGCGAGCACAGAATACCGCTACAACGATCCCTGAATATCTGCGAGTTTGCGGCATGGGACGACACACACGCAGCCTAATCGACTCTCACGCCATATAAATAAGCTACGCCGCGACTCGGCGGCTCGCAAAGTACTTATTCGATCAAAGGGGAGGTGTGCTGACAAAGAAATATGCAGCGAATATGCAGCCGTCTTGGCCGAACTAAAGCAGACGATCATGCGAGTCGCTCGACGCGATACCTAGCGCACGCAGTGTAATGACAATGTCATTGCGACTGTGCTAGAATGGGTTGCATCGTCGCAGGAGTCTCGTCATGACCGCCGCAAACGCACAACCCACGAAGCGCGACACGCTCAATATCCGGATCAAGCCTGAAGAGCGGAATCTGATCGACCGCGCCGCAAAGGTCCGCGGGAAGAATCGAACGGATTTCGTGCTCGAGGCTGCTCGAACGGCAGCGGAAGAGGCCTTGCTTGACCAAGCCATCATCACGGCTTCACCGAAGGCTTACGCGGCCTTTGTAGCACGTTTGGATCTGCCGCCGCAACCCAACGAGGCACTGCGCAAAACGCTACAGGCGCCAGCGCCGTGGGACAAGGCATGACGATTGAAGCCCCCGAACCGCTTGCATCCCATCATGAGCTGGATGCATTCACGTCGGGCGTCGAAAGTCTGGACCAGTGGCTAAAGCGTCGTGCGCTGAAAAATCAGACCACGGGTGCTTCGCGCACCTTCGTCGCTTGTGCCGAGCGTCGGGTGCGGGCGTACTACGCGTTGGCATCGAGCGCCGTCACGGTAGATGCGGCCCCTGGCCGCTTTCGACGCAATATGCCAGATCCGATACCGGTTGTGGTTCTGGGGCGGTTGGCCGTAGACCAGTCGTGGCATGGTAGAGGGCTCGGGCGCGCTTTGGTCAGGGATGCTTGCCTGCGCGTGATCCAGGCGGCCGACACGATCGGTATTCGGGGCATGTTGGTGCATGCACTCTCTGACGAAGCTCGGGCCTTTTATGAGCGGATCGGTTTCGAAGGATCGCAGCTTGATCCGATGATGCTTATGGTAACGCTTGCCGACTTAAAAGCTAGCGTGTGAAGAGGAGCCGACTTGATGGAAATCATGGTACGAGTAAAGCGCCGGGCAACCATGACGAATGGTTTCGTGAACAAGCCAAACAAGGATTGAAGAAAGCTGACGCCCCGAACGTGCGCTGGATATCCCACAACGAAGTTGTCGAGCCCACGCTTCTGTTCGCGCGTTGAATGTCTTGATCTGTACTGGGTAGCCCTTACGTCGAACGCGGACCTGCCACTGAAGATCACCTCGACGGATGATAGATGCTGTTCACTGCTCCTCAAGTGCTGCACCCAGGCTTTGACAACCCAAGTGGCGCAAAATTGGCGCAACCAGAATCTACCAAAGAAAAAGGGCCTAGCCATCGGCTAAACCCTTGATTCTGTTGGTGGAGCGGAGGAGGATCGAACTCCCGACCTTCGCATTGCGAACGCGACGCTCTCCCAGCTGAGCTACCGCCCCACGTGAAGCGATAAGTATAGCAGAAATGCGGGCCCCGAAAGCAAGACGTTTACCCCCTACTTCCGCGGCGCCCCCGCCAGCACCCAATCCACCAACACCTTCGCCTCAGCCTCACTCAACCGAGGTTGCGACGGCATCGGAATCGGTCCCCATACCCCTGCTCCACCCTGCACGACCTTCTTAACCAGCCGCGCGGGCGCCGTCGCATCTGCCTTATACCGTTGAGCAATCTGAGCAAAGCTGGGCCCGACGAGTTTGCGCTCAATGGCATGGCAACCAAAGCACGCATTCTGCTTCGCCAGGGTCTGCGCACGCTCGGCATCATACGCCTGCACGCCGGTGGCCGTCCCCGCCAGCACAACGGCCGTACCCCAACGCAACAGCCCCCCTCGAGCAACCCGAATCCACCCTGCAACCCAGCCCCGTGCCAACGCATCTGGCAGCCCTCGCGCGTCCATTCGGCTCATCAATTTGGTGCCTTCGGGTTACCCGGCTTGATCGCCGAGTTGGACACGGGTGCGGGCGGCTGTTGATCAAGCGGTTGCTCAGTTACCCCTGCCGGCGGCACTTCGCCCACCGTTGCCCCCGTCGGCTGCTCCGCCGCGGGCGCGGATGCCGCGCTGGTGTCGGATGCCGGCGCCGCCACCAATGACTTCACATCCTCAGGCTTCACGTACTGAAACAGCTTGACGACCTGCTTCACGCCAGTCACGCGACTGACGACGTCCGCCCCTCGATTGCCTTCGTCAACCGTCACCAGGCCCATCAAGTAAACAATGCCGCGCTCCGTGGTCCATTTGTAATAGTTCGACGAAATCTCCTTGCTGCCGACCAATGCGGCTTGCACCTTGCTACTGATATACGTATCGCTGGTGCGCGAAGAAAACGAGCTTGCGGGCTGCACTGCCAACTCATTGGCGATACTGCTCACGTTGATGATGTCACGCACGATCGACTCGGCCTTTTGCTTCGCGGCCTCATCCAGCACTTCACCGGTCAATAGCACGCGACGGTTATAGACCGTTAGGTTGACGTGGGCGGTGTCCGGCAATGCATCGCCGATCCGTTTCAATGCCTTGATTTGGATCTCCCGGTCCTCCGTCTGGGCCCCAAGCGTGCGCCGGTCAACGGCTATCAGCGTGCCGCCGGCCGCGCCGCCCAGCAACAGTAAGCCGCAGCCCTGGAGCGATGACGCAAGGCCCACGGCCAGCACGGCATGCATAAGCGTTTTACGGACGCGAGTGGCAGTCATCGACAAACTCTCCCTGATTTAGTCAGTCTTCTTCCCCGAGCAACATTGCATCGATCCCATCGCACAAGCAGTGGATCGTCAGCAGCTGTAACTCATGAACCCGCACTTGACGCTGCGCGGGCACGCAAATATGGATGTCGGTATCGAGCAGCGCTTGGGACAGCGGCCCGCCGCCGGCCCCGGTCAACGCGACGACGATCATCTCCCGCTCATGCGCAGCATCGACGGCTGCAACCAACGCCGGCACATCATCGTGCCCGGCGATCGCCAGCAGTATGTCGTCGCCGTGCCCCAGCGACCGCACCTGACGTGCGAAAACCTCGTCGTACGCCTGCGTGCCGCCGCACGCTCTCATCAAATCATCATTGGCCAGGGCAAGCGCCGGCAGCCCCGGACGGTCGCGCTCGAAACGAGCGACGAGCGCTGCTGCGAAACGCTGCGCGTCCAACATGCACGCGCCATCCCCGCACGCCAGGATTTTGCCGCCGTTCGCCAGTGTCGCGAACATGGCATCGATCGCCGCGGCAATCGGCACTCCCAGCGCGTCCAATGCAGTCAATTGCAACTCCGCGCTCTCGCGGAACTGCCGCTGAATTCTCTTGATCGACATCAATTGCTCACGCTCGTTTCTCGCCCGCGAGTTTACCGCAGTCGCGGATCTTCGCTGAAGGCATCGACAACCCACGTCAGTTGGCCACCATCGAACGCGACGATGTCAAACCGGCAAGGCGGCACCGCCCGCAGGCGCCCACCTGCCAGGCGCGTAGCCAGGAAAGCCCGGGCGGCGGCCATCAGGCGGTATTGCTTGCGCACATCGACACTGGCGAGTGCTCCACCATAATCGGAGCGATTGCGAGCACGGACCTCGACAAATACGATCATCCCATCGGTGGTCCGCATAACAAGGTCAATCTCCCCGCGCCGATAACGTACGTTGCGCGCTACCAGCGCCAACCCGTGGCGGCTCAAATGGCGCAGCGCATGCGACTCGAAAACACGGCCGATCCGCTTCGACACCGGCCGGTGCGAAAAGTTGTCCAGCGGTCCCCCGGCCCGCTTCGGTTGCGCCGGTTGCGCCGGTTGTGTCGGTTGCGCCGGCTGTGTCGGCTGTGTCGGCTGTGTCGGCTGTGTCGGCTGTGTCGGCTGTGTCGGCTGTGTCGGCTGTGTCACCGGCCGGGCGGTACCAGTCGCTATGCCACGTCGTGGCACAATGGCGGGCGCTTCGTTGCTCATCGCTTCTCCTGAGGTATTCCTTGATCGATCCCCTCGTGCTTGCCGAGAACCAACACTATCCGGCACCAGCGCTTTATGTGATGGCGACGCCGATTGGCAATATCGCCGACATCACGCTCCGCGCGTTGCATGTGCTTGCGCTGGTGGACCGCATTGCGGCGGAAGACACGCGCAACACGGCACAACTGCTCGCGCGTTACCAAATTACGCGCCCCTTGCTGGCGGTTCACGAACACAACGAACGCGAAGCCGCACAGCGCGTCGTTGATTTCCTGCGCGCGGGCGAGCGTATTGCATACGTGTCGGACGCAGGCACGCCTGGCATCTCGGATCCGGGCGCACGGCTGGTCGACGCAGTACGTGACGCAGGATTGGACGTGGTGCCAATACCGGGCGCCAGCGCGGTAACCGCTGCGCTGAGTGTGACCGGCGATTGGGCGAGCACGTTTACCTTCGCCGGCTTCTTGCCGACCAAGCCGAAGCAGCGGGCCACCCGGCTCCAGGCACTGGCGTCGCGTGAAGAAGCGCTTGTTTTCTATGAGGCGCCGCACCGCGCGCTCGAGACCGCACGCGCGTTGGCCGAAACGCTTGGCCCATCGCGTCGAATGTTGATCGCGCGAGAAATCACCAAGCTACACGAGAGCCTGTATCAGTGCAGGCTGGCCGAAGGGCCAGCATGGCTTGCCGCGGATCCGAACCGGCTGCGAGGCGAGTTCGTCCTTGTGGTCGAAGGTGCTGGCGCACCCACGCAAAGTGACGCGCACCAGCACGACGCAATACTGACGACATTGCTGGACGAAGTGCCGGTCAGCACCGCGGTCAAACTGGCAGTCGCGCTAACGGGCGCATCACGTGGCGTGCTCTATGCGCGTGCGCTGGAATTGAAAAAGGACGGATTGGGAAGATAAAAAAGCCGCGGTTAAACCGCGGCCCGGAACAGAGCATACTTGCACAAACTCGCAGTTTCGATCATCTGGCCGACGCGAGTTGCTCGGCCATCGCCACGCGAGCCTCGTCGCGAGACAAGCCTTGCAGCCGGACTCTTGCGGTCCCGGAATGCTGCAGCCCAAGCGCACTCGCCGCCGCCTGCGACAGATCAATGATCCGTCCGCTGTGATACGGCCCACGATCGTTAATCCGCACCACCACCGATCGCTTGTTCGCGACATTGGTCACGCGCACGAATGACGACAGCGGCAAGCGCCGATGCGCAGCGGTCAACGCATTCTTGTCAAAACGCTCGCCATTCGCAGTATGACGGCCATGGAAACGAGGGCCATACCAAGATGCGCGTCCCTCCTGCTTGAAGCCCGACACGTCAGGCGCATCCGCGACCAGCGGCTCGGCATCGGCAAGCAACGAGACATTCCGTGTGGCCGTGTCGGCCGACGCATCGCCCGGCTTCCCGCGCGCGAGTGCATCCAGGACTGACTTTGCACGGCTCGACACCGACTGGACGACCGTCGTACCGCTTGCCCCCGCGCGTGCCATCGTCGGGCTCATCGTCGTTGGCTCTTTGCGACCGCCATCCGTCGCGCAACCGGCCAGCAGAAGGAGGGCACAAACGGTCCCATAACGTCGAGGCCATCGAGCTTTCATAGGTGCGTCTTCACTATCATGAGCCGCCACCAAGGGCCACGGCTCTGAGCGAACGAACGGATGCGCCACGGCACCGCGCAGACAAGCTGCGCACGGTGGGCGACGATCGCGAAACGGCAAGCGCCGTGGTCCGCCAGGTTTAAGGCACGTCTGGCCGCCTCTGTAAGGGGCGTCATCCAGACCCGAATCACCGCTGACGACGGCTACAACGATTGACATGGCGCTTGCTAAATAAGCGTCATGCCGATCAGCGGTGAAGGCTCCGTACCGGTGCCGGGCTACGCCGGGAAACAGGCGCCCCGCGCCCAACCGGATGGAACGTGTCGCATCGACTTACGATGCTAGATGCCGCCGCGTTTCGTACGCGGCGTTATGACGGCGCCCCTTTCTACTCCGCCGTGCGGTGCGGGGGCGTCCGACTTGATTGCACGATTAAGGTGCATGCCGGCCATTATATCCGATGGTGCAGATCGTCATTTTTACGCAATCCGCCGCTGCGGTCATGTAAACGCACGGATGCGCGGATCGGGACATGGCGACTACAATGTTGCCTTCACTCAGCCAGCCGCTCAAGGCGCTTTCAAATCCAATGCAAGTCAAGCTGATTCCCGTCACTGCCTTCATGCAGAACTGCTCGCTGCTCGTGTGCGAGCAGACCCAACGCGCCGCCATTGTCGATCCGGGAGGAGATCTGGAGTTGATCCAAGCGCAGGTACAAAAGCGCGGCGCGAGCGTGGAAAAGGTGTTGTTGACGCACGGACACGTCGACCACTGCGCAGGTGCCCGTGCATTGGCCAACCACTACGGCGTGCCGATCGAGGGACCGCATCCGGACGAGCAATTCTGGCTGGCATTGCTGCCGCAGCAGAGCACGCGTTTCGGCCTGCCGGCAGCGCAAGCATTTGAGCCGGACCGCTGGCTACACGATGGCGATACCGTGCGGTTTGGCAATGAGATACTGGAGGTCCTTCACTGCCCAGGACACACGCCGGGACACGTGGTTTTTTTCAGCCGCGAACATCGACTTGCGCTGGTCGGCGACGTACTATTCGCGGGATCGATCGGACGGACGGATTTCCCGCGCGGCAATCATGCGGACCTCATCTCGTCGATCCGTAAGAAGCTGTGGCCGCTCGGTGACGACGTACGCTTCGTCCCCGGACACGGTCCGATGTCGACCTTCGGCGAGGAGCGGCGCACGAATCCATACGTAGCGGACCACGTTACTGCCAGTTGACCCAACATTCAATGGACGAAATTTACGTTAGCACCGATATCGAGGCGGACGGCCCGATTCCCGGCCCGCATTCGATGTTGAGCTTCGCATCCGCGGCCTATACCGGGGACAAACAGCTGATTGCAACGTTTTCCGCCAACTTGGACACGCTGCCCGGCGCGTCCCCGCATCCGGTTCAGCACGCGTGGTGGAAAACGCAACCCGACGCTTGGGCAGCATGCCGTACGGATACGCGCGCGCCCGAAGAAGCACTGCCCGCCTATGTCGACTGGGTTGAGGCTTTACCCGGCAAACCTGTCTTCGTGGCTTATCCGGCCGGCTTCGACTTCACGTTTATGTTCTGGTACATGATGCGCTTTGCTGGCCGCTGCCCGTTCTCCTGGTCGGCGCTGGACATCAAGACGCTAGCGTTTGCGATGACCGGGCTGCCTTACCGGAAGACGATCAAGCCGAAGCTACCGAAGCACTGGTTCGACGCCCATCCGCACACACATGTCGCGCTCGACGATGCGATCGAACAGGGAGCGTTGTTTTGCAACATGCTTTCGGAGTTGCGCGTGCGCCAGGCGGCACATGTGCAATGGCTGGCGAGGGCAACGAACGACGGACCCGCAGAAACGACGCCTCTCGACCCGACAGCAGGCCCCGCGAAGTCCGAAACGGAACCCGGACAACAGGGCGGCGGCCGTTGAACCGTGGGCCGTTGCGTCACTAAACCGCCCAGCCGTCACGCTGCTGGCATGTCGGTGATCCTCAATCCAACCCGTCGCATCGCCGCTAGATAGCGCTCAATAACGATCCGTTCGTCGTAGCGCTGCTCGACCATTCGTCGCCCGCGTGCGCCCATGGTCGCGCGCGCGTCGGGCCCCATTTCAATGATGTGCTGGAGCTTGCGCGCCAGGTCGGCGGCATCCTTGGGCGCGCACAACAGTCCGTTTTCGCCGTCGACCACCACTTCCCGGCACCCGATCGCTCTCGTCGCCACTAGCGGCTTGGCCATCGCCGCGCCCTCCAGCAGTGTACGAGGCACGCCTTCGCGATAGGACGGCAGCACGACGCAGTCAGCGCGCGCGATGATATCGCGCACGTCTTGCGTCGTGCCGAGGTACTCGATCACGCCTTCGGCGACCCACGTGCGCATCTGCTCGGCACTGATCGCACTTGGATTGGCAACGTCGGTCGCGCCGAGCAATTGGAACACCGCCTGCGGATACACCGCACGGACAAGGCGGGCGGCCTCGACGTATTCGCCAACTCCCTTATCCCACAGCATGCGGGCAATCAGCAGAAAGCGCACGTGGCCGTCGGACACGCCCGCTGCACGCGGCGCGAAATGGGCGAGGTCGATGCCCTCGCCGGGCAACACCTGCGTCTTGGCCGGATCAACCAGTCGCTGCGCGACGAAGTCCTGCCAGTCGTCGCCGTTGAGGAACCACACCTCGTGCGGGAAACGAAAAGCGAAGCGGTACAGTGCCTTGGCCACGCGCGCGACGAGATTGGTATTGACGAACGCGTAGCCCAGTCCGGTAGTCACAGCGATACACGGCACACCAGCCAACTTGGCCGCGATCGAGCCATAGATGTTCGGCTTGATGGTGTAGTGGAACACCAGGTCAGGTTTCAGCGCACGGTAGCGCGTCACGAGCGTGCGCACCAACGCGAGATCGCGCATCGGGTTGGTGCCTTTCGCAGACAGCTCCAGCGGGATGACCCGCACGTTTAACTCGAGTGCGCGCGGCAACGTATCGTCAACGGGCGCCATCACGACGACATCAACCCCCATTCTGACCAGCGTGCGCAGCAGTCCTGGACGAAAGATGACAATGGACCACAGCGTATTAGCCACCAGCACGACGCGCATGATGAAAGAGTTTTTGGTTGAAGGCGCGCGCAGTCTAATGGAGCAGCCCGGCTCGCACAATTGCCAATCGCAAAAACGCCAGCCCGCGCGCCGACGCAGCGGATATGAACGTTATGAGTGAAAGTACCGCGCAAGCCTGCCGGACAGAGACCAAGTCACTCATCATAACCGATACGAATTGCGTTTTATTCGCGATTTATCTACCATCCAAGGAATAGAAACGCGCTAAAGGGAGGCACTCTTGGCACTCGATGCGTTTTCTCAAAAGATATTGCGCCTGCTGCAGCTCGATGCGCGCCGCTCGGTACAAGAGATTTCCGATCAAGTCGGTTTATCCAGTACGCCGTGCTGGCGAAGGATCAAGGAAATGGAGCAGTCGGGGGTGATCCAGCGCTACACTGCGTTGCTCGACCGGGAAAAGCTTGGATTACATGTGTGCGCGCTCGCCCATATCCATTTGACGCGCCATACCGAGGGCGGCGTGGAGCAATTCGAGCGGGAAATCGCGACCTGCCCGGAAATCACCGAATGCTATAGCACCACGGGCGAGGCCGATTACATCTTAAAAATCGTTGCAGCCGATATCAAGGCTTACGATGCGTTCTTGCACGAGCGCATTTTGACGATTCCAGCCGTCGCGCAAGTCCACACCAGCGTCGTACTGCGGGAAATCAAGTTCGACACGCAATTGCCGCTTTGATACAGTGTGCGCTGCGTAGTGACGGTGTACGCTGCATAGTGCGCGTCAGGCCGTCGCATGCACCGCTGCCGAACCGACCATCTGCCGCAGCCGGATTTGGCACACACCAAGACGCCGGGCGACGGCATCGAGATCGAGCGCCTGAGTTAAGTCACGATCGCCGCCGGCTTGCGCGCCGCTGCCCGGTGCGAGCAGCAAGTCGAGTTCGACGCCGTGCCGCAGATAATGGATGTCGAACGACACGATCTGCACGCCGCGAGGGGAGAGTTCATGCTCCAGATTCTTGCGCAGCCGATCGCGCGGCGGCAACGCTTCCCACACGGTGCGCTCGTCGTCGTTCTCCGGATCGACGTGGATCAACGCATCAAGCACGTGCGGCTCCTTCAGTACACGCAGACGGGCTGTCTCCGCGATATAGTGCCCCTCAGAAACGGTGATCCGAGGTTCCACGAGAATATGGGCATCGACTAATGCCGCATCACCCATCTTGCGCGTTCTCAGTTCATGCACCCCTTGTACGCCAGGCGTCGATAGCAGCATTTCGCGGATCCGACGTGTCGTCTGCTCGTCCAAAGCCCGGTCCGATAAGTCCTGGAGCGCATCCCAGCCAAAAATCCAGCCCATCCGGACAATCATGAAGCCGACGACGGCGACCGCGATCGGGTCCAGCCACCGCCAGCCCGCCAGACTGCCGACGATACCGACCGCAACCACGAGCGAGGACGCGGCATCGGATCGGGCATGCCATGCATTGGCCACCAGCATCGCCGAACGCACCCGCTGCGCCTCGCGCAACATGTAGCGGAACAGTAATTCCTTGGAAAACAACACCGCCACGGCGACGACGAGCGCAGACACATGCACGGGCGGGATTCCATCGAGATCGGTGATGCGCTGCGCGCCGCGCCACATCATGCCCACGCCCACGACGATCAGCAGGCTGCCCAGAAAAAGCGAAGCAACGGTTTCGTAGCGGCTATGACCGTAGTTGTGATCGGCGTCCGGGTGGGCCCCGCTGTGCCGATTGGCAATCAGCACGACGAAGTCGGACACGAGGTCGGCCAGCGAATGCACCCCATCGGCAATCAACGCTTGCGAATGGGCCAGCATGCCGACCACGATCTGCGTCACCATCAGTACCGTATTGAGTACGACGCTCACAACTGTGGATTTCTGCGCGACGACTTGGCGCTCGGGCAACAGGGCGGTCATGAAAAACAGATAAGGGCAATGAAGACCATCGACTGGATGGCTATTTTATCAGCCCAACCCAGCTTGCGCCGCTTTTACGGTTTTTTTCACAATAAAATCATCGCTTTACGATGATGTGACGCATTCTCATTCCACGTTTGCAGCACGCTACAGAGTTATCGCGTGCAATCCGCAGTAACCATTAGGGTACACAGCCGGCATGGTGTTAGGTCCGGCATAGTTTGAAGCCCAGTATAGTTTGCGGCCCCGCATGATTTGGGGCCAGTATGGTTTGCACCCGGCTTGGTTTGGAGTGCAGCAATAAAAAAAGGCCAGTGGCCCCTGTCGGGCACACGGCCTTCTCTTTTTGGGCAATCCGTGGTTCGGCATGCCCCGCTACAACCGCTTGTGGGACTTCCTGACTTATTGCTGAATCAAATACTGATCCCGATTCTTTCCAGCAATCCACTTCGGCGGTTTGCCACGACCCGACCACGTGCTGCCACTGGCAGGATCGCGATATTTCGGCGCGACACCTGCACGAGGCCGTCCCGCCTTCGCCAGCTTGCCCCGGCCAAAACCGAGATCAGCCAGAGTAATACCATAATCGGCCATCTTTTGTTTGATGTCGTTAACAACTTCAGCAAACTCTTTGGCCTTTGCCTCTTCGATTTGCTTTTCCAGCTTTTCACGCTGTGCAAGAAGCTCTTTGTACGATGACATAGGGGTCCTTGGATAGTAGACACGACTCGGTTCTACGCCCGTTAAGTCGCTCCAATAGAGATCACCTCGGATAGTACTAGGTGAATTTAACACAAAATGCGACTGGGACAAATAGCTGATATACAGATTCAGCGCCCAAGTTCAATTTTATTCGACAAACCGCTAAGGCGCGAGCCCTTGCGTATTGATTAGTCCAGTTTTTCCCGACTACTGGGAAGCGAGGCACTATTCTAACTGTCGACGAACGGTCAGATTAATTAATACGCTGGAATTTAACCCATTCAGCAGAAGAATACGCATGCGTTCGTGTTGCGAATCATTTCTCGTAGCGAACGCGCCACCGTCCGGGAAGTCAGCCGAGACGACGCAACTCGGCGGCGAGCGCCGCGTGCAACGTCTCCAGATCGTTTTGCGGCTCGTTCAGCGCCACGCGTGCGCGGCGGCCGTGCTGCACCCAATCCGCGCCGAAGCGATCGACTCCAAGCAGGCGGAAACCGCGTGCCGCCGCGTCGCCCGGCGTCAACGCGTCAATCAACGCCTGCTCTTCGTGCTCCGCAAGCGCAGGAAAGCCATCCCATTGCGCGGCGTCCAGCCATCCCATTGCGCCAAATCCGCCGATGTAGCGGATGCGCTGCGGCCTGAGCAGGTAAAACACAAAGTCGCCCAGCGCTAGATATCGCTCAGCCTCCGGGTGATAGCGCAAATACCGACGCGCTAGCGTCCCCCCTGCCTCATCGGTCGGCTCAAACCGTCCGACTATCGTAACCCGTTCGGTATTCGACACGTCGAGCGCGGGATCGTAGACGAGAAAACCCGCGCGCGAATCCGCGACAAGATTGCGCGTATGCTCGGCCAGACGACTGACTAGGACAACCGGACAATGGTGTGCATCCGGCGCGTAGGGCAAGACCGTCGGAAAGGGAAAACCTGCTGGTTGGCGGGCATGCGTCGCCAACATTCCCACCGATTGGGCGTGCAGCAGCTGAATCGGAGCGGTTATAGGGATGTTCAAGAATCACCTCGATTAGTCACGCTGCCGTCGCTCACGGGCGACGGGTCCTATTCTTTTCCCGCGCGGTTACCTGTGACGGGCGTTCTACTGCGCCGCGGCCCCGGCATTGTGCTGCACGACATGGGACACGACACGACACGACACGACACGACACGACACGACACAGCACAGCACAGCACAGCACAGCACAGCACAGCACAGCACAGCACAGCACAGCACAGCACAGCACAGCACAGCACAGCACGCAATGATCTTAACGGCTCACTGGCGACGCGGGTATCAAGCGTTCGCTAAAATAAGTGATCTTGCCGCATGTTGGACGCGGCCCCGTTCACTTCAGCTTGGCGCAGCTCCATTTGGCGGGCTCACCACGGGGTTTATTTGTGCCCAATCAATACTCTTCGAATATGCCTGACTCGGCCGCCACGTCACCCTCCTCCTTCACCGCGCGGCAACTGCCGCGCTCGGCGCTATGGCGCGCGCGCATTGCGACGATGGCGGTCTTCTTCGTGAGCGGCATGCTGTACGCGTCGTGGGGCGTGAACATACCGACGGTACGCGACAAATTTGCACTAGACGCCGCACAATTGTCTGTTGCGCTATTTGCAGTGGCCGGCGGTTCGATTGCGGCGATGCTGCGCGTCGGGTCATGGCTTGCCAAGGTAGGTACGCGCCGCGCGTATCTGATTGCCGGCCCCGCGATGGGGATCAGTGCGTCGCTCGTGCTCACCATGCCTTCCTATATTGCACTGCTGGCTATGCTCGCGCTGTTCGGGGTCACGATGGCCACCGTCGATGTCGCGATGAATGCCGAAGCCAGCGCGATCGAAAACGCCGCCGCCAAGCCGATCATGTCGTCGTTGCACGGCATGTGGAGCGTCGGCGGCATGGGCGGGGCTGCTGCCGGTGCGGCGTTGCTTGGCCTAGGTATCGCCCCTGAGCTGCACATGGCTGTGGTGTCATTGATAGCCACCGCAGTCCTACTCGCGACGCGCGGCCTCGTGTTGCCACATGTCGCCGAGAAACGGCATCCGCCACAGCCGGGCAAGCCACGCAGCAGCTCGCGCGATTTGGTGCTGCTCGGCAGTGTCGCGCTGATCGCGCTGATCGCCGAAGGTGCCATGTACGACTGGACGAGTGTTTATATGCACGACATCGTGCTGACTAGCCCCGCTTTTGCAGGTATTGCGTACGCGTCGTTTTCAACCGGCATGGCCATCGCACGATTCGCGGGCGACTGGATTCGCGCCCGTCTCGGCGCACCCCAACTCGTCTGCATGAGCGCATTGCTCGCCTGTGCCGGCATAGTGATCGCGTTGCTGCTGCCTTTCCCCTATATCGTGCTGACCGGCTTCACGTTGATGGGACTCGGAATGGCGAACATGATGCCGGTACTGTTTGCCGCGGCGGCCAACGTCAAAGGCGTGCGCGCCGCGCAGGGCTTGGCACGCGTTGCGGGAACGGCCTATGTGGGGCTGCTGGTTGGCCCTGTGCTGATCGGTGGCGTGGCCCAAGCCACGACGCTACCGATTGGACTATCGGTTGTCGCGCTGTGCGCAGCGCTGGTCGCCGTCGTCGGGCCGCGGATCCTAAAACGCGTCGGACTGTGAGCCGGTCCTACCCCTATCGCTTGGAATTTCCGACGCGCTCTGATTCGCGTTAAAAATTAAATAAACCTCATTGCCCAGCGTCCGATGCTCGGCAACCCATCGGCCAGGTTACATCTTCACCACATCCAGCACCGACTTCTTGCCGGCTTTGTAGTGATACAGCGAGATCACGCCGTGTTTGAGGTCGCCCTTCGCATCGAACGTGGTCTCGCCGATCACGCCCTTGTAATCGGTATTCGGCATCGCGGCCAAAATCTTCGCCGGATCGATCGAGTTGGCGCGCTTCATCGCGTCGGCAATGATATACACCGCATCGTAGGTGAACGGCGCATAGAGCTGAATCGACTGGCCAAAGCGCTTTTCATACTTGGCCTGGAACGCCTTACCACCGTCCATCCGCTCGAGCGCCATGCCTGCTTCCGAGCACACAACGTTGCCGGTGGCGTCGCCCGCCAGGTCCGGCAGCTTGTCGGTACACACGCCGTCGCCCGCGAGAATCTTGGCGCGCAAGCCGAGTTGCTTGGCCTGCTTGGCGAACGGACCACCGGTGGCGTCCATGCCGCCGTACATGATCGCATCCGGGTTCTCGCCTTTGATCTTGGTCAGGATCGCGCGGAAGTCCACGGCCTTGTCATTGGTCGCCTCATGCGACATCACCTTCAGGCCGAGCGACTTGGCTGCCTTCTCGAATGCGTTGGCCAAGCCCTGCCCGTACGCCGTCGAGTCATCGACGATCGCCACGGACTTGATCTTTAGGTTCTTGGCCGCGTAATTGGCCAACGCCGGGCCTTGCTGCGCATCGGTCGCCACCACACGATACGTCGTCTTGAAACCCTGTTGGGTGTACGCGGGATGGGTCGCCGCGGGGGAAATCTGCACGATGCCCGCATCGCGGTAGATCTTAGAGGCCGGGATCGACGTACCCGAGTTGAGGTGACCAACCACGCCCACGACCTTGTCGTCGACCAGCTTTTGCGCGACCTGCGTGGCGGTGCGAGGGTCGGCTGCATCATCCTGTGCATCTAACTCGAGCTTGACCTTCTGGCCATGAATGATGAGCCCCTTGACGTTGATTTCCTCGACAGCCAGCCGGGCACCGTTTTCGTTGTCCTTGCCTAGGTGAGCGATACCACCGGTCAACGGCGCGACGTGACCGATCTTGACGATCGTATCCGCCGACGCACTGGTGGCAAAGGCGGCGCACAGCATGGCCGCAGCCCTAACCGGCAGCAACTTGTGAAGCGTGATGGTCATGTCAATCTCCCGTTTCGGTCCCAGAATGTCGGCGCGCCTGCCCCGCGCCAGGTCAGATGTCGAAACACTGACGCGAGCAGCCGCGCCTGATGCATCGTCATGCACTTGACAAGCCTGAACAACACGCGTTCTGAACAAGCAACGTCACCCACTGCGCACCAGTGTAGGCTATCCAATTAATTTAGGGGAATACGTTGAGATCGTGAAAGCCCCACTAACGGCAGACTATTGCTGAATATCAACAAATACACGTCACGGGAAAATCCGTTATTTTTACAACACGTCAACCAGTCATTTGTGCATACCTCGCCGCCGATCGCGTATTCAATTCCAGTCACAGCCGCAACGCGACGCACCGGCGATGCGCGCGCAAAAAATGAAATGGTGGCACACTGATCAACCCTTTCCATTCGGTTCTTTTTAGCGACTTGGAGATCAATGTGACTACGCATTCGACATGGCATGACATTGCCACCGACGACGGAACGTTCCAGGCGTATCTCGCGCTCCCGCATACTGGCAAGGGTCCCGGGATCGTACTGATCCAGGAGATCTTCGGCGTCAATCAGCACATCCGCGAAGTGGCCGACCAGTATGCGGCGGACGGCTACGTGGTATTGGCGCCAGACATTTTCTGGCGCAGCGAGCCGCGAGTCGAACTCGGGTACGAAGACACGGACCGCAGCCGGGGCATCGCGCTGATGCAGCAGGTCGACTTCGGCAAGACGCTGAAGGATCTTGCGGCGACCGCACAAGCGCTGCATGCGCTACCAGAACAAGATGGCAAGATCGCCGCGATCGGCTACTGCTTCGGCGGGCTGCTCGCCTACAACATGGCCGCGCACGGCTCGGTAGACGCCGCGGTCGCCTATTATGGCGGCGGCATCCAAAACCAGTTGGACCGTGCGGCACAGGTGCATATGCCGATACTGTTTCACTATGCCGAGCAGGACACGAATATCCCGCTATCCGCGGTGGGCCAAGTCAAGGAGCGCTTCACGGGCCGAGACAATGCCCAGTTCCATCTGTACTCGGGCGCACACCACGGCTTCAACTGCCCGCATCGCGCGACTTACCAGCAACGCGCAGCCGCGTTGGCTCATGGGCGCACACTGACTTTCCTGGCC
This sequence comes from Mycetohabitans sp. B2, assembly GCF_021733735.1. NCBI lineage: Bacteria > Pseudomonadati > Pseudomonadota > Betaproteobacteria > Burkholderiales > Burkholderiaceae > Mycetohabitans > Mycetohabitans sp. B2. The sequence continues at coordinate 253,164 of NZ_JAHKSP010000048.1, forward strand.
GAACACCTGTAGCCGACCGGGCCATAGGATGGGGTGGTAAGCACGCACGCTACCGGGCGCTCTCGCGTATCGCACACTCGACGGCCTGCACGCGCGCCGCATGCACGGCCTCCTTGATGCGTGCCGGCTCGCCGACCATGCGTTGCGCGATGGCGCCGGCGGCGACGCCGCGAGCGGCCATCAGCGCGACGCGCAGTCGTTCGGCCTGCGGATAAGGATGGGACGCAAAATTCAGGCGCCCGCGCAAGTCCGCCTCGCAGGCCTGTAGCGCCTGCGCAAACCGAGCAGGCTTACGTAGTGCGTCGCTGCGCTCGAGCATGCGTACCAGCGCAGCCGCCCCCATCTCCATCACGCGATGGACGTTGCCGTGTTCGCGCGCCACCAACACCGCCAAGTCGCGACAATCGTTGGGAACCCTGAGACGTTCGCACAGCGCAAGGATGCGCTCAACACTACGCGCCTCATGTCCAATGTGGCGCGGCAGCACATGGGGTGGCGTGTCGGCCTTGCCCAGATCGTGCGTGAGCGCGGCAAAGCGTACCGGCAGCGCATAGTGCCGCGCCGCCGCGTAGTCGATCACCATCATCACATGCACGCCGGTATCGACCTCCGGATGATAGTCGGCACGCTGTGGCACGCCGAATAGCCTCGCCACTTCGGGCAGCACGCGCGCCAACGCGCCGCATTGGCGCAGCACCTCGAACATCCGCGACGGCTCGGGTTCCATCAAGCCGCGCGCGAGTTCCTGCCATACACGCTCGGACACCAGCGCATCGACTTCGCCCGCTTCGACCATCTGCCGCATCAACGCCAGCGTCTGCGGCGCAACGGTGAAATCGGTGAAGCGCGCGGCAAAGCGCGCCACGCGCAGAATGCGCACCGGGTCCTCGGCGAACGCGTCACTGACATGGCGAAACACACGCGCCTGGAGATCCGCCTGGCCGTTGAACGGATCGATCACGGGCCCGTGCAGCGTGCCATCGGGCAACACCGCCCGTGCCATCGCATTAATGGTCAGATCGCGCCGGGCCAGGTCCTGCTCCAGCGTCACGTCCGGCGCATAGAAAAACTGGAAACCGTGATAGCCGGCTGCCGTCTTGCGCTCCGTACGCGCCAACGCATATTCCTCCTGCGTGCGCGGGTGCAGGAATACCGGAAAGTCCTTGCCGACGGGGCGAAAGCCCTGCGCCATCATCTGCTCGGGCGTCGCCCCCACCACCACGTAGTCACGATCCTGCACCGGCTTGCCCAGCAACTCGTCGCGGATGGCGCCGCCCACTGCGTATACATTCATCAGCCGTTCACCTTTTCCCGGTCATGCGCTTCATGCTGTAGCGCGCCTCGCGCGTCGCACCGGCCAGATACAGCAGCGCCACGCTCTGCACGCTTGCAGGCTCGGGTATGCCCAGTTCCGGCGCGATGCCCGCATGCGCGACGCTATCGATACTCATCGTACCCAGGTTGTCACGTCAACCGGCAGCCGTGTCAGATGCGCGGCATGTTGACGCCGGCGCGTCGCGACGATGACCCGCTTGCCCGCATGAACCAGCGCGTTCACGATATAGCGGCCGATGAACCCGGACGCGCCAAGCACTACAACGCTCATGTGTCGCATGATTCGCCTCCCGAAGTGAGCACGACGCGCAATGCCCGCGCTCGCGCACCATAATTCGTCACGGCGCGGGCAGGATCACACCCAGGCGCGCCTTCAGCGACTGCGGCTGGTCCTCGAACAGCACGCCATAGTAGGTCGTGTTCGACAGCACGTTCTTCACATAATCCCGCGTCTCTGAAAACGGGATGGTTTCTGCGAAGATCGCGCCCTCCACTGGCCGGTTAAGACTCTTTTGCCACTGGCGCGGCCGGCCGGGGCCGGCGTTGTAGCCAGCCGTCGCGAGCACGGCCGAGCCGTCGAACTGATTGTAGATCATCGACAAATAGTTCGTGCCGAGCAGGATGTTCGTGTTGATGTCGTTCATCTGCGCACGCGACAGCCTGCCCAGGCCGATTTTTTTGGCGACCATCTGCGCGGTAGCCGGCATCAGCTGCATCAAGCCGCTCGCGCCGACGCCAGAGCGTGCGTTGATGATGAAGCGCGATTCCTGTCGCATCAACCCATATGCCCATTCGATGTCCAGCCCATTTTGCTGCGCATCGCGCTCGACCGTCTGGCGGAACGGCGACAAGTAGCGCAGCGTGAAGTCGTGCTGCAATTGCGTGCGCTCCGCGGTGTTCACCGCGCGGTCGTACAGTTGGATGCGACGCGCATACTCGGCGGCGGCGAGCAATTGCCGATCGCTCATCGGCCGCAGCGGCCAATTCCATTCGCGATTGCCTTCCAGACGCAGATTCAGCGCATAAAAGCGCTGCGCAAGCGCGAAGCCGGGCATCTTGCTCATCTCATCCACTTGCGCATCGGTGACCTCGGTGCGCGGTGGAACCGTCGTCTTGCGGCCGAGTTCCTCCGCGGCCAATTGGCTGTAGAAGTGGAACTGCGATGCGATCGATTCGTATTCCTGCGCTGCAGCCTCCTTGTCGCCGGCCTGCGCCAGCGCACGGGCATGCCAGTAGACCCACGCGGGCTGCGCGCGCAACGTCGGCGGCATCTGCTCAATGCTCCAGCGCACCATGGCCCAGTCGCCGACCATCAAGGCACTGCGCACCCGCCATTCGTAAGACGGCGGGCTTAACAGCGCGCCGGTCGTCAGGCGGTACCAGTGCGCGGCCGCCGGCAGCCGCTTGATGGCGCCCTGGTATGCGATCGTTCCCCAGCCAAGCGCACGCTCCTGGGGCGTGAGCGCTTCGCTGACCGACGCGAAGGTCGTCGCGGCCAGCGCTGGGTCATTGCGCGCCATCGCCGTGATCGCGACCAACGCCAATTGGTGTGCCGGTGTATTAGGCGCAATCCCGCGCGCCAAATACAGCGGCGCAGAGGACGTCGCCTGCTCGTACAGTACCGAATCGGGCCGGTCGCTGCCGAGCGCGTCGACAAGCTTGGACGCCAGGCTCGAGTAGCCTTGCTCGAGCGCCAGCCGGATCTGCGCCCATACGTCATCGGCGCTGAACTGGCCGCGCTGCGCCAAATCGGTGATCAGGTCGATGCAGCCATCGCCATACCATTTGGGCTCAACGAGCAGCGCACGCGCCGCGTCGGCGACATCCTGGCGCCGCGCCGCCTTGGAGGCGAGCGCGTAGCATTTGACCTGCGTATCGTCATCGAGCACGAACCGCGCATATTGCGCATCGAAATTGCGCCAATCATGGCGCGCGCCGAGCACTGTAAGGTAATCGTTGCGCATCCGGTCCGCAATCGCCTGACCCTCGTAGCGTGACAGGAAATCGAGCACCGGTGCGTCATTCGCATCGACACGCGCGTGGCCCTGGTCATCGAACAGCGTGGGCTTGATCTGGAAGTACGCCAGATATGACGCAACGGGATAATCGGGAATCAATGCCGCCAGCCGCGCGGCGCCGGCCGCGTCGTTCCTGCGTGCCGCCTCACGAAGCTGCACGAATATCTGGTCCGGATCGGACAGCACGGCGCCGGGCAGCGGCCGTACCGCACCAGCGCTGCCGCACACGACAAAAAGCGCCGCTGTCAACGCGCCTGCGACCGCGCGATATACTCGGTGAACACGCACGGGTATCTTCTTTTTCACGTTCAAACAAGGACTCCGCCAGTGGTCAAAAGCATAGCACGCGAGCCGGGGCTGCCGAGTGCAGAAAACGCAACGCGATCGTCGCTGAAGACGGCATTGCGCGCCAGGCTGCTAGCCGAACGTGAGCGCTTCGCCGACACGCCGCAGCGCACGCAGGCCGATGTCAAATTGGCGGCGCGCCTGGCTGATGTGTTGCGGCAGTATTCGCCCCGTTGCGTGGGCCTATTCTGGCCGGTTGCCGCAGAGTTCGACGCGCGACGCGTGGTCGCGCACTGGTTGAGCGGCGACGCCGCGCGGCGCGCGGCATTACCGGTTATCGTCGCGCCGCACGCGCCGATGGCCTACCACACGTGGACACCCGGCTCGCCGATGAAGGAAGGGCGTTATCGGATTGCCGTGCCGGCGCACGAAGACAGCATCGTGCCAGACTTGCTGCTCGCACCATGTGTCGGCTTCGACGCATCACGGTACCGGCTCGGCTACGGCGGCGGCTATTTCGACCGGACGCTGGCTGCCTGGCCAGCACACGCGGGCTCGCCGGTTACGGTGGGGGTTGCATATGAATGCTCGCGGGCGGACTCGCTGCCGCACGAAGCGCACGACTTGCCGCTGGACATCGTCGTCACAGACGCGACCTGCTATTGATCGCCGCCCGGCGCGCTCAGAGCGACGTCGCAGCGCGCGCGGCTGTGTCGTAGAGGCCTGACGCGGTGCGCAGCAACTGCGCGGCGTCGCCGATCTGCCCGTTGTCCAAGCCGGCCTCGGCCAGCGTCGCCATCAAGCAACCCTCGCGCACCTCGCGATACTTCAGACAAAGCTTGCGGCCGGCCTCGGTCGCCGAAAAAAACACCTCCTTGCCGGATTTCTCGCTGGCCACGTAACCCCGCGCGACCAGCTTTTTCAGCGCGTACGTCGCCACGTGCGTATCCTCGATGTTCAGCACGAAGCAGATATCCGCCAGTTTCTTCTTGCGCTCGCGATGTGTCACATGATGCAGCAACGACACCTCGATTGCCGTCATGTCCTTGGCGCCCGCCGCGGACATGCAGCGCACCATCCAACGATCGAACGCGTGGCCCGCCAAGATTAATCCATACTCGAACTCAGACAGCTCTGCACTGGTTTCAGACATGAGGTGTTCTGACGAGACAATCTTCGTTGGCGTGCGGATCATGCCAGATGACCGTAGTTCGTTGCAGGGCCTTCAGTATAACGGCGGACAAGCGCTCAGCGATGTCTCGTGAAAACACTTATTGATAAATTCTCTATATTTTATTGACAATACGATATAAAAGTATGCCTGAGGCACGCGCGGATCCGCGTTCCCTTCACCAGAATGCATGGCTATGGAGGCGAATCAATGATGACTGCACCAAGAATTTTTCCGCTGGGCGATCAGGCACTCGTGTGCGAACTGCCGCCGCCAGCCACGCTCGCGTACCAGAAACGCGTGTGGCATGTGGCCCGGATGGCACGCGACTGGCCGCATGTGCTGGATGTGGTGCCTGGCATGAACAACGTCACCCTGGTGTTTGACCCGATACATGCCGATCCAGACGGGTTGGCGATACAGCTGCGCGGCGCTTGGGCGCGGGCCCCGGCCGAGGAGACAGCATGCCGCGTCGTCGAGATCCCGGTGCGCTACGGCGGCGAGGCCGGACCGGACCTGGAAAGCGTGGCGCGGCACACCGGCTACTCGCCCCGCGAAGTGGTCGAGCGGCACGCCGCCGGTGAATACGTTGTGTTTTTTCTCGGTTTTCAGCCCGGGTTCGCCTACATGGGTGGACTCGACGCAAGCCTGGCCACGCCGCGGCGGCACGAGCCGCGATTCGCGGTGCCGGCCGGATCAGTGGGCATTGGCGGCGAGCAGACCGGCATCTACCCGGCCACGTCGCCGGGCGGCTGGCAATTGATTGGGCGCTCGGACATGGTGCTATTCGATCCAGCCAGGACCCCGAGCACGGCACTGCTGCCAGGCGATAAAGTCCGCTTCATCATCGCGGAGGTGCTGGCATGAAAGACGCATGGGCATGGGTTTGCGCTGCGGCGCTACAGGCGCACCATGACTGGGCAGGGAGGCACGCATGATCGAGGTCATCCGCGCGGGGACGCTGACGACCGTCCAAGACCTGGGCCGCACCGGCCATCGCCAGTATGGCGTGTGCACCGCCGGCGCGCTCGACACCGTGGCGCTGCAGGTGGCCAACCGGCTAGTGGGCAACGTCCCGGGGGCGGCAGGGCTTGAATTGACCCTAGGGCCGGTGGTGCTGCGGTTCCCGCGTGCCGCACGCATCGCGCTGACCGGCGCCGACTTTCACGCCATGCTGGATGACCAGCCTGTCTACGCATGGCGCAGTCTGCCGGTGCAAGCAGGACAAACCTTGACGCTGCGCGCGCCGTCGATCGGCATGCGCGGCTACTTGGCGATTGCCGGCGGCATCGATGTGATGCCGATGCTCGGCTCGCGCTCGACGGATCTGGGCTCGCATTTCGGTGGTCTCGCGGGGCGGGCATTAAAGGACGGCGATCGCTTGCCGGTCGCGCCCCTGCCCGCGAGCGCGCGCAACCCCGCATTTAGCCCGGAAGCACCGGCGTTTGGCGTCAAGCCACCATCGTGGTGCGCACTGGAGCATCTTGCAGAAGGTACCGGTCAACGGCTCGGCGCCATCGCGACGCGCGTGCGGGTCATACCCGGCCCCGAATATGCCAGCTTTTCGACACAGGCCCACGCCGCGTTCTGGAACGAAGACTGGTCGATCACGCCGAACAGCAATCGGATGGGCTTCCGGCTGGCCGGCCCAATGCTGGAACGGCAAAGCCCGATCGATCTGCTGTCGCACGGCGTGCTGCCGGGCACCATCCAGGTGCCACCGAATGGGCAGCCGATCGTGCTGATGAGCGACGCCCAGACCACCGGCGGCTACCCGCGGTTCGGCAGCGTGATTGCCGCGGACCTGTGGCTGCTCGCGCAGGCCCGGTTGAACCAACGGGTTCATTTCATCCAATGTTCTTTGGAGCAGGCACGCAACGCACTGGTAGAACTCAACAAATATCTGCGCCATATCGAGCTGGCCATTGCACTACAGCAGGAGCGCTGTAAGGCTGCGGCATGAATTGAAGGCAGGGGACATGGAAGTCGATCTGAACGCCGATCTCGGCGAGGGCTGTGGCAACGATGAAGCGCTGCTCGAACTAGTCAGTTCGGCGAACATCGCCTGCGGCTGGCATGCGGGCGGCCCCAGCATCATGCGGCAGAGTGTTCGCTGGGCCATCGAGAAAGGCGTGGCGATCGGCGCGCACCCCAGCTTCAACGATCCGGAGCATTTCGGACGTGCCGAGATAGACCTACCGCCCTCCGATGTCTATTCCGGCATGTTGTACCAACTCGGCGCCCTTGCCGCGATCGTGCATGCCGAAGGTGGCAAAGTAGCTCACGTCAAGCCTCATGGCGCCCTGTACAACATGGCCGCGCGCGATATCACGCTGGCCAATGCGATCGTTGCCGCGGTGCGCAACTTTGACCCGTCGTTGGCCGTGTTTGGTCTGGCGAACAGCCGCCTGATCGAAGCAGCCCGGCGCGCTGGGCTGCTCGCGATCGAAGAAGTGTTCGCTGATCGTGGCTACCTGTCTGATGGCTCGCTGGTGCCACGCAAGCTGCCCGGCGCGCTGCTCGAAGACGAGGACACGGTGTTGGAGCGCACGCTAGCGATGATCCGGGACAAGCGCGTGAGGTCCGTGGACGGGCAGTGGGTGATGCTGAACACCCAGACGATCTGCTTGCACGGCGACGGGCCGCACGCGCTCGAATTTGCCCGCCGCATCCGCGCGCGGCTGGCAAATGAAGGCATCCGGGTTCACGCAGCCCGCCACGTCGCGATGGTGGCGGGCTGCGCACCCGATGCTTGACAACACAGCCCGGTCCATGAAGCCGGGTTTTTTATGCTTGTTCACCACCGCTGGACTTGCCAATTGGAGATCTTATGCAAACCACCCTCAATCTTTGGCCACTGCTCGGAGTGGCCGTCATCATTGCCGGCTTCGTGCTGCGCTTCAATCCGATGCTCGTGGTCACAGCCGCCGCAATCGTGACAGCCACCGCCGCTCACTATCCGCCGGCCAAGATCCTCGCGGAAATCGGTATCGGCTTTGTTAAGACGCGTAACCTTCCGCTGATTATCCTGCTGCCACTCGCCGTCATCGGCTTGCTGGAGCGTCACGGGTTGCGCGAGCGCGCTCACCAGTGGATCGCCGGCATCAAGTCCGCCACCGCGGGACGCCTGCTGATCGTCTATCTGTTCGTGCGGGAAGTGACCGCTGCGGTGGGACTGACCGGCCTAGGGGGTCATCCGCAGATGGTTCGTCCGTTGATCGCGCCGATGGCCGAAGGCGCCGCGCAAACGCGCTATGGCACGCTTGCCGATGCGGTGCGATACAAGCTGCGGGCGTTCTCCGCGGCCACCGACAACGTCGGATTGTTCTTCGGTGAGGACGTGTTCGTGGCATTCGGCGCGATCGTGTTGATGACCACGTTCCTGCATGAGGCAGGCATCGACGTCATGCCGTTGCACGTCGCGCTGTGGGGTATCCCGACCGCGATCTGCGCCTTTCTGATCCATGGCACGCGGCTGTACCTGCTCGACCGGTCGCTAGATCGAGAACTGCTGACCCAGCCGAGCGACACCGGCGCCCACCCCAATCAACCAAGCGGAGAACAAGCGTAATGCTGTCGATCAACTACCTTTACTGGCTGGTGGGCATCCTGCTGGCAATCGTCTCGGGCATGATCGTCACCGACACCACGCATCCCAAGCGCTGGCTGGCCGGTACATTCTGGGCCTTGGCGGCAATCATCTTCTTAATCGGCGAGCGCCTGCCGGCTGAACTGGTCGGCGCCTTCGTCATCGCGATGGCGCTAATCGCCGGATTCGGCGGCGTAGCCGGCGGCAAGGCGAAAATGCTATCGGCGGAGTTGCGCACGGCGAGCGCGAAACGACTCGGCAACAAGCTGTTCCTTCCGGCGCTGACAATCCCGGCCATCACCGTCGTGTTCACGCTGGCCGCGCCGCACCTGAATGTCGGCGGCACGCCGTTGCTGGACCCGAAGAACGTCACGCTCGTGGCATTCGGCATCGGCTGCCTCGTCGCCGTAGCGTTCGCGTGCCTGCTCACACGCGACACGCTTGCGCAGTCAACCCGGGAAACACGGCGCCTGGTCGATGCACTGTCGTGGGCAGTACTGCTGCCGCAGATGTTGGGCATGCTGGGGCTGGTGTTTTCGGACGCTGGCGTGGGCAAGGCGGTTGCCCACTTGACCACGGCCTACATCAACATGGACCTGCGAATGATCGCGGTCGCGGTGTACTGCATCGGCATGGCGCTCTTTACGGTCATCATGGGCAACGGCTTTGCCGCGTTCCCGGTCATGACCGGCGGCGTCGGCGTGCCAGTGCTGGTCGGTGTGTTCCATGCCGATCCGGCGGTGATGGCCGCCATCGGCATGTTCTCCGGCTATTGCGGCACGCTGCTTACGCCGATGGCTGCGAACTTCAACATCGTGCCAGCGGCGCTGCTGGAATTGCCCGACAAGAACGCGGTAATCAAGGCGCAAGTGCCGACCGCGCTGGCCATCCTCGTGGCCAATATCGTGCTGATGAACGTGCTGGCGTTTCGCGCGTAGCACCGGGCTTGGTGGCGCCGGCCTGCGTCGCGAGGCTGGCGCGCGTGTCAGCACTGGCGCTGACAGCGGCGGTCGTGTCGCTGTCAGCTTCGCTCAGTGCCGCGCGTTGCATAGCGGCGCGCTTTACTGAATACAACGCGCCCTGGCTGGCCATGCGTTGTTCCCATACGTGCCCAATGCGTGTGGATTGAAGCTCCGTCTCGACCAACTTGCCGCGCAGGTCCTTATAGCGCACCGGCGCTTCCTTCATGAAGTACGTCGCGAGCCGGTCGTGGCTGACGTCCAGGTCTGGCAGCGGCCTCCCAGCGTCCGGCAACGTGCCCTGTTGCGTGCTGATGAACTGTTCGATTGCACAAGCCAGCAATTGCCGGCTGCCCGGTGTTGGCGCGTGCCGGCTCGCCAGCGCGCTCAGTGCATCGCGCACGAGCACAGCCTGGCGGTATAGACATTCGTCATTTTCGATGTCGCGGCTCAACCCCAGCACAAGCCGTTGTATATCGGATGCGGCTACGTCTGGCGTTGACGCAGCGGCAGGGGCTTGTTCGCCCGCCACATCGCGACAATGCGCTGGCATCGCGCGGCTATTTGCATTGAGCCCGCGCTCGATATGGCGATACGCGCGGTGCTTGGTTTCAAGTTTGCGCTCCAAATAAATCAGTTGCGTCTCAATCATTTGCTTAAGCACACGCGCCTGTTCGGCATGATTCGCTGGATCGGCAAGCCACGCTTGCAGGCTCGTCCGTGTCAAATGGCGCCGCGACGCATTCCATGCATTGCGCGCCGCACCGGAGGCATTGCGCCACGCGCTACGCGCGGCCTGCGAGGCGCGTATTTGCGCATCCGGGCGGACCGTACGAACAAACGCCGATGCAGCTTTGGCCCGGCCCACTACCGCCTCCCCGGTACGCCGCGCAAGCTGTGTCAGTTGCTGCTTACCGTTAGGTTTGGGACCCCGTCGGCGAATCACCTCGTCGTCGTCGGCTGTATAGGTATATTGATCGTCAAACCGCTTCGCACATTGTGCGGCCACATCGGCAAGGAAGTTTTGGCGCTGGTCTTCGCGTGCCGCCGCTTGGTAATAGAAGAGCTTACGCAGATCAAAACCCGCTCCCGGTTGATCATCCGCGCATAACAGATCGACACTCGCCAAAAAATGCCGATCGAGCTCGGGGTCATCATCGTGATAATAGCGCTGGTAACGCTGAAGCTTGCCGTGACCCTTCAGATACTGCATTGAGAAAAAGATCATCGCGGCACTGGCTAGACCTGTCCCGGCCATCAGCACGACCGGCGCGGCTGGCGTCGCGAGCGCGGTGCCGCCCGCCGCGACAATGCCAGCCAGCGCAAGCTTGGAGACCGTGCAAGCAGTATAGAGGCCGCTGCCAGCGACAAACCCTTTATTCCAGTCGGTATAGCGCGTGAAGAACGCATCATGCTGCTGGGTCTTTTCGCGAAGAAAGCGTGCATAGCGCTCGCTGAGGGTGTGCTCGTCATATGGCGGATCCATTGACGCCCCGCTCCGGCGGTCCACTTCAGCTCGTTTCAGCCAGGAAGCTATTCTTGAATCCGTGCTTTGCTTTTCTGCACGGAACGCGTCGCGCTTTTTACGTGACTTGTGCAGCATGTAACCGCCAAGCGCCAGCGAACCGGCCGCAGCCATCGGACCCAGTGCGGCCGAGCCGACCATGCCAGCAGCGCCGGCGGCGGTTGTTGCAGCAACGCTACCCTGCTGTCCGATGTAGACGCCCTTTAACGTGGTATCGACGATGCATTTGGTCGCAATGGCGCTACCGGAGACGAATGAACTGGCACCAATCACCTTGTCCGCATCGTTCTGCTTGCGCAGAAAGCGCAACGCGGCACGCCGCTCCTGCTTGATGGTCGTGAGCTTGGGCAACGGCTGATTGCTTGCAGGCGTCGCAGGAGCGCCCATACCATCATTGCACTGTTGTGCCGTGCCATCCGCGTTGTGACGTCGCACATCAAGCAAAGCAGAGAGCGCCTGCAGCGCGACTATTTCTTCGTCCACTTGATCGAGCGCCTGGGCCAACGCCTTGTCAGTCTTGCGCGCACGGCGCCATTCAGCCAGACCCTCCTTGATCGCCAGCCCCGCCAGCGCCAGCAGCGGCCCAGTCATGCCGGCGGTTACCGCCATATCCGCGATACCATGCGGAATGCCCGCATCCTTGAGCCATCCCACCGGGTCATGCGCGAGCAATTCCGATGCTTGCCTGAACGCGGCTTCAACGCCAGCGCCGTCCCCCTTTGACACTTGAATCAACGTAACGACCATCACGTACAGGCAATGCACGAACTCGTCCGCATCGATCGCCAGCGCGCCACAGCGGTCTGCGCTCTCGCCGAGCCGCTGCTCCACCAGTCGCTTTACTTGAGCATAAAGTTCGCTAGGGCACTCTAGCTCCAACATCGTGGCCGGGGCCGCACCGCGACGCCATGCTTTCAATTCGTCGATGGTTGCAGCATGCTTGTTGATGAGGGAGCAGGACGCTGTACCCCATCGATGACTTTTCAGCGACGCCTTTGAGCAAGCAGGCGCGCCATCACTGATGGCGTTTAATTCCTTTAGCAATCCAGAACAGTCGGCGACGGACGCGATCTCCACCTCGATCTTCGGCGGACCGGAATGGACATCGGCCTTGTCTTGGTGAACGTACTTTTTCGCCCGCGAGGCGCCTGGCAGGGGTAAGCCGATTGAAAATGTAGGAAAGCTTAGCATGGGTTGCGATCAAACAATGAACGCAACCCATATTAACGATAACAATTATCATTTACGCTTTTAATCCGAAGTGAAACGCTTCCGCGCGCACGACGCCGTTATGCGAATTGAATGGCTTTTACCCATGCCGCCGGGCATCATATCGTTTTGGCTGTGCGCCGCCTTCCTACGTCACCATCGAGAATCACTTCATCCAGGAAAACCGTACGATGCACACCGTACTGCTAACCGGTTTTGAGCCATTTGAGAATGAACTCATCAATCCATCGTGGGAGGCCGTGAGCGCACTCGACGGCGCACGGATTGCGACCCCGATTGGCGACACCATCGTACACGCGCGGATGATGCCAGTGCGCTTTCACACGCTCGACCAGGCGCTGCTAGACGCGCTCAATGCAACGCGTCCGTCGCTGGCAATCTGTGTTGGCCAAGCCGGCGGGCGTCCGGACTTGTCCGTCGAGCGCGTCGCCATTAACGTGGACGATGCACGCATTCCGGACAACGACGGTTACCAGCCAATCGACGCTCCGATCGTCGCCGACGGGCCGGCGGCTTACTTCTCCACGCTGCCGATCAAGGCGCTCGTCCATGCGCTGCGCGAGGCCGGCATCCCTGCGTCGGTGTCGCAAACGGCTGGCACCTTCACGTGCAACCACCTCTTCTACATCCTGTCGCACTACATCGCGACACGCGCACCGCAATTGCGCGGTGGCTTCGTACATATACCCTATACACCGCGACAGGCCGCGCGCCACCCAGGCCAGCCCAGCCTGTCGACCGCGTCCGTCATTGAAGGGTTGAAGGTCATCGTGCAGACTGCCTTGTCAGTCCACATGGATTTGCCGGAAACGGGTGGCGCGTTGCACTAAGCTGCCTACGCTGGCCTGCCACCTCGGCACAACCCGGCCGCATTCGTATTAGCCTGCCGCCCTGGCACAGCTCGACTACATCCGCACGATCCTGCCGCTTCGCGGCCAGCGCCATGATGGCGACGCGAGCAGCCCGGCATACGTGTCAGCGCGGCACGACGTCAAAGCCGCGATCTCGCAATAGCGCGAGCACGCCCTTCGGCCCGCCAAGATGCAGTGCGCCGATCGCGACGAAAATCGGCCTGTCGGGCTCGGCAAGCAGCAGCATACGCGCAACGAAGCGCTCGCTGCGCTGGTACACGATCCGATCGTCAATGCGCCGCGACAACGTCGGCGAGCGCGCCAGTTTCGCCGATTGCCGTGCCTGCCAGTTTGCCATCGCATCGGCATCACCAGCACGCCATAGCGCATGCAGGATGCGCACGTCGGACACGTTGTCGGTCGGCGTCTGCCGCAAGTCCTGCGCGAGCATTTCGCGTTGCTCGGCGAGCGTCAGTCCGGTAAAGGCGGCGATTTGCTCATCGCGCGTCTCGAGACCGACGATACGTCCCACGTACAGGTTTTCGAGCTGTGGCTCGGAGCCGTATTCGGCTTGCAACCCGGCCGACAACGAGTCGTAGGTCTCAATCAGCATCGCCGCCAACCATGGGCGTGTCTTGCGGATTGCCGCAAGCCCGGCTGGATTGCCTCGCATGCGACGCACGATCTTCGCCCACATATCGGCCGGTAGCAACCGTGGCAGACACGCATACGAGCACATGCCATAGCGCGTCACATCGTCCTGCGACACCACCAGATCGTCGGGCGAAAGCTCGAACGCCACGCGCGACGCCGTGCGCAACGCGTCAATGATCGGTTGCCGGAACGGCTGCTCGGCGGGATAGTCAGCCGGGTCGCCAACGTGCAGCGTGCCGAACAGGTACAGTGTCAGGGCGCCTTTGGTCGCGACATAGAACGGCATGTGCGCAGGCCGCGGCACCCTCGCCTGGGCGGTGCTGGGCTCGCTAGGTGCCGATCCGTCGTCGGCTTGCGGCACCGGCTGACCGTGCTGGCGCGGCGGCGTGGCTGCGTCGGTCTGGCCGGCAGGTATCGACACGGTTGGCGGCCCCAGCGGGGCCTGCATCATGGACGCGCCGGAAAACGCGTGCGCGGATGATGCGATACCGGCCAATAATCCGAAGGCGAGCTGCCACGCGAGCCGCTTGGCCAGACCGGTATTGCGTCGCGCGCGGTGGCCACGCCGCCACTCAAGCATCCATTTCCTCCGCACGATGGCAGGCCACTTGGCGGCCATCGACGTCGCGCAACCTCGGCTCCTCGGCCACGCACCGCTCGATCCGATACGGACAGCGCTGATGGAACGTGCAGCCGCGAGGGGGGTTCAACGGCGACGGCAGCTCCCCCTCCAGCTTGATCTTGATGCGACGTTCGGATTCGGAAATAGCCGGTGTGGCTGACATCAACGCGCGCGTGTACGGATGCCGCGGCCGCGCGAAGATTGTTGCTTTGTTCCCCCGTTCCGCGATGCCGCCGAAGTACATCACCATCACGTCGTCGGCGACGTGCTCGACCACCGCGAGGTTGTGCGATATGAACACGTAGCTGGTGCCGAACTTATCCTGCAGATCCATGAACAAATTCAAGATCTGCGCCTGGATCGACACGTCCAGCGCCGACACCGGCTCGTCGGCCACGACGATGCGCGGCGTCAGGATCATCGCGCGCGCAATCGCCACGCGCTGCCGCTGCCCGCCGGAGAACATGTGCGGATACCGCTTCGCGTGCTCGGGCCGCAGGCCGACCGTGCGCATCATCTCGGCGATGCGCGATGCTCGCTCACCGGCGCTCATCTCGGTATTAATCGCAAGCGGCTCGCCCAGCGTCTGCTCGACCGTCTTGCGCGGGTTCAACGACGCAAACGGGTTCTGGAACACCATCTGGATGCGTTTGCGCAACGCGGCTAGCTGTTCACGCGTGGCGGTCGCCACATCGGCACCATCGATCAACAGGCGGCCGGACGTCGGGCTCTCGACCATCGTCAATTGCCGCGCAAGCGTTGACTTACCACATCCCGACTCGCCGACGACCGCCAGCGTGCGGCCACGGGCGAGCGCAAACGACACGCCGTTGAGCGCCTTCACGGTGGCCGTGCCGAACATGCCGCGGCGCACCTCGTAGTGCTTAGTTAGTCGGTCCGCAACCAGCACGGCATCCTCGGCCATCGCCGTGTCGCGGGCATGCGCCACCGCGCTCATCGGTCACCTCCGTTCTCATGCACGCCGCGCCCGTGCGGATCATGCCGATCGGCCACGTCGCAGGCGGACGGCACGGCCGACGCCACGACGCCCTCGTCGGCGTCGTCTCCCGGCGTCGCACCGGCCAGCGCGATGCGCCCCGCATCGAATATCGGCGCCGCGACCTTTTCCACATTCAGCACACGGATGCATCGGGCGCGCATCGCGTCATCCTGCGCATCGAGTTGCACGAGCGCGGGCCGCCCCTTCCCACAATCGTCGACCACATACTTGCAGCGCGGCGCGAACAGGCAGCCACTGGGGCGATCGCCGCGGCCAGGTACCATGCCGGAGAGCGCCGCGAGCCGCCGCGCGCCGCGGTTGTGCTCCGGGATGGCCGCCAGCAGCGCCTCCGTGTACGGATGGTGCGGCGCCGAAAAAATATCCGGCACGCGATTCATTTCGATGATCTCACCCGCATACATCACTGCGACCCGCTGCGCGACCTCGGATACTACGGCCAGGTCGTGAGAGATCAGCACGAGCGCCATACCCCGCTCCTTCTGCAGCCGCACCAGCAGATCCATGATCTGCGCCTGGATCGTCACATCCAGCGCAGTGGTCGGCTCGTCGGCGATCAGCAGCTTCGGGTTGCACGCCACAGCCATGGCAATCATCACGCGCTGGTTCATCCCGCCCGACATCTGGTGGGGAAACGCGTTGATGCGGTTCCTTGCGTCCGGGATGCCAACCTGCTCGAGCAAGTCCAGCGCGCGGCGCTCCAGGGCCGCGCCGCGCAACCCTTCGTGCAAGCGCAGCACTTCCTTGATCTGGTAGCCGACCGTATAGCTTGGATTTAAACTCGTGAGCGCATCCTGAAACACCATCGCGATGTCCTTGCCGATGATGCGCCGGCGCTTAGCCGGCGACGCGCGCAACAGATCAACGCCGTCAAAACGCAGCTCGTCGGCGCGGACACGCCCCGGCGGGTCGATCAGCCCCATCAAGGCCATCGACGTGACACTCTTGCCCGAACCGGATTCGCCGACAATGCCAAGCACCTCGCCGGCGGCCACCGACAGATTCACGCGATCGACCGCGGCCAGTCCGTCGAAGTCGACATGCAGATTGCGGATCGTCAGCAACGGCGTGCCTGCATCGCACGATGCATTCGAATTCGAACTCATGACAGTCTCTTCAATTTTGGATCGAGTGCATCGCGCAACCCGTCGCCGAGCAGATTGATGACCAGCACGGTGACCAGAATCGACAAGCCCGGCATCGTGACGATCCACCACGCGTTGTCGATGTAGTCGCGCGCGGAGGCCAGCATCGCGCCCCATTCAGCTGACGGCGGCTGCACGCCCAGGCCGAGAAAGCCGAGCGCGGCGGCATCGAGGATCGCGGTCGAGAAGCCCAGCGTAGCCTGCACAATCAACGGCGCGGTACAGTTGGGCAACACTTGCGAGAACATCAGGCGCAGCGTGCCAGCGCCCGCCACGCGCGAGGCGGTCACATACTCCCTTTGCAGCTCACCGAGCGCGCACGCGCGCGTGAGCCGCACATAGGCGGGCAGCGAGACGATCGCAATGGCCAGCATCGTGTTGGTCAGTCCGGGACCGATCACAGCCACGACCGCCACCGCAAGCAACAACGACGGCAGCGCGAGCAGCACATCCATCAGCCGCATGATCGGCGCGTCGCCCCAACGCGGGAAGAATGCGGCGGCCAGACCCAGTACGATGCCCGGTACCAGCGCCAAGACGACCGACACCAGGCCGATGAAGAATGACAGCCGCGCGCCGTACATCAGCCGTGACAGGATGTCGCGCCCAGCTTCGTCAGTGCCCAGCACGAACTGCCAGTTGCCGCCAGCGAGCCACGCCGGCGGCAACTTGACGCACTCCCGGTACTGCTCGATCGGGCTATGCGGCGCCAGCAGCGGCGCGAACAGCGCGACCACGACCAATATCGCGACCACCACGAGCGCGCCGACGGCGCCACGGTTGCGCGAGAACTGGGCCCAGAATTCGCGCGCCGCCAGCACGCGCCCGGACGGCGGCGGCGTCACCGCCTGCTGCGAGGACAGGGGTTGGGTTGGCAAGTCTGCCATCGTTACCTCGTGTGGCGAATGCGCGGATTAAGCACGCCGTACAGCACATCGACGAGCAGGTTGACCAGGATGACCAGCGTCGCGATCAGCAGGATGCCGCCTTGCACGATCGGGTAGTCGCGGCGCGAGATTGCGTCGATTAGCCACTTGCCGATTCCAGGCCAAGAAAACAGGGTCTCGGTCAACACGGCGCCTGCAAGCAACGTACCGACCTGCAGCCCGATCACCGTGACAACGGGAATCAATGCGTTGCGCAGCGCATGCACGAGGACGACCCGCGCCGGCGACAAGCCCTTGGCGCGCGCAGTACGGATATAGTCCTCGCGCAGCACCTCGAGCATTGACGAGCGCGTCATCCGCGCGACCACCGCCAGCGGAATCGTGCCCAACACCACCGCTGGCAGGATCAGGTGCGACACGGCGGACTGGAACGCGCCCTCATCGGTGGACAGCAGCGAATCAATCAGCATGAAGCCGGTCGTATACGGAATGTCATATTCCACCGCGATGCGCCCGGACACCGGCGTCCAGCCGAGCGTGACCGAGAACAGCATGATCAGCAGCAACCCCCACCAGAAGATCGGCATCGAATAGCCGGTCAGCGCGGTCCCCATCACCGTGTGATCGAGCCACGAGCCGCGCCTGAGCGCCGCGGCAACGCCCGCCGGCAGGCCGAGCAGCAGCGCAAACGCCATCGCGCAGACCGACAGCTCCAGCGTCGCTGGAAAGCGCGCGAGAAACTCGTCCATCACGCTAGTATTGGTGATCAACGATGTGCCAAGGTCGCCCTGCAGTGCGCGGCCCACATAGTGCAGATACTGCCACGGCAGCGGCTCATCGAGCCCCAGGCGATGCAGCGCCTCGGCATGCATCTGCGGATCGACGCCGCGCTCACCCATCATTACTTCGATGGGATCGCCGGGTATCAAATGAATCAGCGCGAACGCGAGAATGGTGATGCCGATGAACGTCGGTATGACCATCCCCAGGCGGCGCAAGACAAAACGGATCATGAAAACTCCCGTTTGTGGGTGCCAGTGCGTGAGCGGCGGCGCGGGCTCGCGCCCGGGCCGCCGCGGTCCGTGCTCAACGCTTAAGCAGCGTGTGGCCGCCAGCGTAACGCAGGACGATGTCGAAACGCTTACTTCAAGCTCACGCCGTCAAAGCGGGTGTAACCCAGCGGGTCGATCTTGAAGTCGACGACGCTTTTCGCAATCGGCTGGTACGTCGTCGAATGCGCGAGCGGCGAGAACGGCAGCTCTTTGGCGAAGATCTTCTGCGCCTCGATGTACAGCTTCGTGCGCTGCGCCTGATCGGTGGTTTCGCGGCCCTTGACGACCCGATCGTCGAAGGGCTTGTAGCACCATCTGTCAAAGTTGTTGCCATTGACCGCGTCACAGCCGAGCAGCGTGCCGAGCCAGTTGTCGGGATCGCCATTATCGCCGGTCCAGCCAATCAGCATCGCGTCGTGCTCGCCCGCATGAGCGCGCTTGATGTACTCGCCCCATTCATACGTGACGATCTTCGCCTTCACGCCAACCTTGGCCCAGTCGGCCTGGATCATCTCGGCCATCAGCTTGCCATTCGGGTTGTACGAGCGTTGCACCGGCATAGCCCACAACGTCACCTCAGTGCCTTCCTTGACGCCCGCCTTGCGCAACAACGCCTTGGCTTGCTGCGGATCATACGGCAACGCCTTGATCGATGCGTCGTACGACCATTGCGTCGGCGGCATCGGGTTGGTCGCGAGCTGGCCCGCGCCCTGGTACACCGATTCGATGATGGCCTTCTTGTTGATCGCCATGTCCAGCGCACGGCGCACTTGCGCGTTGTCAAACGGCTTGTGCTCGACGTTGTACGCCAGATAGCCGAGATTGAATCCCGGCTTGGACGGCAATTGCACATTCGGGTCACGATTGAGCGACTCGATGTCGGCCGGCCGCGGATAGACTGTAATCTGGCATTCGCCGCGCTTGAGCTTCTGGATCCGCACCCCCGGATCGACGGTGATTGAAAAGATCAGCTTGCCGACCTTAACCGCGCCCGGCTTCCAGTAATCGGGATTGCCGTCGAAACGGATCGTCGCATCCTTGGTGTAGCGTTTGAAAATAAACGGTCCGGTGCCGATCGGCTTCTGGTTCAAGTCCGGCGCGCGATTGGCCTTGAGCAGCACGTCCGCGTATTCGGCCGACTGGATCGATGCGAACTCCATCGCCAGATTTTGCAGGAACGGCGCGTTGACCTCCTTCAGCGTGAAGCGCACGGTATACGGATCGATCTTTTCAACCTTTGCGATCAGCTTGTCCAGCCCCAAGTCAGTGAAGTACGGGAACTGGACCCTGTACGCCTTGTTGAACGGCAGAGTCGGGTCGAGCATCCGATGGAACGTGAACAGCACGTCGTCGGCATTGAAATCACGCGTCGGCTTGAAGATGTCATTTGAGTGAAACTTCACACCATGACGCAAATGGAAGGTGTAGTGCAGACCATCCGGCGACACATCCCACTTTTCAGCCAGGCCAGGCTCGATTTTTGTGCCACCACGCTCGAACTCGACCAGACGATTGAAGACGGTAAACGTGTTGGCGGTGAAGTCGGTGCCGGTGGTGTACTGCGCTGGATCGAAGCCCGCGGGGCTGCCCTCGGAGCAATAAATCAACGTCTTGTTGGGCAGCGACGCGGCTTGCGCGAGTCCGGCTCCGCCCAGCGCCAGCGTGGTCACCACGGCGAGCACGGCATGGTAGGTCGCGCGATAGGTTTCGGATAACGGACGGTTATGTGGCATGCTTGCTCCGAATTGTCGTCCCGGGATCTCCGGTGTAGGCGCGAGTGTACTGGATTTCGCCAAACCGGCAAGACGGAAAAAAAACATACGTTCGACAAATTCACAACGGCCGACGTGCGCCACGCCGTCATTGCGATGGCGCTCAGACGCGCAGACGCTCGCAAATCGCCTTGCTGGCCGCCGCGCCGTTCAGCGTGTAGAAATGCAATCCCGGCGCGCCGTTCACGACCAGCCGCTCGCACATCGCGGTCACGACATCCAGCCCAAATGCCCGAATGGCATCACGGTCGTCACCAAAGTTCTCCAGTCGCCACGCAATCCACTTCGGGACCTCTGCGCCGCACATTTCGGAAAAGCGCATCAGTTGCGCATAGTTCGTGATCGGCATGATGCCGGGCACGATCGGCACGTCGACACCGAGCTTGCGCACGTCGTCGACGAAGCGGAAATAGGCGTCCGCATTATAGAAGTACTGTGTAATCGCCGAGTTTGCGCCCGCCTTCACCTTGCGTGCGAAATTCTCCAGATCCGCGCGCGGCGACCTCGCCTGCGGGTGGTATTCGGGATACGCGGCCACTTCGATATGAAACCAGTCGCCGTGCTCGGCGCGCACGAACGCAACCAGGTCGCACGCATAGCGCAGTTCGCCGACCTCCCCCATGCCGGAGGGCAGGTCACCGCGCAGCGCGACGATGTGCCGGATGCCGTGCGCGCGGTACAGTGCCAGAATGCCGCGCAAGCTCTCCTTCGACGCGCCGATGCACGACAGGTGCGGCGCGGCCTCGAAGCCCTCACCCACCATTTCGAGCACGGTATCGAGCGTGCCCTGCTGCGTCGAGCCGCCGGCGCCAAACGTCACCGACATGAACTTAGGCTTGAGTGGCGCCAGCTGCGCACGCGTTGCGCGCAATTTGTCGATCCCTTCCGCCGTCTTCGGCGGAAAGAACTCAAACGAGATTTCGGGCAGGGACATAGGGTGTATTGGAAAGAGAGGCGTGCCGCCGCCGGCGTGCGTCAGTACCAGCGCTCGACGGTAAAGCGCTGACCAAGGATCAGCGCGCTCAGCAGATACGACACGATGCTGTACAGGATCGAGCCAAAGAATGCCGACCAAAAGCCGGAGACCTCGAACCCCTTGAGCAGCGTTGCACCCAACCAGAAGCACAACGCATTAATCACCAGGATGAACACCCCCAGCGTAAGCACCGTCAGCGGCAGCGTGAATAAGATCAGAAGCGGCCGGATAATCGCGTTGATTAACCCGAGCACGAGCGCGACGATCAACGCGGTACCGAAGCTCTTGATTTGAATCGACGGCACAATATACGTGATGATCAACAGCGCAAGCGCATTAATCAACCAGGTCAGCAATACAGTCATCGCGGGCTCCCTGTGATGCGGCCGATGTGCGCTGGGGCACGTTGTCGATCGTGCCCCAGCGCGCGTGCAGCCGCGGTTAGTAACGGTAATGGTCCGGCTTGAACGGACCGTGCTTGTCCACGCCAATATACCGTGCCTGCGCGTCGCTAAGCTCGGTCAGTGTCGCGCCGATGCGCGCCAGATGCAGTCGCGCGACCTTTTCATCCAAGTGCTTAGGCAGCACGTAGACCTTGTTTTGATACTGGTCGCCGCGCGTGAACAACTCGATCTGCGCGAGCGTCTGATTCGTGAACGAATTGGACATCACGAACGATGGGTGGCCGGTCGCGCACCCCAGGTTCACGAGCCGCCCCTCGGCCAGCAAAATCACCCGCTTACCATCCGGGAAGATGATGTGGTCCACTTGCGGCTTGATATTTTCCCACTGGTACTGGCGCGTGGACGCTACCTCGATTTCGGAATCGAAGTGGCCGATATTGCACACGATCGCGTTGTGGCGCATCGCCTTCATGTGGTCGTGGTTGATCACATGATAGTTGCCGGTAGCCGTCACGAAGATGTCGGCCTTGTCCGCCGCGTACTCCATCGTGACGACGCGATAGCCTTCCATCGCCGCCTGCAACGCGCAGATTGGATCGATCTCAGTCACCCACACGGTCGCGCCGAGCCCGCGCAGCGATTGTGCGCAACCCTTGCCGACGTCACCGTAGCCAGCCACCACGGCAATCTTGCCGGCGATCATCACGTCCGTGGCACGCTTGATGCCGTCCACCAGCGACTCGCGGCAACCGTACAGGTTGTCAAACTTGGACTTGGTCACCGAATCGTTCACGTTGATGGCCGGGAACGGCAGCCGGCCCTCGCGCTCCATCTGGTACAACCGATGCACGCCGGTCGTAGTTTCCTCGGTCACCCCGCGAATGTGCGCGAGGCGCGTCGAGTACCAGCGCGGGTCCACGTCAAGACGACGAGCAATCGCGTTGTACAACGCGACCTCTTCCTCGTTGAGCGGCTTGGAGATCACCGAGCGGTCCTGCTCGGCCTTCGCGCCAAGGATCAGCAGCAGTGTGGCGTCGCCGCCGTCATCGAGGATCATGTTGGCGAACTGGCCATTCGGCCATTCGAAGATCCGGTGCGTGAACGCCCAGTATTCGTCGAGCGATTCGCCCTTGTACGCAAACACCGGCGTGCCGGTTTCGGCGATCGCCGCCGCTGCGTGATCCTGCGTCGAGAAGACGTTGCACGAGGCCCAACGCACGTCGGCGCCCAGCGCTTTCAACGTCTCAATCAGCACGCCGGTCTGAATCGTCATGTGCAGCGAGCCGGCGATGCGAGCGCCCTTCAGCGGCTGCTCGGCCCGGTACTCGTCGCGCATCTGCACCAAGCCCGGCATTTCGGTCTCGGCAATGTTCAGTTCCTTGCGGCCCCACGCGGCGAGCGACGGGTCGGCGACGACATAATCCTGGGATGGGCTTTTTTCGTAAACTGCGGCGTTCATCACGCCTCCTTTTCTGTCAAAAGAAATAAAAGACGTGAGCGCCGTTGTGACGACGACCGCAAGCGTTGAACGCGCAAAACGGCACCGCCGATCGAAGCGTTTCGAGCCTGGCGGCCGTCAGCCGTCGCAACGCTCCTCGAAACGAACCGTGATTGTAGCAAAACAACGGATATCGCTCAATTGAGCCAGACGGCCAGCAGCGGGGCCAACAACACCATCACCACACCACAGATCATCATCGTCAGGCTGGCAACGACGCCCTCCTGACTGCCCAGCTCGCGCGCTTTGGCGGTTCCAGCCCCGTGCGCCGCGGCGCCGAGCAGTGCGCCGCGCGCCAACCGGCTTCTGAGCGGCAGGATCGCCAGCACCAGTTCGCCGACCAGCATGCCGACCACGCCTGTCGCGATCACGAACAACGCAGTCAGATCGCGCGGCGCATGCAGCCGGTCGGACACCGCCAACGCGAACGGCGTGGACACCGAACGCGTGAGCAGGCTGTGCTGCAGGTCGGCGGACAAATGCAACCACCGCGCCAACGCGAGCGAACCGGCGGCGCCGGACAGCACACCCACGGCAACACCGACCGACAACGACAGCCAATGGCGCCGGATCAACTGTCGATACTCATAGATCGGCACCGCGAACGCAACCGTGGCCGGGCCTAGCAGCCACATCAGCCAGCGAGTATCGCGGAAATAAACAGGGTACGGGATGCGCGCGAGCAACACGATCGCACCGAGCGCAACCGGCACGACAAGTAACGGCGTCAGCCAAGGCCAGCGAAAACGGGCATAAAGCGCCTTCGAACCGATGTACAGCACGATGGTCAGCGCGAAGCACGCCGCCGCGATCCACGACGCGGCACGCTCCGATGCAATCAGCGCGGGCAACGATGGCATGATGTTCCCGACTACACGGCATGCGCGCGTGCGCGCCGCAGCGCGAGACGCCGCTCGAACTTCGCAGTCTGCTCGACCGCGACCGCAACCGCCACCATCGCCAGCAGCGTGCCGCCCACGACCACCAGCGCGAGACGCCAACCTTGCGCCTTGAGCACGTCACCGTACTGGACGGCGGCAACCGCGGCCGGAATGAAGAACAACAGCATCTCGGACAGCAGCCAGTCCGCGCCGGCCTTGACCCAGCGTGGCGCTATGCGGCCGGAGAACAGCAGGACGAGCAGCAGGCCAAGCCCCAGCACGCCGCCGTTCATCGGCAAGCGCATCCCCTGTGCTAGCGCATCGGCGGCGATCCAGAGCAGCGCCAGCAGCGTGCTTTGTGCCGCTACGATCGCACCTCTTTCGAGCGCACGCGCCACCCGGCCCGCCGACGACATAACAGGATTGGCGTACGAGGAATTGGCGTTCATCATGCACTCCGTGGATGCGATGGGCCGCCCGTCGCGCGACGGCAGCGGCCCCTATTCATGCAAAAAGAGTATAAGTTGCACCGCATCATAAATATAATGAATTACCATAATAATTTCGATTCCAAAATGGAATAACAACCCATGGAACTGCGCGCGCTGAAGTACTTCGTTGAGGTCGTCCGACAACAGAGCTTCACGGCGGCGGCCGAGCGGATGTTCGTCACGCAGCCCACGATCAGCAAAATGGTCAAGGCGCTCGAGGACGAGATCGGTTCACCGCTGCTGCTACGCGACGGCCGTCAAATGGTGCTCACCGACGCCGGCCGAATCGTGTACCAGCGCGGCCAGGATGTGCTGAGTGCGCACGCGCAATTACAAGCCGAACTGGACGATTTGGGCACGCTGGGCCGTGGCCAACTCACGCTGGGCATCCCGCCAATGGGCGGCGCGTTGTTTACCCGCGTGATCGCCGTGTTCCGGCAGCGCTACCCGGGCATCGACCTAAAGTTGTTCGAACAGGGCTCGCGCGCGATCGAGACCGCGCTGCTGGCCGGGGAACTGGAATTGGGTGCATTGCTGCAGCCGGTGAACACCGATGTGTTCGACGTGCTGCCGGTCAGCCGCCACCCGCTATGGTTGATCGCCCCACAATCGTCGCGCTGGCGCGACGCCGCGCGGGTCGAACTAACCGAGCTGTCCCATGAGCCCTTCGTGCTCTACGGTGAAAGCCTGGCGCTGAACAATATCGTGCTGGAGGCATGCCGCAGGGCCGGGTTTTCGCCCACTATCGCCGGGCGTAGCGGGCACTGGGACTTCATCACCGCACTGGTGGCCGCTGGCGTGGGCGTTGCGCTGCTGCCCCGCCCATACTGTGAGCGGCTGGATCCGGTGCGCTTCGCGCGGGTGCCCGTCGAACCGGAGATCCCTTGGGACATGGCGCTGAGTTGGCGTCGCAAGGGCTACCTATCGCATGCGGCGCGCGCGTGGCTCGGTGTTGCGCGAGAGCTGCTGCCCAACCAGGACGGCGCCGATTTCACCGGGCCACCGGCCGACATCTGACGGTTTGCCGCATAAGCCAGCACCAAAATGGCCAACCTGACACGGCTCGATTGCGTGATCGCAGCACAACGCTGATGCGCGCTTCGCACCTGAAGGCGACATGTCAACGTCTCGCGCGCCAACGTCACCTGCCGCCGCGGTCACACAATGCCGCACACAACCATCGCGACCAGTGACACGGCGAAGATCGCGGCGCCGATCGTCTTGCGCCGGTTTAGCTCAGTCCACAGCAATACGCCGGTCAACGACAGCAGCACCAGGCTGCCGGCGATCGTATCGACGAACAAGATCCAACCGATACCCATGCCACCACCACGGTGCAAGTTGTTCAACATGGCGAGCAACGTTCCCTCGGTGCGTTTGAGCGACACCGTCGAATTGCCTGCCCAGTATTCGATCATGATCGACGTCCTCGGGCCGGTCAGCATCGCACTCCAGTGCTCCGGCTGCATCACGCTGCGATCGCCCCACGCGACCTTGTGTGCCGGCTCGCGCTGCGTGCGTCCGATACGGCCATCAAAGCGCAGTTCACGGCCGACCCACTCGGCGAGTGCTTGCGGCGAATCCGGAGCGGGAGCGGGCAGCAGCAGCCGCATTTGCGACACTTGCGGCTCACCCGGCGAGATTTTCATCGGCCCGCCGCGGTGATTCAGTAGGAAGCCGGTCACGCCGAACATCAATCCTAGCACCGCGCCCCACAGGCCGATCCAGCCATGCACGTTACGCAGCCATTTGAGGAACGTCGAGCGGCGCGAGCGAGACTTGGCTGACGCCGCGCGCGACGCGGATGCGCCGATCGCCGTCGCCGGCAAGACCGCGCGCGCACGCACCGCCGGCTGCGTAGCGGCGTCGGCAGACTCGACCACGTCGTTCAGCGGGCGATGCGTCACGTCTCACCCCACATGCGCAGAAGATTGTGATAGCACCCGATTAGCTGCCGCCGCGCGAGGTCATCGGCATGATCGTGGTTCAGGCGCTGGATCGCCGTATCGAGGTCAAACAACAGCGCGCGCCTGGCATCATCGCGCACCAGGCTCTCGATCCAAAAAAAGCTGGCAAGCCGCACGCCGCGAGTGACCGGCGCGACCCGGTGGACGCTGGTCGCCGGATAAACAACCATGTCGCCGGCGGCCAGCTTGACCTCGTGCGCGCCATAGGTGTCCTCGATTACCAGCTCACCGCCATCATATTCGTCGGGCCCGGCCAGGAACAGCGTCGCCGATACGTCGGTGCGCAGCTTCGCGCCATGCCCGGGCACAATCCGGATCGAACCGTCGACGTGGTCACCGAACGCCATCCCGGCGCCATAGCGATTGAACAGCGGCGGATACACGCGGTTGGGCAAAACCGCGCTGATGAACAGCGGGTGTCGCTCCAGCTCAGCCAGGATGATGTCACCCAACTCGCGCGCGATCGGCGCGCGCTCGTCGATTTGTTGGTTGTGCTTGACCGGTGCGCCCTGGTAGCCAGCGGTGGCGCGGCCATCGACCCACGCATGGCCGGCCACGTCCAGTGCGGCGCGCATCGCCTGCAACTGCTGCGGTGACAATACGTTCGGTATGGACACGATCATCTCGCGGCGCCTGCTGTCGGTTGCATGGTCAAATCCGGTAATTGAAGGTCGCCAGCAACGTGCGGCCCAACCCCGGCACCGCACGCCCGCCATCGGATGGAATCAGCGCATCATAGTAGCGCTTGTCCGTCACGTTCAGCAGGTTCAACTGTACGTCGTACTGCTTGGCGTGATACGCGAGCATGGCGTCCCAACGCGTATAGCCGCCAACAGACACCCGGTTGTTGTTCGCCGCATAGCGCGCGCTCACATAATTCAGGCCACCGCCCGCCTGCCAGTGCGGCATGAATTCATATGTCGTCCACAGCGTAAACATGTTGCGGGGCGTATTCGCCGGCGTGTTGCCCTGCGTGCCGTCCTTCGCGGCCGTGATGCGGCTGTTCAAGTACGTATAGCCGCCGTATAGCTGCCACTTGTCCGTGATCCGGCCCGACGCACCCAATTGGTAACCCCGTACCCGCACGTCACCGTCGAGCGAATACGCGCCGGTCGCATCCTGCGTGCGCGCGTTGGACTTGTCGATGTTGAATAGCGATTGTGAGATCGACAACGTGCCGCCCAGCAAATCCCATTTGCTACCCACTTCATATGAGCGGTTCGTTTCGGGCTTCAGATGCTGCGTGCCGTTAGTCAACGTCAGCGCCTCCAGCGACGGATTGAACGACGTGCCATATGATATGTAGTACGATTGGATATCGTCCGGCTGGTAGATCACGCCGCCACGCACGCTCGTGTAGCGGTTCGTCTGCGCGGCATAGGACGGCGCATTCATCGAGTTCGCGATATGGGCCTGATAGCGGTCCCAGCGCACGCCGCCGACCACCTTCCACTGCCGCGTCAGCGACACCGTGTCATTCACATACACGCCGATTGAGTTCGCGCTAGACTTAGCCAGGTTGCCGGTGCCGTGCACCACATCGGCTGGCCGCGGCACGTAAGCGGCACCGATCATCGGCACCACGCCGATCACGTTGCTCGGCATGCCGGCGCCGGTTGCGGTATAGGACTGGTTGTTGTATGTCTCATGCCCAAGCTCGAGACCGGCGATCAAGTCATGCTTCAGTGCCCCGGTCGCGACCTTCCATTCGACGTCCGTCGCGTTATAGAGCGAGTGATCGTTAATCACTCGATCCTTGCCCATCAGCTTCACGTACAAGTTCGATAGCGGCAGCGACGTGTCGCTGCCGCTGGACAGCGCACGCGAGCCGGCGAGCGGCCCAGTCAGCACACTGGCAGCATTGGTTGCGCGCGCATCGGTCGCGTAGTGGCTAAACTGCGTCTGGTTGCGCAGCTTCAGTTCATCACTGAACCGGTGCTCGATGCGCGCCGACAGCGTCTGCACGTCCTGCACCGTGCGATCGCTGGTGTAGCCGTAAAAGCGCTCGCGGCCCACCGGCGCGGGATGTCCATTGACCGCCGGCACGCCATAGTCCGGCATGTCGCGGTTGTGCTGGATCAGCGCCGACAGGGCGATCTCGGTTGGCGCTCCGATACCTAGGCGCACCTGCGGCGCAATACCGAAATCCTTGTTGCGCATCACGTCGCGCGTGGTGCCCACGCTCTGGCCAAATGCGTTGACCCGCACCGCCGCGGTATCGGAAATCGGCTGATTCACGTCGACCGTGGTCCGGTAGTTGTCGCCCGTGCCGACGGTACCGCTTACCTCGGCCGAACGCGTCAAATTCGCTTTCTTGCTAACCTGGTTGATCACCCCGCCAGTGGAGCCACGTCCGAACAACATCGACGACGGCCCGTACAGCACGTCAATCGATTCGAGGTTGAAGGTGTCGCGATAGTACTGCCCGCGGTCTCGAAAGCCATCCAGATAGATATCGGTACGGGCCGTGAAGCCGCGCAGATTGATGTTATTGCCGATCTGCCCGCCCTCGGCCCCGCCGATCGTGATGCCCGGGACATTGCGCAGCGCGTCGGCAAACGATGCAACGCCCTGCGATTGCATCAAGGCCTTGTTGACCACCACCACCTCCTGCGGGATGTCCCGCAGCGTGGTGGGGCGCTTTGCGCCGACGAAGGCGCGCGTTGCCTGAAAATCGGCCCGATCCGCATCGCCGGTGACCCGTACGGCGGGCAGCGCGGCACTGGCCGCGGCGCCGTGCCGCGTGTCCTGTGAACTGGAGTCGGCCTGCGCGGACTGGGCAAGCACCGGCATCGGCACGGTAAAAGCGGCCACCAGCGCCGTGGCAAGCGGCGTCATCTTCGTCATTGTCGGTATGTCCTGCGAAAAGGCGACGCTCGCGCCATCGCGCTCGCATGGCGTCGCCCGCACGGCAAAGCGCCCTGCGGCATGTCTTGATTGTCGGCTGGCTCACGCCCCCATTACCGCATTACCGTTGTCGCGGCACGGGCGAGCGCGGTTGGCTGGCGGCTCGAGTTCGCGTATCCAGCATACCCGGAAATGCGAATCGTTATCATTACATGTGTCGCGTCTTTTTTCAACTTGAAAATGGCGGACAATCGATATCGGCCGCCCACCTCACACAGGCCACAGCGGCGGCTCCTGCAGCGCACCGACCTGCTCGCGCAACTCTAGGATACGATCCTCCCAGTACCGGTGCGTGTTAAACCACGGAAATGCGGCAGGAAACGCCGGATCGTCCCACCGACGCGCAAGCCATGCCGCATAGTGGATCAAGCGCAACGTGCGGAATGCTTCGATCAAGTGAAGCTCGCGTGAATCGAACTCGCAAAAGTCCTCGTAGCCCGCCAACACGTGACCCAGCGCACGGCTCGCCTGCGCGCGCTCGCCCGGCAGCAGCAGCCATAGGTCCTGGATCGCCGGTGCCATCCGGCTGTCGTCGAAGTCAACGAAATGCGGGCCGGCATCGGTCCACAGCACGTTGCCCTGATGGCAGTCGCCGTGCACACGCAACGCTCGCACATCGCCGGCGCGTTCGAACGAGGCTTGCACCGCGTCCAGCGCCAGTTGGCTGATCGTCTCATAGGCCTGCCGCAGCTCGACCGGCACGAAGCCGCTGGAGAGCAGATACGCACGCGGCTCATGGCCGAACGTGTCGATGTCCAGCGCCCCGCGGGCGACGTAGTCGCGCTGCCGGCCGATTGCGTGGATGCGGCCGATGAAGCGCCCCAGCCACTGCAACGTGGCGCTGTCGTCCAGCTCCGGTGCCCGGCCGCCACGCCGCTCGAACAAGGCGAAGCGGAAACCGTCGATCTCATGCAGCGCATGGCCATTGAGCGTGATCGCCGGCACGGCCGGGATCTCGTGCTCGGCCAGCTGCGCAACGAACGCGTGCTCCTCCAGGATCGCCTCATCGCTCCAACGCCCGGGCCGGTAGAACTTCGCCACCAGCGGCGCAGCGTCTTCGATGCCGACCTGATAAACGCGGTTTTCGTAACTGTTCAGTGCAAGCAACCGTCCGTCGGTACGGCGGCCGCCGCGCGCCAGCACGGCATCGAGCGCGTCGAGCACGCGCTCAGGCGTCAGGCCCGCGTAGGGAGCCGGGGCGCCGGCATCGGCGCGCGGCGGATTATTGAAGCTGCGATCATTGGGTTCCATCCCGCCATTGTGCCTGAGCGGCGCGCGGCCCGAGCATCGCTGCACGCGGACGAGACGCAGTTCTGCCCGTGGCAGTGTTCGCCGCAGACCCTCACCTACCGCATCAGGGCTACATCAGTGCAGTGGCGCGTCCGCCGGGCGCACCACCTCGCCGGTCTCGATTAAATCTGCCAAGAAGAACGGCTCGGTGTTGAGCTGCTTGGATTGCCCCGGCTCACCCTCGAACCACGTCACCATCGCCATGTCGCCCAAAATGCGCAATACGATGCCGCGCGCGTCGCACGGCACCGCAATGTGGCTAGAACGCACGATCGAACCCACTTTCATGATTTCCCCCATTTTGATGTTCGCCCGTCCGACAGGCATTGTGTCGGCGATGCGCATCCTGCAAAAGCCCGAAATGAAGGCATAGCACAGTCCAATTGCGACTGAACCGTCACATCTATGCGACAACATTCGTCGCGGCGCCCGGCCATCGCCCCCGGTCCCACTAGTGCCTGGTGCCTGGTGCCTGGTGCCTGGTGCCTGGTGCTGAATTTGACGTGCCGGTGCGCCGCCCGTCAACGCGGCCGGCTGCCTCGTCGCGCCACGCAACGTGCGACCAATCAGCGCAGTCCCGGCCGGGCCGGTTGCACTAGTCAGCTAGAATAGCCGGTTTTACCAAAGTCGGTTGCGCCGCTCCCCGGCTGCCGAGTACTGCCTTATGTCATTATTTCGAAAGAAAGATATTGGTCATATGCTGGCCCGCCGCAATGCCGACGACAGCTTGCGCAGGGCACTGGGCCCACTGGATCTCACGCTTCTGGGCATCGGAGCGATCATCGGTACGGGCATCTTCGTGCTGACAGGAACCGGCGCGGTGATCGCCGGCCCCGCTCTGACGCTGTCTTTCGTCATTGCGGCGATCGCGTGCTGCTTCGCGGCGCTCGCCTACGCCGAATTCTCATCGACGATTCCGGTCGCCGGCTCGATCTACACTTATTCGTATGCGACGCTCGGCGAGCTTGCCGCTTGGATCATCGGCTGGGATCTGATGCTTGAATACGGGCTCGCGACGTCGGCAGTGTCGGTTGGGTGGTCCGGCTACCTGCAATCGTTACTGTCCGGCTTCGGCATCACGCTGCCACAAGTACTGACTGCGGCGCCCGGCACCGTGCCCGGCCACACGACGTGGTTCAACCTGCCAGCGTTCCTCGTGATGATGGCCATCACATTCCTGTTATCGATCGGCGTGCGCGAATCCACTCGGATCAACAATGTAATGGTCGCGATTAAGGTAGCCGTCGTGCTGCTGGTGATTGCAGTCGGCGCGTTCCATGTCCGGCCCGCGAACTGGCACCCGTTCATGCCGATGGGCTGGTCCGGCGTATTTGGGGCCGCTGCGGTGATGTTTTTCGCCTTCATCGGGTTCGACTCGGTGTCATCCGCGGCAGAAGAGGTCAAGAACCCGAAACGCGACTTGCCGATCGGCATCATTGCGTCGCTCGCCGTCTGCGCGGCACTCTATGTGACGGTCGCCGCCGTGGTCACCGGCATCGTGCCGTACGGTGAGTTCGCGAACGTGTCGCATCCGGTATCCTACGTGCTGCAGAGGATCGGCGCGGACTGGGTCGCCGGCTTCGTCGATCTGGGCGCGGTGCTCGGCATGCTGACGGTGATCCTAGTAATGATGTACGGCCAGACACGCATCATCTTTGCGATGTCCCGGGACGGCTTGCTGCCCGCCGCGCTCTCGCGCATCCATCCGCGCTTCCAGACGCCGCTGATCACCACCTGGCTGGTCGGCATCTTTTTCGCGTTGATCGGCGCGTTGGTGCCACTGGACGTATTGGCGGAGTTAATCAATATTGGCACGCTCGCCGCGTTTTCGATGGTCTCTGTCGCCGTGCTGATTCTACGCCGCACGCACCCGACGCTGCCGCGCGCATTCCGGTGCCCAGGCGTGCCGCTCGTGCCAATGCTCGCGGTCGCATCCTGCGTGTTCCTGATGGCCCATTTGCAGGCGATGACGTGGGTCGCATTCGTGGCATGGCTGGCGCTGGGACTGGCCGTGTACTTCGGTTATTCACGGCGGTATGCGAAGCTCGCTTTGAACCCCGAGCACGGATAGCGCTCGCGGCGGACCGGATTGTGCCTGCATACGCGCTGTTTCGTGCGCGCCAGCCGGGTGCCCAGTTATGATGTCGGCCGCATCCGGCGATACGGCGGCGCGTAGGCCACCTGCGACGGATGCCTTACAGAATTTCGCGAAGAGGGCCCCATGAACGACGACACGCTGAACCATTCGCTCGCCCCAGGCGGCTCGGCGCCATCCGTCGAAACGTTGAATCTAGACGGACGCACGGTCACCGCGGCAGAAGGCTTGCGTTGGATCACAGACGCATGGACGCTGTTCAAGCGCCGCCCGCTGCAGTGGATCGGCCTGGCCCTGTTGTACATGGTGATCGAGTGCGCGCTGTCATTCGCGCCGGTGTTCAACCTGCTGTCGATGTGGGTCACGCCGATACTGCTGGGCGGGTTGATGTTCACGTGCGAGCAGTTCCGCGCCAACGGAAACGTGCGCATCGGCAGCCTGTTTGCCGGGTTCACGTGCAAGCTGGGTCCGCTGGTGTGGGTCGGCACGCTCACGTTCGCGATCGTGATGATGGGTATCGGGGTACTTGCGTCAATCATCGGCTTCGACACCTTTGCCCAACTGGTCTCGCACCAGCCAGGCAACCCGCCCGAATTGGGGGCATCGAGCCTCGTCGGGCTGCTTATCTATCTCGCGATCGCCGCGGTGGCTGTAGCTGCTGCATGGTTCGCGCCCGCGCTGGTGATACTGCATGACGTGGCGCCCATTCGCGCGATGCAGGCAAGCTTCAAGGGCGTCATGCGAAACTGGCTAGCTGGCATTGTCTATGCGCTGTTGCTGCTCGTGATGCTGGTGGTCGGTGCGCTCCCGTTCCTGCTCGGCTGGCTGGTCGTCATACCTTTGTTATTCCTGTCAGTCTACGTCGGCTATCGGGACGTGTTTATCACGCGCTGAGCGCTGCCTGCGCCCCGCATCAAGCGGGGATGAGCAAGCTCCCAGCCATAAAAAAACCCCCGGCTAGACCGGGGGTTTTTTATGGTGTGCTGGTGGCTCCGACACGTCAGCGAAGCCATGCCCGTGTGTCAGGCGACGGCAGCGATCGGCTCGACGCCGGCCGCCTCAGCCAGCACCATTGCCTTGTCGGTGGCTTCCCACGAGAATTCCGGCTCCTCGCGACCAAAGTGGCCATATGCGGCGGTCTTTTCGTAGATCGGCCGCAGGAGGTCCAACATCTGAATGATGCCCTTCGGGCGCAGGTCGAAGTGCTGCTGGACAAGCTCAGTAATCACCGAATCCGGCACCCGGCCAGTCCCGAAGGTATTGACCATCACCGACGTCGGACGCGCGACGCCAATCGCATAGGAGACCTGGACCAGACAGCGCGACGCAAGGCCCGCGGCAACGATGTTTTTCGCGACGTAGCGGCCGGCATACGCGGCGGAACGGTCCACCTTGGACGGATCCTTGCCCGAGAACGCACCGCCGCCGTGCGGTGCGGCCCCGCCGTACGTATCGACGATGATTTTGCGGCCGGTGAGTCCACAATCGCCTTGAGGACCGCCGATCACGAACCGCCCGGTCGGATTGACGAGGAACTTCAAGTTGTCCTTGATCAGCTCGTTCGGCAGCACCGGCTTGATGACGTCCTCAATCACCGCCTCGCGCAACGTGGACAGATCGATATCCGGCGCATGCTGCGTGGAAAGCACGACCGTGTCGATCGAATCCGGACGCCCGTCAACATAGCGCACCGTCACTTGCGACTTCGCGTCCGGACGCAGCCACGGAAGACGACCGTCGCGCCGCAGATCGGCTTGCCGCTCGACGAGCCGGTGCGACAAATAAATCGGCAACGGCATCAATTCGGGCGTTTCGTCACACGCATAGCCGAACATCAGACCCTGGTCACCCGCGCCCTGATCCAGATTGTCGTCGTGCGCATTGTCCACGCCCTGCGCAATATCCGGCGACTGCTTGTCGTAAGCGACCAGCACCGCACAGCCCCGGTAGTCGATGCCAAAATCGGTGTTGTCATAGCCGATGCGCCGGATCGTGTCGCGCGCGATCTGGATATAGTCGACGTTGGCATGCGTCGTGATTTCGCCGGCCAGCACCACCAGACCGGTGTTGCATAGCGTCTCGGCCGCCACGCGCGAATACCGGTCCTGCGTCAGGATGGCATCGAGAATCGCGTCGGAGATTTGGTCAGCCACCTTATCCGGATGGCCTTCAGATACCGATTCAGACGTAAAGAGATAGTTGTTCGCCACTTCGTTAGCTCCAGTGAGTGAAGTCGGTCGCGTTTCACGTTGCCGGCTTCGGATCGAAGCGGCGACGCTTTAGCGGATTACATGGTTCGGGCGCCGCTTCGCTGGATGCCGCGCCCAATATCGCCCCGCAAGTTGTCCCATTAACTCGGCGATGCCCGTATTATATCGATTTTTCTCATATTTCATAGAGTAGAGGCCGAATTGCCGTTTGCTTCACCCTGCCAGCCGCTGAGGACATCGCGAGATCCACGATGCTAGGCCGCGCCGGAACCCATCTCGCCATCCTGCTGCTAAAGCTGTTTGCGCTATTACCCTATGGTTGGATCGCCCGCTTCGGCGATGCGATGGGCTGGTTGCTGTACCGGATTCCGAACAGTCGCCGTCGCGTGGTCCACACCAACCTGAGGCTCTGCTTTCCGCAGTGGAGCGAGACGCGGCGCGAGCAGGTCGCCGAGCAGCACTTCCGCCATGCCATTCGCAGCTACGTCGAGCGCAGCGTGCAGTGGTTCGGCTCGGCACGCAAGTTGGAGAAACTCATTCAGCTCGACAGCGCGTTCGATCTGCGCGATCCGAACCTGCCGCCGACGCTGTTCCTCGGCGCACATTTTGTCGGCATTGAAGCCGGCTCGATTTTCCTGAATTACCAGTTACGCCGGCAATGCGGCGCGCTGTACCAGCCGATATCAAACCCATTGCTGGACAAGGTCGCGGTCGCCGCGCGCGCGCGCTTCGGCGCAGACATGGCCAGTCGCGCCGACAGTGCGCGTATCGTGTTGCGCTGGCTGCGCGAGCGCAAGCCGGTGATGCTCGGCGCAGACATGGACTACGGCATGCGCAACTCAGCGTTCGTGCCATTCTTCGGCGTGCCGGCGTGCACGCTGACCGCGGTGGGCCGGCTCGCGAAGGCCGGACGTGCCCAGTTGGCGCCGTTCATCTGCGAGGTGCTGCCCAATTACAAAGGTTATCGACTCAAGATCTTTGCGCCGTGGCAGGATTATCCGAGCGGCGACGACATAGCGGACGCACGCCGCATGAATGCATGGCTGGAGCAGGAAATTGCGCACATCCCGGAGCAATACTACTGGGTGCACAAGCGCTTCAAAACGCGCCCACCGGGCGAAGCAGGCTTTTACTGACGCTCGACTACAATACGGTGCCATGAAGCTCAAATTCACCAAGATGCATGGCGCCGGCAATGACTTTGTGGTCCTTGACGGCGTGCGCAATATAATCTCGCCCACGCCCGCGCTGGTGCGCTACCTCGCCGACCGCCACTTCGGCGTCGGCGCGGACCAGTTGCTGCTGGTCGAGCGACCCACGCTCGATGGCGTCGATTTCAAGTACCGGATCTTCAACTGCGACGGCAAAGAAGTCGAGCACTGCGGCAATGGCGCGCGCTGCTTCGTGAAATTCGTGCGCGACACCGGCCTGAGCCAGGCGCGCACGATTCGCGTGCAGGTGCAGCACGGCGTCATCACATTGAGCGTGCAGGACAACGGCGAAGTGCTCGTTGACATGGGTGCGCCGGTGCTGGCAGCGCCACACGTGCCGTTCGACGCGTCGGGACTGACACCAGCGCGCGATGGTGACGACCAGCTGTGGCCGCTGGACGTGCATGGCTCGACGCAATGGGTCTCGGTGGTCTCGATGGGCAATCCCCATGCGGTGCAGATCGTCGATGACGCCGATGCCGCACCGGTGAACAGGGACGGGCCGGTTATCGAGTCGCACGCGCGCTTCCCCAATCGCGTGAACGCGGGATTCATGCAAATCGTCTCGCGCCGCGAAATCAAGCTGCGTGTCTATGAGCGCGGCGCGGGCGAAACGCTGGCATGCGGCTCCGGCGCTTGCGCGGCGGTCGTGACCGGCATCCGCCGGGGGGTACTGGACTCGCCGGTGCGCGTGCGCACGCGCGGCGGCACGCTGACCATCTCGTGGGACGGCCAGCGCAACAGCGATGCCTCGGTCATGATGGCCGGCCCGGCAACCACTGTGTTCGAAGGCAAAATCGACGTGCCCGACGAGTTGCCCACATGAGCGCGATCGCCGCCCTAGGCCATCCGGTCGATTGACCCCGATGCGGCGCAGCCTTTACTGTGTGATATTCGCGGTGCCGTCCTCTTGGCCGGCGTGCCCGACGCGCGCCGCCCTCTTAAGCTGAAGCCGAAAACAATCATGAATGATCGCGAAGTCGCCGATTACCTACTGGCCAACCCGCAGTTCTTCGACCGCCACGCCGAGCTACTTGCTACAGTCCGGCTGTCCAATCCGCACGGCAAAGCGGCGGTATCACTGCAGGAGCGACAAATAGGGTTACTGCGTGACAAGTACAAGCAACTCGAGCGCAGGCTGGCGGAACTGCTGCGCCATGGTCACGAGAACGACAGCCTGAGCGCGAAGTGCCAGCGCTGGACACTACGCGTGATCGCCGAACACGATCCGCATGCGCTACCCGCCACGATCACCTCGGGCCTGCGCGAGATCTTCGACGTACCGCAGGCGGCGCTGCGCGTCTGGGATGTCGCGACTGCCTATGCGCAAGCGCAGTTTGCCCGCAGCGTTGGCGAGGAAATCCGCATTTTTGCCAGCAGTCTCGTCACGCCTTACTGCGGCGCGAACGCCGGATTCGAAGCCGCGCAGTGGCTCAGCGACGCCCCCGCCCCGCAAGGGGGAGCAGAGGCGGGCCTGTCGCTCGCCGTCACGACGCCGGACAGGGCGAGCGGTGCCGCGCACGCGCCGTGTGCCGATGCGCAGCCGGGCAGCGCGGCGGGGAACGACACCGGAGCATCACAGCAGACCGCGTCGATCGCGCTGATCCCGCTGCGCGACGCGCAGCAGGCCGATGCGGAAAACGTATTCGGCTTGCTGGTGCTTGGCTCTCCAGACCCGCGCCGCTTCCACGACGGCATGGCCACCGACTTCCTATCGCAGATCGGCGCGCTCGCCAGCGCCGCGCTGAGCCGGTTGCGCGCGCACTAGCGCGACATGTTGTCACCGCAACCTGTCCGATGTCGCCCTCCCCCGATCCGATCGCGCGCTACCTAGACAGCCTCGCCCACGAGCGCCGACTCTCGGCGCACACGCTGCGCGGCTACGCGCACGAGTTGGACATGCTGCGTCAGTTGGCCGGCACCCGCGAGCTGACGCAACTGACGCCCGTCGACGTGCGAGGTGCAGTGTCACGGGCTCATTCGGGCGGACTCTCACCTCGCTCGATCGCGCATCGTCTGTCGGTGTGGCGCAGTTTCTATCGCTGGCTCGCGCTGCATCAACCTCTGACCATGAATCCGGTCGCGGGCGTGCGCGCGCCGAAGCGGGCGAAAACGCTGCCCAAGGCGCTGTCGGTTGACGACGCTGTCACGCTGATGGAAGCGTCTTGCATCGAGACACCTGACGCGTTGCGCGACCGGGCGATGCTCGAGCTGTTTTACTCGTGCGGGCTGCGCTTGGCCGAGTTGATCGGCTTGGACATCGCCTTTGTCAACACCGCGCAATATCGCTCGGTGGGCTGGATCGACCTGGGCACGGCGGACGTCACCGTGCTCGGCAAAGGGGGTAAGCGGCGCACGGTGCCGATCGGCAGCAAGGCGCTCGACGCGCTGCATCGCTGGCTTGCCGTGCGTGATCAACTGCTCAAGCACGATCCGCATCCGCTGTTCTTGTCAGCGCGCGGCATGCGCATGTCCGCCGGCGTCGTGCGCGAGCGGGTCAGGCGGGCCGCGCTCGCAGCGGGCGTTCCATCCCACGTGCATCCGCACGTGCTGCGGCATTCGTTCGCAACGCACCTGCTGCAATCGAGCGGCGACTTGCGCGCGGTCCAGGAATTGCTCGGCCACGCGAGCGTCGCTGCCACGCAGGTCTATACCTCGCTGGACTTCCAGCATCTTGCGCGCATCTACGACCAGGCCCATCCGCGCGCGAAAAAGCGCGATCCAGGACGGCAATAGCCGTCCGGCACGCCGGCATCAGCGAATCGCCGTGCTGCGCGGACGCGACCGCCCCCCCTATACTGACCATTGCAATGAACACTGTCACGCTGAAACCAGGCAAGGAAAAACTGCTGCTACGCCGCCACCCGTGGATCTATGCGAACGCGATCGAGCGCGTTGACGGTCGGCCCGCATCCGGCGCGACGGTCGTGGTGCGTGCGGCCGACGGGCGGTTTCTCGCGCGTGCCGCCTACAGCCCGCACTCGGCGATTCGCCTGCGGATGTGGAGCTTTGACGAAACCGAGCCGATCGACCACGCGTTCTTCAAGCGGCGCATCCAGAACGCGCTCGCGTATCGTCGCGCATTCGTGTCCGGTACCGGCGCGGTACGGCTCGTATTCGGCGAGGCCGACGGCCTGCCCGGACTGATCGTCGATCATTACAGCGGATGGACCGGCGACGGCAGCACCCCGCACGAGCAACTCGTCTGTCAGTTCATGGCGGCCGGCGTCGACGCATGGAAGCCGGCGATCGTGCAAGCCCTGCTCGGCGTGACCGGCTGCGCCAATGTCTACGAACGCTCGGATGTGTCGATCCGCGAGAAAGAGGGGCTTGAGCAAACCACGGGCGTGCTCGCCGGCCAAGCACCGCCGCAGGCCCTGATGGTCGAGGAAAATGGCGTACGGTATCGGGTCGACGTGCAGCACGGCCACAAGACCGGCTTCTACATCGACCAGCGGGACAATCGGTGGCTTGTGCAACAACACGCGGCTGGGCGCGACGTACTGAATTGCTTCTGCTATACCGGCGGCTTTTCGCTGGCCGCGCTGCGGGGCGGCGCCTCGCGGGTCGTGTCGATTGATTCATCTGGCGAAGCGCTGCAGGTCGCGCGCGCGAACTTGGCCGTCAACGACTTCGATCCGGCGCGGGCCCAGTGGCACGACGCCGACGCATTCAAGACGCTGCGGCAGTTGTACGATGCGGGCGAGCGCTTCGACCTGATCGTGCTCGATCCGCCGAAATTCGCCCCGTCGCGCGAGCATGTCGCCCGGGCAGCACGCGCGTACAAGGATATCAACCTCAGCGGTTTCAAGCTGCTGCGCCCGGGCGGGCTGCTCGCGACCTACTCGTGCTCGGGCGCGATCGACATGGACCTGTTTCAAAAGATTGTCGCGGGCGCCGCGGCCGACGCCGGCGTCGATGCGCGGATCCTGCGCCGCCTGTCGGCCGGCGTCGATCATCCGATGCTGACCAGCTTCCCGGAAGGTGAATATTTGAAGGGACTGTGGTTGCAAAAAACCTAGTGCGCCCCACGTCGGGCGGGTCAATGCCGCGTCCAGGCAGGTCAATGTCGCGGCCAGATACCGCGTCCGTTGGCGCGCCGCATCGTCGGCGTCCGGATAACGGTCACAACCCTGCCGCTGCATTTGTGCTTCAATAGAGCATTTCGTGCTGCGCTCGCGCGGACCGTCTCGCAACTTCCACGAAATTTCACGTAAGTAAAGGCAGGCGATGAACATGATTCCCGTCACCATCCTGACCGGCTTTCTCGGCAGCGGTAAGACCACGCTGCTCAAGCGTATCCTGAACGAGCCGCATGGCATGAAAATCGCCGTGATCGAAAACGAATTCGGCGAAGAGAACATCGACAACGACATCCTCGTGCAGGAGTCGGCGGAACAAATCGTGCAAATGAGCAACGGCTGCATCTGCTGCACGATCCGCGGCGACCTGTCCCGCGCGTTGTCGGACCTATCCGAGCAAAAGCGCGAAGGTAAGCTCAAGTTCGACCGGGTCGTGATTGAGACCACGGGCTTGGCCAATCCGGGGCCGGTCGCGCAGACGTTCTTCATCGATGAGTCGATCGCCGACGAATTCCTGCTCGACGCGGTGATCACGCTGGTGGACGCGAAGCACGCCAACCAGCAGCTTGACGAGCACGAGGTCGTGCAACGGCAAGTGGGCTTTGCCGACCGCTTGTTCATCACGAAGGCCGATCTGGTGGACGAGGCCACGCTCGCCGATCTGCGCCATCGACTGCTGCAGATGAATCCGAAGGCGCCGATTCAGGTGGTCAATTTCGGCAACGCCGATATCAAAGAGATTTTTGACCTGCGTGGATTCAACCTAAACGCGAAGCTTGAAATTGATCCGGGCTTTCTCGCCGAGGACGGGCACGACCACGCGCACCACCACGAGCACGGGCATGATCACGCACATTGTGACCATGATCATGACCATTGCACGCACGGTCACCACCATGCGCATCACGACGACAAGATCAAATCGTTCGTGTACCGCAGCGAACGAGCGTTCGATCCCCAAAAATTGGAGGATTTTCTCGGCGGGATCCTGCAAATCTACGGTGAGCGCTTACTCCGCTATAAAGGCGTGCTGTTCATGAAGGGAATCGACCGCAAGGTGGTATTCCAAGGCGTGCACCAGATGATGGGCAGCGACTTGGCCGCGCGCTGGCTACCAGCTGAGAAGAAGATCAGCAAGATGGTGTTTATTGGCGTGGACCTGCCCCGGGACCTGATTACCGACGGCCTGGACGCGTGCCTGGCGTGACGACGTCGTGCGCCAGGTTGCTGGGTCGCGTCGGCGCACGAGATAGCGCGCCGACGTTTCTCCCCCAGTATGGCGGCGGTATCTCGCATAAGAAATAAGAGGCAGCCTGGTCGAGTTTTCATTTCCTTTGGCGTATATTGAGGCATTCGCAATGACGCCGGAAGTGCTCTGTCGGTCCGCGAAATACTGTTTCGGACAGGGTTTTCCGCCGCTATTGGCACCGATTGTGGTTCAGTTACAATACGTGCCCACTGGAGAATGATAACGACGCGGCGCTTGAAGGAGTTCGGCCCCGCAACGGCCGCCGCACATGCCACGATGAATCCGGCGTGGCCGCCGCAAGGCACTCGGCCGCCGCAATTGCGGGCAATGGTAAGTGCGGGCAATGCTCGATGCATCGCCTCACAATGAAGACAGCAAGCCAGATGACGATGACACGACTTTTGACCGAAGCCGAAATCCTGAAGATGAGCGACAAGGATTACATGAACGAGGATCAGCTCGCTTTCTTCAAGCACAGGCTCGAACAGTTGCAGGCGGAAATCCTGCGCAATGCCGGGCAGACGACGGAAAATCTCCGAGAAACCGTGATCGTGCCCGATCCGGCCGATCGCGCGACGATCGAAGAAGAGCACGCGCTTGAACTTCGCACGCGCGACCGCGAACGCAAGTTGTTGAAGAAGGTGCAACAATCGCTCGCGCGGATCGAAACCGGTGAATATGGCTGGTGCGAGGAAACGGGCGAGCC
Organism: Mycetohabitans sp. B2; assembly: GCF_021733735.1. Lineage (NCBI taxonomy): Bacteria > Pseudomonadati > Pseudomonadota > Betaproteobacteria > Burkholderiales > Burkholderiaceae > Mycetohabitans > Mycetohabitans sp. B2. The sequence goes on from NZ_JAHKSP010000048.1 coordinate 295,244, forward strand.
GATCGGCATTCCGCGCCTGCTCGCGCGACCGACCGCGACGCTATCGCTCGAGGCGCAGGAGCGCCGCGAACTGCGCCAGAAGCTGTTCGGCGACTAAAGTGTAGTGCGCCGCTGCATGGCGCGATACGGTCCGGCCGGCTCCCGTCGGAAGGCACGCGATAGGCGTGCCTTTTTTATTGATGGGCGCGTTTATTGCACGAGCCTTGCGCGGCGCATTGCGGCCTGACGCGCGCGCCTTGCGTCATATCCGCACCGTCCCGCATGCGCACGCCTTGATATTGCGCCAGCCGCCCTAAAATAGGCCGGGACGCGCGACTTCAGTCCTGTTCCGCGCCGCTGGCACGCGACCCCGCTTTAAAGGAATTCCACATGGAGCAATATCACGGCACAACCATCGTCTCGGTACGGCGAGGCAACAGCGTTGCCCTAGGCGGCGACGGTCAAGTGACGCTGGGCAACATCGTCATGAAGGGCGGCGCCAAGAAAGTGCGGCGCATCTACGGTGGCAAGGTGCTGGTGGGTTTCGCCGGCGGCACCGCGGACGCATTCTCGCTGCTGGACCGCTTCGAAGGCAAGCTGGAAAAGCACCAGGGCAACCTGACCCGCGCCGCCGTCGAACTGGCCAAGGATTGGCGCACCGACCGCATGCTGCGCCGCCTGGAAGCGATGCTGATCGCCGCGGACGCGGAAACAACGCTGGTGATTACCGGCAACGGCGACGTGCTGGATCCGGAGGGCGGCCTTTGCGCCATCGGCTCAGGCGGCGCATACGCACAGGCCGCGGCCCGCGCACTCGCGGATAACACTGAGCTGAGCGCGCGCGACATCGTCGAAAAGGCGCTCGCGATTGCCGGCGACATGTGTATCTACACGAATCACAGCCGCGTCATCGAAACCATCGAATAAATGAAGCCCGGGTGCCGGGCGACCCCATGCGCGGCCATTGTGCCCGCGCATCGGGGCTTGCGGGCCGATCCAGGCCCGGTGCCACCTGAAGGATGCCGAACATGACTACCATGACTCCCGCTGAAATCGTCTCCGAACTGGACAAGCACATCATCGGCCAGGGCCGCGCCAAACGCGCCGTCGCGGTCGCGCTGCGCAACCGCTGGCGCCGTCAGCAGGTGCTAGACCCATTACGTCAGGAAATCACCCCGAAGAACATTCTGATGATCGGACCGACTGGCGTGGGCAAGACCGAAATCGCGCGGCGCCTGGCCAAGCTCGCCGACGCGCCGTTTATCAAAATCGAGGCCACGAAGTTCACGGAAGTCGGCTACGTCGGACGCGATGTCGACAGCATCGTCCGTGATCTGATCGATATCTCAGTCAAGCAAACGCGCGAATCCGAAATGCGCAAGGTCCGCACGAAGGCGCAGGATCTAGCGGAGGACCGCATCCTGGACATCCTGCTGCCGCAGGCGCGTCCCGTCGGCTTCAGCCCAACCAGCGAGGAGAGCGAACGCGAGAGCGCGACACGCCAGACATTGCGCAAGCGGCTGCGCGAAGGTCAACTCGACGACAAGGAAATCGAGCTCGACATCGAGGCGCCACAGGTCGGCATGGACATCATGGGCCCGCCCGGCATGGAGGAAATGACGGAGCAGATCCGTTCGATGTTCGCCAATCTTGGCGGTGGCAAGAAGCAGCACCGCAAGGTCAAGATCAAGGAGGCCCTGAAGCTGTTGACCGATGAGGAAGCCGGCAAGATGGTCAACGAAGAGGACATCAAGACCCGCGCGGTACAGAACGCCGAACAAAATGGCATCGTCTTCCTCGACGAGATCGACAAGATTGCGTCGCGCCAGGAAGCCGGCGGCGGCGAAGTGTCACGCCAGGGCGTGCAGCGCGACCTGCTGCCGCTCGTGGAAGGCACGACGATCAACACCAAGTACGGCATGGTGAAGACCGACCACATCCTGTTCATTGCCAGCGGTGCGTTTCACCTGGCCAAGCCGAGCGATCTGATTCCCGAACTGCAAGGGCGGTTCCCCATTCGTGTCGAGCTTGATTCGCTGTCGGTTGGTGATTTCGAATCGATCCTGGTACGCACCGACGCGAGCCTGGTCAAGCAATATCAGGCACTGCTCGCGACCGAAGATGTGCACCTGGAGTTCGCTGACGACGGCATCAAGCGCCTGGCGGAAATCGCCTTTTCGGTTAACGAAAAAACTGAGAACATCGGCGCGCGGCGGCTGTACACGGTGATCGAAAAGCTGCTCGAAGAAATTTCGTTCTCGGCCGGCAACCATTCGGGCCAATCGGTCAAGATCGACGCCGCGTACGTGGACAGTGCACTGAATGACGTATCGCAAAACGAAGACCTGTCACGCTACGTGCTGTAACGCCACGTGCTGTCACGCAACTCGCCGCCGTGCCTGCACCGCTCATTGCTTCACTGGTCGTTTCGCCAGCTTGCGTTGCAGCGTGCGGCGGTGCATATTCAGCGCACGCGCGGTTGCCGAAATATTGCCGCCGTTGTCGGACAGCACGCGCTGGATGTGCTCCCATTCGAGCCGTGCCACCGACAGCGGTATCGGATTCTCAAGCGCCTCCTCTGCCTGCGACTCGCTTGCGTCCACGCGCAACGCCGCCAGGATCGTCTCCACGTTGGCCGGCTTGGCCAGATAATTGTCCGCGCCATCTTTGACGGCCTGCACCGCCGTCGCAATGCTCGCATAGCCGGTCAGCACGAGGATCCGCGCTTCGGGCTGTAGCTTGCGCAGTGGCGCGATCAAATGCAGCCCCGAATCATTGCCCAAGTTCAGGTCGACCGTGATCTGGCCGAACGGCAGCGCATCGGCGAGCTTCAGCGCGCTGTCGCGGTCGTGCGCCTGGTGAACGGTATAGCCGCGCCGGGTCAGGCCGCGCGCGAGGATGCCAGCAAATACCTCGTCATCGTCGATCACCAGAAAGTTCATTTCGCTCATTGTGCTTCTCCACTTGAATGCGCTTGGATCGCGGGCAGGCGCAGCATCGCGCGGGTGCCCGTGGTGGCCGGCTGCGGCAACGCGCTCAGCTCGATCGAGCCACCTAGCCGCGCCGCCGTCGTAAACGCGAGATATAAACCCACACCGTGGCCCCCTTGCGTGCTTTCGACCGGTGCCTGCCCGAGTTTGGCGCGCCGTTCAGGCGCAATGCCGGGACCGCGGTCGCGAATGTCAAAGACCAGCATGTCGTCGTCGCACGCCGCCTCCAGCGTCACCGATTCGCGGCTGGCCCGAGCCGCATTGTCCAGCAAGATGGTCAGGATTTGCCCGACCGCCACGGTATCGGCGACCAACACGTCGGCGGGCGCCGTGCCGATCCGCGAGAAATTCACATGCGGGTGACGCAGCCGCCACTGCTCGATGAATGCGTCGAGCCAACTGCCCACCGGTTGCTGACCAGTGGGCAGCGCCGCCCGCGTACGCAGCCGGGCGAGCGCCGAGCGGCACAACGCCAGTTGTTGCTCGAGCAGGTCGAAATCGGCCTGGTAGGGCACAAGCGCCTGGTCGGTGTGGGACTGCTCGCGCAACTCCTCGACCACCATCGCGATGGTCGACAGTGGCGTGCCGATCTCGTGCGCGACGCTGGCGGCTTGCGCGCCCAACGCCACCACCCGCTCGTCGCGCAACAGCCGCTCCTGCGCTTCGCCCAACGCCGCATCCCCCTTGCGCAGCGCGGACGACATGCGCGAGACAAACCACGCGATCAGTCCGACACTGACCATAAAGTTCACCCACATGCCGGCCCGGTAGTAATCGAACAGGTTGGCTGGGTTATCCATGTTCAACGGCACTGAGTCGAAGCCGAGCAGCCAATAGCAGGCGACCGCGAACGCCGCGAGCCAGGCGGCCAGACGCCACGGCAACACCGCCGCCGCAATCGCCAGCGAGGGCAGGTACAGCGACACGAACGGGTTGGTGGTGCCACCCGATAGGAACAGCAGCGCGGACAGCGCACCGAGGTCAACCCACAGTTGCCCCATCAACTCGATGTGCGTTTCCGGCTTGGCCTGAGCCACGCGGATCCACGTCAAGATGTTGAAGACCACTTCCAACGCGATGACGATGAGCATCGCGGTGAGCGGCAAATGCACGCCATAGGCGATCTGCACGACGGCGATCGTTACCAGTTGGCCAATGATGGCCAGGCAACGGAGCCAGAACATATGGCCGAGATTGACCCGGCCGGGATTTGCATACAGTGTCATGCGACAAGTTTACCGGTTCGACGCGGCACGACCCCGCAGTCAACTCAAGCTTAATCACGCTCGCGACACTATGACGCAAGCGCCAGCATGCCGCAGTTGGGCACCGCGGCAGCGATGCGTACGCGCCGTTTCCATGCCGCTCCAGTTGATAGCGGCACTCGCCGACGCACAGCAGTCGCGGCCCGCGCCCCGCACGCTCAAGACGGCACAGAAGGATACGCCACTTATCGGCCACTTGAAGACGAGCCGGCCCCTCAACCCGGATGCGCTAGCTCGGCTGTACAAAAGGGGCTCTTTAAGCGCGCCGCGCAGCAGCTCGGGTGTATCCAGGAGCGGCGGCCGCTCTGCGGCGGGCGAGCAGTCACTGGCTGCGCCACACACGCGCGAACCACGCGCTGGACGAGGCGGCGTTTGCTGCGCAAACTGCGGCAGCTTAAATCCGTTATCTCGACGGCAGTGGATCGCTGGGTCAACAAGCGCCGGCGGCCCTTCGACACGCCAAGGTGTGTGTCACAGTTTCGAATCGAATATAATCGCTTTTTGCACGGTGCTAATCGGCGGCTTCTTCTGACTTAATAAAATAAATACATGAAAAATCAAAAAGCCTTATCTGGATTACTATGGATCGTGGGACTTGGCTTTTTTATGCAAACCCTTGACGCCACGATCCTGAATACCGCTTTGCCAGCGATGGCCAGCCACCTCAATAAAAATCCATTGCACATGCAGTCGATCGTGCTCGCTTACTCGTTGACCGTGGTTATGTTGATTCCCGCCTCTGGCTGGTTAGCCGATCGCTTTGGGACACGATCCGTATTTTTGACGGCCATTGCTTTATTTACTATCGGCTCAATGGGTTGCGCGGCATCGCGATCGTTGGACGAGTTGGTGATCGCGCGCATAGTGCAAGGACTGGGCGGCGGCGTATTGCTGCCGGCGGGGCGGTTAGCCATTATGCGAACGTTCCCCTCCAGCCAGTATGTCCAAGCATTGGGCTTCGTGGCGATACCTGGACTGGTTGGAGCGATCTTGGGACCGACGCTCGGGGGCTGGATCGTATCGATTGCCTCCTGGCGCTGGATTTTTGTAATGAATGTACCGATCGGCATAGTGATTCTGATAGCAAGTCGGATTGTTATGAGCAATATAAAGCTGTCGGTGCACCGCTTCGATTTGAAGGGTTATTTATTGTTCGCTGTATGCGTATTGGCATTTTCGTTGTCGCTCAATGGGCTAGCCGATGACAACCTGCCCAACACCATCGTGGTAACGTTATTAGGTGTCAGCTTAGCAGCATTCGCCGCCTATGGATGGCATGCGATGCGCACCAACCATCCGATTTTTTCGCTGAGTTTATTAGATATACGTACATATCGTGTGGGTCTAGTGGGCAGCTTGGTCGCGCGTCTCGGTGGCGATGCGCTGCCTTACCTCATCCCGTTGCTATTGCAGCTCGGCCTCGGTTATCCACCGCATGAAGCAGGAATGATGATGCTACCTGTGGCAGTGGCAGCCATGGGCGCAAAACGATTCATCGCCCCTCTCATTACTTGCTACGGCTATCGCCGCGTTCTAGTGGGCAACAGCCTGTTGGTGGGCGCATTAATCGCCAGCTTTGCTCTGGTTTCAACAGAGCAACCAGCTGAATTAAGGATGATCCAGCTGCTTGCCTTCGGTGCTTTTTATTCAATACAGACGACTGCAATGAACGCACTGACGTTAAAAGACCTGGTCGGACATGGCGCGAGCAGCGGCAATGCGCTGTTTTCGACTGTCCAAATGCTGGCCATGAGCTTGAGTGTGACTGTCGCAAGTGTTTTATTAATTTTTTTCCAGTCACTGTTTCCGATTGATACGGGCACGGATTCGCTGCCTATCTTTCGTGCCACCTTTATTTGCATCGGATTGGTTACCGCAGGCTCGGGGTGGATATTTTGGCAACTTGCCTCTAAAGCAAGCGGCAGAGATCACGAATGTAGTGCAACAGGCGAAAGTATTAAAGAAACCTCAACAGTGTGACACTGGACACATGTTCAATTGACATTAGCCTTTGGTCACCTGGCAATGGATGGGCCAGTGCTCCGGCTGTCGAAACCATATCAATACGATGTGCGATGGCGATGACGCTGCGCGGGTGCGCCGATGACACCGGCAGTGACTTCCACGCCTATTAGAAACACAACTTAACAATTTCGCTGATGGACTTTGATTCGAACCCCGCCGCCCACGGCGCTCAAATGGCACTCTACGCCATGCAGAACCAGCAAGCCGGTCGCTCTGCGGCAGCTGCCCCGCCTAATCTGACAAGTTTGGCAGCGTCTAGCAGCATGCACGCGCGGCAACGCTTGATGACATGCTCGCACAATGACTCAACGGGGCGCCCGACGACGTACGATGATCTGCCGCCCGAGATCCTTCAGCAAGTGGCCGACCACATGCCGTTCGACGACATCGGCAACCTATCCACTGTGAACAGCCAGACTTATCACGCGCTGCAAGAAAGGCGATTGAGCTGGCTTTGCCGCAAACGCATTTCCCATGCCGGTGCGCTGGATCGCACGTCAGTACAACAGTTGTTGACCGAAATTGAGCGGATTGGCGCCGACTCCCTGCGCGCTGAATTGCTTCAGGCGCTGTGGCAACGGGCAAGAAGGCAGTACAAAGTGAAGCCCGAGTTATTCATAGCAATCTTCCAAGCCGCGGGCCGTGTGCCAAAGCAAGGCTTGCAGGTACAAAAATACATGATCGGGACCCTACAAGGGATGCCGATCCAGTACCAACGCAATCTGTATAGGTTCGTGTATGCAGACGCCGAGCGGCGCGCTCCTGAGCAAGGCAGCACCTGGGGCGCCATCGCATCGATGCTACCCATCTACGGCCATACATCGCCGTCAAACTTGTGGCTTGATGCACCGCAGATTGAAAGCGAATATCGGGCTCTTCTAAGCCGGCTTCCTGCATTGGACGCGTCTGGGCAGGCCGAATTGATAACGGCACTAGCCGACGTGCTAGGCGCCTTCTCATTATCTTTTCCCTCCCCCCAATATCATGCTTATCGTTATGATCTTGCGAGCGCGAC